>MUNB01000023.1:0-40239 GCA_002154345.1 Streptomyces griseus
GGGCAGGTGGTGCCGATGGGCCGGGGGAGGGGGTGGCGCCGCTCGCCCGGTCGATGCAGCTGCCCTGGCCGCGCGAGGGCCAGGCGAGCGTGGCGGTCGAGGGGATCGGCAGCCTCGGCACCCGGGGCGAGCAGAAGCCGGTGCCGATCGCCAGCGTCACCAAGGTCATGACGGCCTACGTGATCCTCAAGGGCCGTCCGATGCGCGCCGACGCCCCCGGCGCGACCGTGGTCGCCGATCAGCGGGCGGCCGACGAGTCGTACTCCTCCGTCGAGACGACCGCACCGGTGCTCGCCGGGCGGAAGTACAGCCAACGGCGGCTGCTGGAACTGATGATGGTGCCGTCCGGCAACAACGTGGCCCGGCTGCTGGCCCGTTGGGACGCGGGCGACGAGAAGGCGTTCGTCGCGAAGATGAACCGGACCGCCGCCGCACTCGGCATGCGCGCCACCACGTACACCGGGGTGAGCGGCATGGAGGCGAGTACGAGGAGCACGGCGGCGGACCAACTGCGGCTGGCCCGGGCCGCCATGAAGGACCCGGCCTTCCGGCAGATCGTGGCGACCGGCTCCGTCACGGCCCCGGGCGCCGGGGTGACCTTCCGCAACACCAACAAGCTGCTCGGGCACGACGGCGTCATCGGCCTGAAGACCGGCTCCTCCACCCCGGCGGGCGGCAACCTCGTCTGGGCCACGAGGCAGGAGGTCGCCGGAGTGTCCCGTCTGGTCATCGGCGTCGTGCTGCACCAGCGTGCCGGCACCACCCCGGCCGAGGGCAGCGCCGCCGCCCACGAGGCCAGCCGCGCCCTGATCACCGCGATCCGCGCGGACCTCCCGGATGCGGCGAACAGGGCGTAGCGGTGCGGGACGTGCCGGTCGTCGTCAGTGCAGGGTCTTCAGCATCTCCGCGGAGAACGGGGTGATGTCCGCCGTACGCCCGCCGAGGGTCTTCGCCGCCCACTCGGGGTCGGAGATCAGCGCCCGCCCGACGGCGACCATGTCGAACTCGTCGCGCTCCATCCGGTCGAGCAGCTGCTCGATGCCGGTGACCTTGGAGTCGTTGCCCTGGAAGGCGCTGAAGAAGTCGCCGTCCAGGCCGACCGAGCCGACCGTGAGGGTCGGCCGGCCGCTGATCTTCTTCACCCAGCCGGCCAGGTTCAGGTCGGATCCCTCGAACTCCGGCAGCCAGTAGCGGCGGGTGGACGCGTGGAAGACGTCGACGCCGGCCTCGGCCAACGGCGTGAGCAGGGCGTCCAGTTCCTCCGGGGTCCGAGCGAGCTTCGCCTCGTAGTTGTCCGACTTCCACTGGGACATCCGGAAGAAGAGGGGGAAGGCGTCGGAGACGGCGGCGCGGCAGGCGGCCACGATCTCGGCGGCGAAACGGGTCCGGGCGACCAGGTCGCCACCGTAGGCGTCGGTACGCCGGTTGCTGCCGGACCACAGGAACTGGTCGATCAAGTAGCCGTGCGCGCCGTGCAGTTCGGCACCGTCGAAGCCGAGGCGCTCGGCGGCGGCGGCCGCGTCGGCGAAGGCGGCGATGACGTCGTCGAGATCCTTCTGCGTCATGGCGCGGCCCTTGGGCTCACCGCTCAGCGACAGACCCGAGGGGCCGACCGGCTCGGCGTCCGGGACGGGCCCGGCGCCTTCGGTGCGGGTGACGCCCACGTGCCAGAGCTGCGGGATGATCGCGCCGCCCGCCCGGTGCACGGAGTCCGCGACGTGCCCCCAGCCCGCGAGTGCGGCCTCGCCGTGGAAGCGCGGAACCCGGTCGCTGGTCCCGGCGGACTCGTGGTCGACGTAGGTGCCCTCGGTGATGATCAGCCCGACGTCACCGGCGGCGCGCCGGGTGTAGTAGTCCGCCACGTCCTGCCCCGGAACGCCGTCCGGGGAGAACTGCCGGGTCATGGGCGCCATCGCGATCCGGTTCCGGGAGGTGAGTCCGCGGACCGTGAACGGGCGGGAGAGCGTGGCCGCCGCACGGGCGGCGGCGCTGCTCGCCTCCGCCGCGTCCCGCACACCTGCCGGGGCCGCCGGTGCTGCCGGGGCCGTCACGAATGTCACGTCTGTCACGTCGGGTTTCCTGTCCATTGCGGGGGTGGTCCACCCGGCCCCAACGCACTCGTGCCGCGTGGCCATCCCGGCAACGGCTTCGATCCGGGTAAAGAGTGGGCAAAGAACGGAGTCGGCCTCCGGTGCCCTTCGCGGGCGGCTCATCCCCGCCCCGACGCGGACCGCTCCGGCTTCTCGGGCTTCTCCGGCAGCTTCAGGTCCGTGCAGGCCCCGCGCCGCACCTGATCCGCCGCGAACGCGGAGACGTACGCGCGCGGCAGCACACTCCGCTCGTACGTCTCGGCCTCGGTCGGCGGCAGGTACGTCGAGCCGCCCGTACGCCACGTCCGTACCAGTGTGAGCAACGGCCCCGATGCCCCGCCCTCCGGGGTCACCGCTCTCCGGGCCCCTCCGAGGTGCCGGCGAGACCGAGTTGTGACCTGATCGGCGGCCGGAGGCCGATGACTTCGCCGGCCGGCACCGGTCATACCCGCGACATCACGCGCACCACGAGAGACGGGACACCCATGACCGACAACGCCGTGAAGGGCCCTGCCAGTTACTTCCCCTCGATCGAGAAGAAGTACGGCCGCCCGGTCGCGGAGTGGAAGGGCCTCATCCGCTCCTCCCCGCTGACGAAGCACATGGAGTTGGTCGGCTGGCTCAAGTCCGAACACGGCCTGGGCCATGGGCACGCCAACGCCCTGGTGGCGCACACGCTCGCGGAGGACAGCACCGGTTGATCCTCACGTCGCGGAACACCGTCGTATGTCGCCGGTTGCCTGCAGATATGTCCGCGCTCGGTAACCGAGGCATCCCGCCGGGCCCTTCACCTGTCTGGATGGGTGCACGGCATCGGGTGGACACGGCAAAAGGGGCGGGCGGACATGGCGAAGCACAAGGGACGGGCCTGGCACAGCAGGCTCCTCGCGGCGGCGCTCGGCGTGACGGCGCTGGCCGCCGCCACCTCGGTGTGGACCGCCCAGGCCGACACCACCGGGCAGCCGAAGGGCGGCGACTCCGCGGCGGCCGCCGAGGAACGACCCGTGAAGAAGGTGGCGGCGGAGATCGCGCACGCCTCGGAGGCCGGTCCGCGTGGCGTCAACATCACCATCGACGACGGGCCGGACCCGGTCTGGACGCCGCAGGTGCTGCGCCTGCTGAAGGACCAGGGCGTGAAGGCCACGTTCTGCATGGTCGGCACCCAGGCCCGGGCCTACCCGGACCTGGTCAAGGCGGTCGTGGCGGACGGCCACCGGCTCTGCAACCACACCGTCTCGCACGACACGACCATGGACACCAAGCCCGAGGCCTACCAGCGGCAGCAGATCCTGGACGCCGAACGCATGATCACCAAGGCGTCCGGAGGCGTCCGTTCGCAGTACTACCGGGCCCCGGGCGGTGCGTTCACCCCGTACAGCCGGAAGCTCGCCGCCTCCCACGGGATGCGGCCGCTCGGCTGGAACGTCGACACCAAGGACTTCGAACATCCCGGCGCCGCCACCATGGTCGCCACCGTCAAGCGCGAGATCGCCAACGGGCCGACCGTCCTCTTCCACGACGCGGGAGGAGAGCGCTCCGAGACCGTGGCCGCTCTGCGCGAGGTCCTGCCCTGGCTGAAGGAGCAGGGGTACGCGTTCGGCTTCCCGGTGCGCTGAGCGAGGCCGGCCCGTACCGGACGACGTGACCGTCAGTTGGTCCAGACGACGGGGTTGTCGCTGTAGGTGTCGCCTTCGTCGTATTCGGCGCCGGTGACGGGTGCGGTCTTTGTTGCGGCGAGGGAGCAGGTTTCGTAGGTGGCGCCCTTGGTGGTGAAGTCGCGGGGTGCGGTTTCGCGGTCGCACTTGCCGGGGATGTCGCCCATCAGGATGACGCCGGTGCCCGCGCCGCCGTCCAGTACTCCGTCGAGCTTGAGTGAGGCGTACGAGAGGTCGGTGCCGCCGACGTTCTCCACCTTCATTTTGATGAAGTAGGGCGTCATGCCTTTCGCCTTGTCACCGAAGGCGGCCATGTCGGATGCGGCGCCCTTCTCGATGGCGGTGACGGTGACGGCGATGGTGCCCTGTTTGTCGCTCGTGTACCGGAACGGCAGGACGGCCCGGTCGCCGGTCTTGAGCTTGGTGCCCGGTGCGGTGACGTCGCCCGCGGGGGCCTCGCCGCCGTCGCCGCTGTCGTCGGTCGGGCTTTCGCTGCTGGGTTCGGACGAGGCCGGGGCCGAAGCGGACGCCGACGCGGACGCGGCCGGAGACTCCTTCGCGGCCGACTCGCCGTCGTCGCCGTTGCAGGCCGAGAGTCCGAGCCCCAGGGCGACCGCAGAAGCCGCGAAAACGATGCGTCGCTTGTGCACTGTTACTACCTCACTACCGATGTACGAGAGTTTCGAGAAGGGTTCCGCTGTGACACGCATGCTGTCACCTCGCGGAATACGTCGGGTACACGCCAGGAGCGTCGCCGGGTACCCCGCCGTCCGGGAACGGCTCAGTGGATCGTGTCACGCAGGGCGGCCGCCTCGTCGTCCAGGTCCTTCGCGCCGCCCGGGTCCCCCGCCGCCGCCCGCAGCCGGGCGAGCTTCTCCAGCACACCCGCGAGCAGATACGGATAGTCGATCCCGCGGGCCACCGCGACCGCGTGCTCCCCCTGGACGATCGCTGCCGCCAGGGCAGGGGCGTCGTGACCGTCCTGGGCGTCCTGGCCGTCATGGAGTTCGTACAGACGGGCGTCGAGCAGGTCGACGAGAACACGGGTCTCGAACATGGGGTCGTGGAGTGCGCGCGCGACCTCGACGCCTTCCAGGAGCCGGCTCCGCGCCTCGGCGAACTCGCCCCGGGCCAGGTGGAGACAGCCCCAGGCGTGAGCGGTGTAGAACGGGCCCGACGCCCCGATGCCCCGGGCACACTCGGTCAGTTCGGCGAACGACTCCTCGGCCTCCTGATGCCGGCCGAGTGCGAGCTGCGCCTGGCCCAGCCAGTAGGTGTCCCGTGCGATCAGGGTCCGGATCCCCTGCTTCCGCGCCCCGGCGACGATCTCCGTGAGGACCGCCACCGCGCGTTCCGGCCGGCCCGCCTGCAGATGGGCCAGGCCGACCTGGGAGTACGCGTGCAGTGCCGCCGCCGCCTGACCACCCGCGTCGAGCCGTTCGTAGGCCTCGCGGCCCGCCGTGATCGCCTCGGTCAGACGGCCGTTGGGCACGAGGAAGAACGGCGCGTTGCTCAACGCCTCCAGATAGCCCCGCCGGTCACCGATCCGCTCGAACAGGCCCATGGCCTCGGTGTTGGACTCCTCGGCCGGACCGTAGCGCCGCCGGGTGTAGAGAAGCCCGGCCATCGAGATGAGCAGCCGGGCCCGGCCCCGCAGATTCCCCGCGGCCCTGGCCAGCCCCATCGCCGTGTCGTAGCACTCCTGCCAGTCGTCGAAGTACCGCTCCGTCTCGAACAACACGTGCCCGCCCACGGCCAGTTCCCAGCACAGCTCGTCGCGGCCCAGCTCCGCGGCCTGCCGCACACCTGCCATCAGGGAGGCGCGTTCCGCGTCCAGCAGCTCCATCGGCGGTACGGAGGTCGGCAGGCCGGCCTCCACCCGCGCGGGCTCCCACCTATCGGCGTCCTGCTGGAACATGTTCTGCCCCATGTGGTCACGGTCGGCGATGTCCGTGAAGGCCAGGAGCGCGCCGAGGACCCGGACGACGGACCCGTCCCGGGCCGCCGCCGTCTCCTCCGCGTCCGCGCGCTCCCGGGCGTACGCGCGGATCAGGTCGTGGAACGCGTAACGTGCCTGTCCGCCGTACGGCGTTCCGGAGGCATCGGGCAGGCGGACGTCGAGCAGATGGACGTCCACCAGTTCGTCGAGGAGCTCCTGGGCCTCCCGCAGTTCGGTGTCGACGGCGGCCGCCGCCGCCCAGAGCGGGAAGTCGGGCGCCTCCAGCAGCCCCAGGAGCCGGAACAGCCGCCGTGCGCCGGGCCGCAGCCCCTCGTAGCTCAGCCCGAAACTGGCCCGTACTTCCAGGTCGCGATAGCGCAGCGCGTCCAGCCGGTGCTGTTCGTCCGCCAGCCGGGACACGAGATCCGCCGGGCGCCAGTGCGGCCGGGACACCAGCAGCGACCCGGCGATCCGCAGGGCGAGCGGCAACCGCGCGCACAGCCGCACGAGTTCGGACAGCTCCGCCCCGGAGGCGGAGGCGAGCCGTCCGCCGGTGCTGCCGCGCAGCAGGGCCGCGCTGTCGGCCTCGGACATCTCACGGAGTTCGACCCGGTGCGCACCGCCCAGACCTCCCAGCCGTACGCGACCGGTGGCGATCACCCCGCACGTACCGCTCGCCGGCAGCAGGGGAGCCAACTGCGCCTCGTTGTAGGCGTCGTCGAGCACCACCAGGATCCGCCGTTCCGCGAGCAGCCCCCGGTAGAGGTCCACGCGCTCCTCCGGATCGTCCGGAACGGCGGTGGCGGGGACGCCCAGCGCCCGCAGGAAGCGGCCGAGCACGGCGGTCGCGGAGGCCGGCTGCGTACGGGTACCGGCGAGCGCCGCGAAGAGCCGGCCGTCGGGATACGCGGACCGCAGCCGGTGCGCGGCCTGCACCGCGAGGGCGGTCTTGCCGACCCCGCCGGGGCCCGAGACCGTCACCGTCGCGGCGGGTTCGTCGGCGGCGTGCCGCGTACGGAGCACCGCCTCGATCTCCGCCAACTCACGCTCCTGCCCGCTGAAATCGCCGAGCGCGGGGGGAAGCATCCGGGCACGGGCGACGTCAGCCCGAGCCTGCTCCTCGGATACGAGCACCGGGAGGTCCGGCGCGGGGCCAGGTGCGGTGCCCGGACCGGGGCCGGGCGCAGGGTCCGGATCCGGGCCCTCGGCCGTGACCGCCGTCCGGTCCGGCGCGAGGTCCGGCGCAGGGCGCTGCGCAGGGTCATCGGCGGCGAACGCCGTCCGGCCCGGCGCGAGTTCGTCCGCCGCGACTCCCACCCGGTCCGGCGTGGGGCCGGGCGTAGTGACCGCTGTCCGGTCCGGCGCACGGGCCTCGGCCCCGACCGTCACGCGGTCCAGCGCGGGATCCTCGCCGAGGACGGCCCGGTGCAGGTCCCGCAACCGGTGCCCCGGCTCCAGCCCGGTCTCCTCGACCAGGATGTCCCGGACCTTGAGATAGGCCAGCAGCGCGTCCGCCCGCCGGCCGCAGCGGTACAGCGCGAGCATGAGCTGGGCCCACATCCGCTCGCGGAACGGGTGCTCCATCGTCAGCGCGGTCAGCTCGCCCAGCACCTCGCCGTGCCGGCCGAGCAGGAGATCGACGTCGACCCGCTCCTCCAGTACGCCGAGCCGCAGTTCATCGAGTCGGGTGGCCTCCGCCCGCAGCGCCGGTACGTCGGCGATCTCGCCGAACGCGGGGCCCCGCCAGAGCCCCAGGGCCTCGTCGAAGAGCCGGCGCGACCGCTCGTGGTCACCGGCGGCCGGCGCGGCCCGGGCAGCGCCCGCCAGGTCCTCGAAGCGCGCCGAGTCCAGCTCGCCGCGGTCGGCGCGCAGCCGATAGCCCCGGCCCTCCCGGGTGATGCGCCCCGGATCTCCCAGGCGACGCCGGAGGCGGTGGACGTAGGTCTGCACGTTCTTGGTGGCACTCTTCGGCTGCTCCGCGCCCCAGACCGCCTCCACCAGCGCGTCGTCGGTGACCGTCCGGCCCGGCCGGCTCAGCAGGACCGCCAGGAGCATCTGCCCTTTCGGCGTGCCCAGTTCCAGCGGTACACCGGCCCGCCGCACGGTCAGCGGACCCAGTACCCCGAAGTCCACAGCAGCCCCCCGTCCTCGACGGCAACTCTAACGACCGCCGGTCGCACAGGGTTCGCGCCCGCCAGTAGAGTTCGATGCTTGTTCGATTCGCTGCGAGGTGGGGGGATGGCTGGTGGGAGCACAACTGAGAGGTACCGCAGAGGAGTTGGCTGCGATGCTGTGGCGGGAGCACACCCTGTACCGGGAGCGGTCCGGGGGGATGGTCATCCGGGGCGAGCACGTGGAGCGGTGGATCAGTCTGGCCCCGGCGGGCGGCTCGGGCGAGGTTCTCGTACGCGCCGGGCGCATCCTGGACGGCGGCACCACCGCTCCCGCCCGTTCGGAGGCCGTGGTGCCCCTCTCCGCGGGGATGGGCCCGCTCGCCGCGACCTGCCGACGCCTGCTGGCCGAGACGGCGGCCGACGCGGTACGGGTGCCTCCGGGCCGGGCGGCGTCCGGGCGGTCCGACCGGCCGGGGCGGTCACAGCGCTCCCGGCGGTCCGGGAAGCCCCGTCGGCCCCGGAGATCCGAGCGGCGGAACGGCAGGCAAAGGCACACCGGTTTCGGCTCATGGGTGGTCATGGCCTGCGTCGTGGGCGTGATCGCCCTGTACGTCTACAGCACCTACGGCACGGTGCATCACTACTGACCCCGTCCCATGACGATGCGGGAACTGCGGCGCGGCAACGGTGACGTGGGAGCGGTGACGCGGCGAACCGGAGATCAGGACGGGCGCCGGGCGGATGCCTCCAAGGAGTCGAGCCAGCGGACGAGGCGCGCGCCCTCCCGGGTCATGATCTCCGGCTCGCGCAGGGCGTTGGCCAGGAGCGACATGCCCTGGTAGCCGGCGACGAGGGTGACGGCGAGGCCGTCCGGGTCGGGCAGGCCGAGGGCCCGGAACTGGTGCCCGGCCCAGTCGAGCAGTCTCCGGATCACCGCGCCGGCCTCCACGTCGAGCGTCCCGTCGGGGCGCTTGTCGAGTTCGACGGCCAGGGTGCCGGTGGGGCAGCCGTACCGGGCGGCGATGTCGCGCCGGCCGACCCAGGCCTCGATCAGGGCCTTGAGCCGGTCGAGCGGGTCGGGCAGTTCGTCGAGCCGGCGGGTGAGCTCCTCCAGGTGCGCGCTGTGTTCGGAGAGTGCGGCCCGGACGAGTTCGTCCTTGGTCTTGAAGTAGTAGTAGACGTTCCCGACGGGGACCTCGGCCACGCGCGCGATGTCGGCGAGGGTGGTCCGTTCGACGCCCTGCTCGTGCAGGACCTGGGCCGCGGCGGCGGTGAGCCGCCGTCGCTTGTCGGCTCCGCGGGCCCTCCGGGAGCCCTGAGGCTCAACTGAGTCAGTCACCCAACCAACTATAGACAGCGCCCCGGAGGTCCGTGCTAGCGTCATTCAAGTCAGCCAACTAACTAACTAACTAACTGACTAACTGGCTGACCGGTGATCCAGCCAGCCGGCCGCCCGGCCGGCTGCCTACCTACCTACCTGAGGAGCAGTCATGATCGTGGTGACGGGTGCGACCGGCAATGTCGGACGGACGCTGGTGCCGCTGCTGGCCGAGGCGGGCGAGGAGGTCGTGGCCGTATCGCGGCAGCCGCACCCCGCCGGGCTTCCGGCCGGGGCCCGGCACGCCCGGGCCGATGTCGGCGACGCCGCGAGCATGGCGCCGGTCCTCGAAGGCGCCGACGCCTTCTTCGTGCTCCTGGGCGGCGAGCTCAACGGCCGGGGCGAGCGCCCGAAGGCACTGCTGGACGCGGCCGTGGCCGCCGGGGTGAAGCGGGTCGTCCTGCTCTCCTCCCAGGTCGGTGCCACCCGCCCCGAGGCGCTTTCGCACGCCCGCCTGCGGGAGTTCGAGGCGGCCGTGCGCACGGCCGGACCGGACTTCACCGTCCTGCGCCCGGGCGGTTTCGCCTCCAACGCCTTCGCCTGGGCCCAGTCGGTCCGCACGCGGCGCACGGTGTTCGCCCCGTTCGGGGATGTGGCGCTGCCCGTGATCGACCCGGCGGACATCGCCGCGGTCGCCGCCGCCGCGCTGAGCGAGGACGGTCACGCGGGCCGTACGTACGAGCTGACCGGCCCCGAGGCCATCAGCCCCCGCCGCCAGGCCGCGGTGATCTCCGAAGCCCTGGGGGAGGAGGTGGCCTTCGTGGAACTGTCCCGGGAGGAGGCCCACGAGCACCTGGCCCGGTTCATGCCGGAGGAGGTCATCGGCGGCACCCTGGACGTCCTCGGCCTCCCGCTGCCGGCCGAGCAGGCGGTCGGCTCCGACGTGGAGAGCGTCCTCCGCCGCCCGGCCCGGCCCTTCGGGGAATGGGTCGCGCGCAACCTGCCGGCCTTCCGCTAGCCCTGACTCCGGAGGCGCGGAGGCGCGGAGGCGCGGAGGCGCCCGCACCCGCACCCGTGCCCGGGCCCGTACCCGGAGCCGACGCGGCCGTGCCCGGACCCGACGCGGCCGTGCCCGGCGCCGGATCCGGGAGACGGCCGAGCTCAGGCCGCGGCGCCCCCATCGATGACCAGGTCGCCGCCGACCACGGAAGCGGCGTCCGGAGAGGCCAGATACAGCACGGCCGCCGCGACCTCGGCGGTGGAGGAGACGCGCCCCAGCGGCGACGCGCCCTTCATCCGGTCGGCGCGGTCGGCGTCGGTCTCGCCCGGCAGCAGCGACATGGTGGTGGCGGACGCGCCGGGGCTGACGGCGTTGATGCGGATGCCGTCGGCGATGTGGTCCAGGGCGGCGGCCCGGGTCAGGGCGGAGACGGCGGCCTTGGTGGCGATGTAGCCGGCCGCGCCCGGGATACGGGTGTGGGCACCGAGGTTGGAGGCGATGTTGACGATCGCGCCGCCCGTGGGCTGCTCGCGCATCCGGGCGACTTCGGCCTGGAGGCAGAGGAACACCCCGGTGACATTGATGTCGAGCAGCGTGCGCCAGTCCTCCTCCGGGAGGTCGCCCACGGGTGCGCCGCCCCTGAAGACGCCCGCGTTGTTGACGGCGACATCGAGGCTGCCGAAGTGTTCGACGGTGCGGCGGACCAGCGTCCTGACGTCCTCGGACCGGGTCACGTCCGCGGTGACCGCGGCCGCGGACCCGCCCTCCTTCTCGATCAGGGCGACCGTCTCGTCGAGCGGTCCGGCGGTACGCCCGGCCGCGACCACCGAGGCCCCCTCGGCGGCGAAGGCGAGGGCGACGGCCCGGCCGATGCCGGAGCCCGCGCCGGTGACGAGGACGGTCCTGCCGGTGAAACGTGCGGTCATGGTGACGACTCCTGGGTCGGTGCGCGGTTACGTGGATGGCTGTGCGGTACGGGAGTTGAGGAACGCGGCGGCGGCGAGAACGGCCGCCGTCGCGGCGAGTGAGGCGGGGTCGGAGCCGAGGGTGAGCAGGGCGGCGAGGACGACGGTCGGGCCCAGCTCCATCGCGGTGTTCATGACGCCGCCCGCGAGCCCGGTCTGGCGCGGCTCCACTCCGTCGGTCGCGAGAACAGCGGCCCCCGCGAAGGAGGCGGCGGCCCCGGCCGGCAGCAGGAGCAGCCCGGGGAGGAGCCCGTACGCGTACGGGATGTGCGGCGTCAGGCCGGTGAGCGCGAGCAGCGCGAGGCCCGTCGCGGCGGCGGTGAGCCCGGCGGTGGTGACGGCGGGCGCTCCGTACCTGGCGATGAGCGGACCTGCCGTACGGCCCGAGACGAGCAGCGCCACCGCGAAGGGAACGAAGGCGGCGGAGGTCTGCAGCGCCGGCCAGCCGCGCTCCTGCTGCAGATGGAGCGAGAGGAGGATGAACGTCGTGGCGGTCCCGGCGGCGGTCAGACCGACGGCGGCGAGGGCGAGGGCCCTGCGGCGGTCGCGGAGGAACGCGAGGGGGAGCAGCGGGTCGTGGGAGCGGCGCTCGGCGGCCAGGAACATCACGAGGAGCGCGGCCCCGCCGAGCAGAGGAACCAGGACGGCCGTCGAACCCCAGGGGCGGGCGTCGGTGAGGACGAGTCCGTAACTGGCCAGGGTGATCCCGGCGGTCGAGAGCAGCGCGCCCGGCAGATCCAGGGAGCGGCCGGGGCCGCCGACCGGCGTCACGGGCAGCAGTCGCGGCCCGAGGGCGAGGGCGAGGACGGCCACCGCGACCGGGACGGCCTGGGTCGGCCGCCAGGACGCGAACGCCGAGACGACCCCGGAGAGCAGGTGCCCCGCGGTCGCACCGAGCATCGAGAGCCCGCCCCAGGTGGCCATCGCCCGTCCGTACGCGGCGGGTCGGGGGAAGAGCGCGCGCAGTACGGACATGGCGGCGGGCGCGGCGAGCGCGGCGCCCACGCCCTGCGCGAAGCGGGCGGCGAGCAGCGTGCCCGGCCCCGGGGCGAGCAGCGCGGCGAGCGACGCGGCGCCGAACACGAGCAGCCCGGCGGTGAGGGCGCGCCGCCCGCCGAAACGGTCGGCGACGCGGCCGCCGAGGAGTAACAGCCCGGAGAAGGACAGCCCGTAGGCGGAGCTGAGGAGGATCAGGTCGGCCCGGTCGAGCGAGAACGCACGGCCGATCCGGGGCAGCGGCACGATGAGGGCGGTGAGCGCGAACAGCAGCGATATCTGCACGGTGCCGAGCAGCGCGAAGGCGGGCCCGGGCGCGGGCCCGCGCCCGGGGGAGACGGATGAGGTCGTGACGGTCTCGGTCGTGGTGTCCCAGCGCGGTGTATCAGCCATTGCTCCCCCGATATTTGACTGATCGTTCTTTTATGGGCCCATGGAGTCACCCGGTGGGGTGTCGTGCAATTGCCGATCCGGGCAGCCGGGCAGCCGGGCAGCCGGGCAGTCGAGCAGCCAGGCGGTCGGGCGGTCGCTCAGTCGAGCAGGGTCAGCGCCTGCGCGGCGGCGTCCCGCACCCGGCCCGGGTCGTCCGACGCCTTGCCCACGACCCGCAGGCCCTGCATCAGCACCAGGAGCATCCGGGCGAGCGCGCGCGGATCGCGGTCCGTGGGCAGCTCGCCCTGCGACCGGGCCCGTACCAGTGCCGAGTGCAGCAGGGTCTCGACATGACTCCAGCTTGCCTCGACCCGCCGGGCCGCCGCCGGGTCGTGCGGGCCCAGCTCGGCGGCCGTGTTGGTGACGAAACAGCCTTGGGTGCGGTGGTCGTCGGCGTTCGCCTCGGCGGCGAACCGCCGCACGAGGGCCCGTACGGCGGGCAGTGCGGGACCGGGCTGGGACAGCTCTCCCAGCAGGGCCGGATCGCGGTTCTCGTTGTACCGGTCCAACGCCTTCAGATACAGCTCGTGCTTGTTGCCGAAGGTGGCGTAGATGCTGGCGCGCCCGATGCCGAGGTGCTCGACCAGGTCCGCCATCGAGGTCGCCTCGTAGCCGCGCCGCCAGAACAGCTCAAGGGCTGCCTGCAGTGCGGCTTCGGGGTCGAATTCCTTGGTCCTGGCCACGCTCGAACTCTAGGTGATACTGAAACGATCGGTCAAATATTACGAGAGGTGCCCGGGATGCCAGGGTTGCCGAGGACGCTGACCGGATCGGCGAGGGCCCGGCTCAGCGACGGCCGGCTCAGCGACGGCCCGGCGGGACCAGCCCGGCCTCGTACGCGGAGATGGCCGCCTCCACCCGGTTGCGTACGCCCAACTTCGCGAGCACCGCGCTGACATGAGCCTTCACCGTTCCCTCGACCAGGTGCAGACGCCCCGCGATCTCCGCGTTGGACAGCCCCGCCCCGATGCCGGCCAGCACGTCGTGTTCCCGCTCCGTCAGCCGCTCCAGCGAGCGGTGGGGGTGCGCGGCCCGGTGCGCGCGCAGCCCGGCGATGACCCGGCTGGCGACCCGCGGGGAGAGGTAGGCCCCGCCGGCGCCCACGGCCCGTACCCCGTTGAGCAGTTCCCTCGGGTCGTCCGCCTTCAGCAGGAAACCGTCGGCGCCCTCCTCCAGGGCGCGGGTGACGTATGCGTCCTGGCCGAAGGTCGTCAGCATGATCACGCCGACCGGCGGCAGCTCGCGGTGGAACCGCGCCACCGCCGTCAGACCGTCCAGGCCGGGCATCTGGATGTCCAACAGCACGACGTCCGGCCGGTGTCGACGGGCGAGCGCGAGGGCTTCGTGCCCGTCGCCCGCCTCGGCGACCACGTCGACCCGCGGGTCCCTGGCCAGGATGGCCCGTACCCCGGCCCGGACCATCGCCTCGTCGTCGGCCACCAGGACCCGGACGGGCCGGCTGCCCGCCGCCGTCTCTTCCCCGTCTTCCCGGTCTCCCACGTCTTCCATGCGGCCTCCCCCGTCTTCCACGCGGCGAGCCTACGGCCGGGGCGCCACCGTACGAACGGCCCCCGGACCGTACGCCCGAAGATCCGCCCGAAGGCGGGGCGTACCCCCGACGAAAGGCAGGACACCGCTGCCGATCGACCGATGGGCCGGGCGGCCGCCGGCTCCTAGCGTCGGTTCCGTACAGGCGAACGCGGCCACCGACCAGCGAAGGAACTCCGTGATCACCCTCCAAGGACTCACGAAACGCTACGGCGAAACCCTCGCCGTGGACCGGCTGACCTGCGAGATCAAGGCCGGCAGTGTGACCGGGTTCCTCGGCCCCAACGGCGCCGGGAAATCCACCACGATGCGCATGATCCTGGGCCTGGACCATCCCACCCGGGGCCGGGCCCTGATCGCCGGCCGCCCGTACGCGAGCCTGCGCCGCCCGCTGTGCGCGGTCGGCGCGATGCTCGACGCCCGGGCCGTCCACCCGGCCCGTTCCGGCCGTACGCACCTCGTCGCCCAGGCCCGGGCCAACGGCATCCCCGTGCGCCGCGTGGACGAGGTGCTGGAGACGGTGGGCCTGACCAAGGCGGCCCGCCGGCCCGCGGGCACGTACTCGCTCGGCATGAGCGGGCGGCTCGGAGTGGCGGGCGCGCTGCTCGGCGACCCTCCGGTGCTCGTGCTGGACGAGCCGGTCAACGGCCTCGACCCGGACGGCGTGCGGTGGATCCGCCGGCTCGTCCGCGACCAGGCGGCGGAGGGACGCACGGTGTTCCTCTCCAGCCATCTGATGAGCGAGATGCAGCTGACGGCCGACCGTCTCGTCGTCATCGGGCGGGGCCGCCTGCTGAGCGACACGTCCATGGCGGACTTCCTGGCCGCCGCCTCTCCCGCGTCGGCGCGCGCCGTGGTGCCCGACCCCGAGGAACGGGCGACGCTGGTACGCCGTCTGATGACGGCCGACGGCGTGAGCGTCGAGACGTCCGCGGCGGGCGAACTCACCGTCGAGGGCCGCACCGCCGCCGAGATCGGCGACCTCGCCCACCACTGCCGGGTCCGGCTGCACGGGCTGAGCGACGTCCGGGTCTCGCTGGAGCAGGCGTACATGGACCTGACCGCGCGCAGCGTGGAGTACGCGACGGGCGGCGGCGCGAAAACACCGCACGGACCCGCCCCTCTCACCCGCCTCACGTCACCCACGTCACCCACCTCAACCGCCGACGAAGGGAAAGCACAGTGACCACGACGACACCCTCCGGCCGGGTCGCTCCGGGCGGCTTCGCCGGGGCCATCGCCTCCGAGTGGACCAAACTGTGGTCGGTCCGAGCCGCCTACCTCTGTCTCCTCGCGGGCCTGGCGATCACCGGCGTCTTCACGTACTACTACGCCTCGATCGCCCGTATCAACGAGCATCCGATGGAGCCGGTCGGGAACGCGGCGGCCTCCTCCGCGGTCCTCAGCCAGTTCGCCGTCGTCATCCTGGCCACGGTCACGGTGACCTCGGAGTACGCGACGGGGAGCGTGCGGGCTTCCCTGCTGTGGGTGCCCCGGAGGCATCGGGTCCAGGCGGCGAAGGTGCTGGTGGTGGCCGTCGTCTCGTACGCCGTCGGCGTCGTGTACGCGGTCGTGGGCACGGCGGTGGCATGGGGGGCGTTCGACGGACGGGCCTCGTTCGAGGCCGGTACGACACTCCGGCAGGCTCTGGCCGTCGGTCTCTACCTGGCGCTCGTCGCCGCGCTGGCGGTCGGGACCGCGTTCGTCACACGTCATCCGGCCGGAGCGCTGTCGATCCTCGTCACCCTGCTGTGGGCGCTGCCGACCGTGCTCCTGGGGGTCGGGGGCCCGGAGCTCGCCACCGTCAACGACTCTCTGCCGCACGGTGCGGGGGACCACTTCATGCGCGCCGGCATCGAGGGTCCGTACGCGTCGGCGACGGCGGTCCTGATCGTGACGGCGTGGGCGGCGGCGGCACACCTGGCCGGCCTGTACGTGCTGCGCCGCCGGGACGCCTGACCGGGCGCCGGGCGGGCCGGTCCTGTCGCGAGGAATCACGCAGAATCGACCGGACCGGCCACAGAATCCACCGGGTCCACCGGATCGGCCGGCAGATCACCGGGTCCACCGGATCGGCCGGGTCCACCGGATCGGCCAGGAGCCCCATCGGAAGGACGGTCGCCGCACCATGCCGCGCACCCTGCCGCACCACCCGCGCATACCCGCGCCCCCGGCCAGGTCCGTCCTCGGCGACGCGGCGCTGTGGACCGTGCTCGCCGCCGCGACGGGTTACGGGTTCCGGGACGCGGCCGAGCCGTCGCCGTTCCTGGACCTGTTCCTCCCTCTGGCGGTCCTGGCGGTGGCGGTGCCGCTGTCCCGCCGCCGCCCGGGCACCGCGGTCGTCCTCGTCAACGGGCTGTGCGCGCTGGGCCTGGCCGGCTCCACGACCCCCGCCAACGCCCAGGTCCTGTCGCTGGCGGCCCTGAGCTGCCTGCTGGGAGCCCGGGTCGCCGCGGCCCGGGGCCCGCTCCTGGTACTCGTCGGCTGCCTCGCGGTCGATGTCGCGGCGTGCGCCGTGCTGCGGGTGCCGCCCGTGTGGTGGTTCTACACGCTGACCGTGCTGCCCGCCGCCCTTCTGCTGCCGTGGCTGGCCGGACGGCACCGGCGAGGCCGACGCGAACTCGTACGGGAGGGCTGGCGGCTGGCCCGACGCCTGGAGGAGCGGCAGCACCTGGTCGCGGAGCGGGCGCGGCTGGCCGAACGGGCGGACATCGCGGCCGACATGCACGATTCGCTCGGCCACGCCCTGAGCCTGGTCGCCCTGCGCGCCGGAGCCCTGGAACTCTCCCCGGACCTCACCGACCGCGACCGCACCGACCTGGCCGAGCTGCGCGGAACGATCGCGGACGCCGTGGAACAGCTGAGGGAAACGGTGGCGGTCCTGCACGACCCACCGGAACCAGAACCGGCAACAGACACGGGCACAGACAAAGACAAAGACACAGACGCAGGTACAGGTACGGGTACGGGACCGCCCCCGCCCTCCTCCCAGGACACCGTGGAGGACCTCCTGGGACGGGCGGTCGCCTTCGGCGTACCGGTCCGGTGGGAGCGGCACGGAGCGGCGCCCGCACTGTCCCCCCTGGTCGAACGCGGGATGTACCGGGTCGTGCAGGAGGCCCTCACCAACGCCGTGAAGCACGCGCCGGGCCGGCAGATCCGGGTACGGATCACCCACCGGGCCGACCGTACGCACGTGAGCGTCGTGAACGCCGCCGCCCCGACGCCCGACGGGCCGGCGCGCACGGAGGCAGGATCCGAGGCGTCCGGCGTCGGCGGAAGGGGGCTGACGGGCCTTCGGGAGCGAGTGGCGGTCCTCGGCGGCACGTTGCGGACCGGCCCGTACGAGGACGGGTTCCGCGTCACCGCAGCCCTACCGCACCAGATCACGGCCCGCAGCAGCAGAAGCGTTCCCGACCCACGCCCACGCCCACACACGGACACGGACAGGGAGCCGGGCAGGGATCAGGACACCACCCCGGAGTCCGCCAGGCGGCTGGCCGACGTACGGCGTGCCGCCCGCCGTAGGTCCGTGGCGGCGGCCGTGGCGCCCGTAGTGGCCGCCGCTTTCTTCGTACCCGCCGCCGTCTACCTGGCCTGGCAACTGACCACGAGCGCCCTGCCACCGTCCCGGTTCGACGAGCTGACCACGGGCCGGCCACGCGCCGAACTGGCCGCCCTGCTGCCGGCCCGCCCTTACCCCTACCCGCCCGACCACGCCCGTTCCGCACCCCGGCCGCCCGGCACGACCTGCGCGTTCTACCGCTCCGGCCGCGACTTGCTGGACGAGGTCGACCTGTACCGTCTCTGCTGGTCCGGTGACACGTTGGCCGCGAAGGACACGATGCCCGCGAGCTCATCGTCGGCGAACGCGTCGCTGGAACACTCGATACCTGTCCTGGATCCCTCCGCACCATCACCGGGAGAACCGATGACCGTGAGCAAGAACATCAACAACCCCGTGGGCCAGGGCGGCGGCCAGCGCAAGCGGCAGTCCCGCGCCGAACGCCAGAACAACGGCCCGCACCGCAACCTCGACCGTCAGGGTGCTGCCGAGCAGAAGGCGGAACTGGTGCGCAAGATGCGCGAGAAGGCGGCCGCGGCCGGAGGCGCCGCCGGACAGACGGGCGACGACACCACCCGGAACTGACGCGGATCCGACGCACCTGCCGCGACGTCCGGAGGGCGATTTCCAGCGGTCCGGAGGGCCGGCGAGGGCGCGGTCAGAACCAGTGCAGACAGTGAGGGGCGCGCTCGGCACGGAAGAGGGCGTCGGCCAGGGCGGCCGCGCCCGGGCGGTGGGCCCGGATGTGCCCGGCCCGTACCAGCGTGCTCGGGGCGGTGCCGCCGAGGTAGACCGAGCCCAGGTCGCCGACGTCCAGGGACAGGTCGGGCTCCCGGTCCGTCGGGACGCAGTCGGCCTGACCGTCCCGGACGGTCAGCAGGTAGCGGCCGCGTTCGCCGAGGAACGGGTCCTCGACGTCGAGGACCAGCTCGCCGTCCATGAACCAGCCGCGCGCGGTGAGCGCACCCGGGACGTCCAGCAGCCGCACCCAGAGCCAGTCGGTGTGGCCGCCCACCTCGCCGGCGCGGAAGTCCGCGAGCTGCCGGCGCAACGGGTGCTCGGGCGGGACATGCTTGAACACGACCTGGGAGACCAGATCGTGTTCGAGAGCGAACCGGGCCAGGGCGGTGAAGACGGTGTCGTCGGTGGTGATGGTCTCGTCGACCGTCAGGGTGCCGGACTCGATCGAGTAGCTCGCGTACCCGTCCGGGACGCCGTCGGCATTCCGGTGGACGGCGATGTAGCGCGGCGCCGGCGAGATCGGCGGCTGCCCCGCGCGCACGTCCCACCAGCGGTGCGGCCGGGACAACGCGCCGGGCTGGGCACGGCGGTACCGGTCGTAGACCTCTTCCAGGATCTCGCCGCACGTGTCACGCCGCAGCACCTCGACCGAGCCGCTGCCCACACCGTCCGCCGATGCCGATGCCGATGCCGATGCCGATGCCGATGCCGATGCCGGTGCGCCGGACAGGCCGCGCGCCCGGGGCGCGGCGAGGGCGGCCCGGTGTCGCGGCACCGTCAGCCGCGCCGTGTAGGTCGCCGGGCCGTAGCCGAACCTGCCGTAGATCGGAGCCTCGGAGGCCAGCAGCACGGCCAGGAACTCCCCGCGGGCCCGCACGTCGCCGAGCTGGTGCCGCATCATCGCGCTGAGCACACCCTGGCGCCGGTGCGAGGGCAGGACGCCGACGGAGGTCACCCCCGAGACCGGGACGACGGCCTCACCGGGCAGGGTGAGCTCGAAGGCGTACGCCCCGGCGGTGCCGACGGGCCGCCCGTCCGCCGTCAGGGCAAGCAGACACCGCTCCATTTCGAGCGCCGACCACCACAGCCCGCCGCCCTCGACGGGTGTCTCCGGGAAGTGCCCGAACGCGGCATGGACCGTGTCGACGTAGACGTCGAGGTCCTCGTCTGTCGTGGAACGGATCTTCATCGCTGAGGCGACCTCCTCGGTTTCGCCCCGTGGCCGGGGCAAGCGCATTATGGCTCGGGCACCGGACGGCCCGCTGTGCGCGGGCCCCCACCCACTCCGCCCTGGGGCGGTCCGGTAGCCGCGCGGTCTCGAAGCCGAGGGTGACCGAGATGCCCCGTTCGTCCACGTGCACGTAGTGCAGCGGGCAGGAGGCCGCGAGCCGAGGCCCGTACAACCAACCGGCCTCCTCCCCGGTCTTGCTCGGCGACGCCCGATGATCGACATCGGTCGCCGGACAGGACTGAAGGACTTGATGAACCCAGCCAGACGCATGACCGCCACCGCCTTGGTTCTGGCCACGGCCGGCGGAGTGCTCTACGCCACCGCCGTACCCGCATCCGCGGCGGCGAACTGTACTTCCCCCGTCTTCAAGCGGCAGTTCTTCGCGAACACCACGTTCTCGGGCACACCCAAGAAGACGGACTGCGACTCCGCGATCGACCAGAACTGGGGCACGCGCGCGCCCGTCTCCGGCGTACCGTCCGACAACTTCGGCGTGCGCTGGTCGGTGACGCGTGACTTCGGCTCCGGTGGCCCCTTTACGTTCACGGCCTCCGCCCAGGACGGCATGCGGGTCTACCTCGACGGCGTCCGCAAGATCAACGTCTGGAAGAACGGCTCCGCCACCGTCAAGAAGACGGTCAACGTGACGATCCCCAAGGGCAAGCACACGCTCCGCTTCGACTACGTCAACTGGACGGGTGCCGCGAAGGTGAAGTTCGCCTACACGCCGCGCACCTCCGCCGCCCACGACAAGGTCAAGCCCCTCGCCCCGACGGGCGCGGCCGTTTCGTACAACTCCACCACCGGCGCGGCCAGGTTCACCTGGACCAGGAACAAGGAGATGGACCTGGCGAACTACCGGGTCTACCGGCGGCTGAAGGGCACGCCGTACGGAAGCAAGCAGCTCGCGACGACCACCGCCACGTCGTACACCGACAGTTCGCTGCCCAGGACCGGCGCGGCCTACTACTACGAGGTGCGGGCCGTCGACAAGGCGGGCCGTGTCTCCGGCGGCAGCGCCGACAAGCTCGTCACCACGATCGACAGGACGCCGCCCGCCGCGCCCTTCCTCGAATGGGACTCCTGCCCGGCCGACCAGCCCTACGCGGCGCCGGAGCTGGTCACCACGGCGCAGAACGCCGCCGACATCGTCCGGTACGAGATGCAGCGGCTCGACGCCGCGACGAAGAGCTGGAGCACGATCTACTCCGGCACCAAGGGCGCGATCTGCGACACCGGCTACCGGGCCGACGGCAGCAAGGTCACCTACCGGGGCCGGGCGCGGGACGCCGCCGGGAACTGGTCGGCGTACTCGGCCGCCACCACGTTCACCACCCCCGACCTGACCCCGCCCGCCGCCGTCACGAAGCTCCGGGCCGAGTACCGGTCGGGCGTACCGCATCTGGTGTGGTCGCCCGTCACCGACGCCGCCTCGTACCAGGTCCTCCAGTACGACCCGGCGATCGGCGGCTACATCGACGCCCGTCCCGCGGGGACCCCCGCCACCCGCACCGACGTGGTGCCGCGCCAGTCGACCGCCGTCGCCGACAGCTACCGGTACGCGGTGCGCGCGGTGGACGCCAGGGGCAACGCCGCGGCGCCGGTGGAGATCACGCTGAAGATGGCCGACCGGCCGGAGGCGATCGCCGCGTTCACAACCACGGCCAAGAGTTTCGACGAGGGCGTGATGGTCGTGTGGAGCAGCGTCGACCCGTGGACGGTCGACGAACGCCCCCTCCCGACCTACCAGATCATCCGCACCGACACCGCGACCGGCGAGACCGACATCGTCGACCAGTGCAAGCCGTTCACTTCGGTGGACCAGCCGCTGACCGGCCCGGACACGTACTGGACCTGGGCGGACGACGACGCTCCCCTGTCCGCCCGCAAGCAGATCAACGGCAGCTGCTGGGACGTCCAGGGGAAGTCGGAGACCACGTACACGTACCGAGTCGTGACGACCGACCGTCACGGACGCACGTCGCAGCCCGGCCCGCCCGCCAGGGCGACCACCCCGGACACCCAGCGCCCCGCCCCGGTCCAGAACCTGACCGCGGAACGCGTCCCGCTCGGCGTCCGGCTGACCTGGACACCGCCGGCCGACACCGACGTACGCGGCTACCACGTATGGCAGGGCGTCACCGACCCGGACAGCGGTGAGACGGTCTGGAAGGAGAACTGCTGGTTCGGCAGCTCCCTGGCCGACACCGAAATCCTCTGCCCGACCATTCCCGACGGCGCCACCCACGTCTACAAGGTGGCAGCCACGGACGACCGCCTCCTGCATGACGACATCCCACTCGACGTCCTCCACCCCGCCGAAATCTCGGTCGCCCTGCCGGACACCCGCCCGCCGGGCTGGACGGAGACCGAGGTCCGTGAGGACCAGTACCCGGAGCTGTACGTCGGCTGCTCCGCAAGCTCCGGCCTCGGAGACTGCTCCCGCTTCACGAGCTACCGCGTGGAACGCTGGGACCCCGCCACCGCCTCGTACGCCACCCTGACGGAGGGCACGGTGGGCGACGCGGCGTACTTCATGGACACGACGGTCCACGAGGACCGGCTCGGCCTGTACTACTACCGCGTCGTACGCCTCGACGCGTCAGGCGCGGCGGCCGCGACGCGATCCACGGCGTACGGCATCTGGGACTCCTGGCTCTGACCGGAGGCAGGACAAGGGCAAGGACAAGGGGAGGGGAACGAAGAAGTCTTCGTTCCCCTCCCCACATGCGGCCGACGAACGGCTCGACCGGCCGCAGGACTTCGACGGGAGAGGCGCTTAGCGGCGACCCTGAAGTGACGGAGAAGGCGAGGCCCTGACACGCCTCACTGCGGTGCTTCGCCTGCCACCCGGGCCTCATGCAGTGCGAGAAGCTCGCCGAGGTCATTGGCGATCATGACCTGGGCGAGGCGGCCGGCGATGGCCACGACCTGCGGCCAACTGGCGGCTCGTAGGTATTCCGCGTCGGTTTCGTGCGAGGTCTCTGCCTCGGCGGTGCCGAGCGCGGCACCCAGCTGCCGCAGCGGCCGCTCAGAGGTGACCGTCCAAGAACTGTCGTACCTCATCGCCGGTCATGGGACCCGTGCTGTGCGCTACTGCCGCTCCCTCCTTCAGCAGGAGGCAGGACGGGGCTCCGGTGATCCCGTATCGCTCGGTTGCCGCCGGGCAACGCGTGATGTCGGTGCGGACGGCCGTCAGGCGACCCGTGTAGGCGGCGGCGATGTCGCCCACGACGACGTCCATCACCCGGCAGGGCTCGATTGCCTTGGGCCATGCCCCGGTGAAGTATGCGAGAACCGGAACCTTGCTTCTCCCGAGGATGAAATCGAACTCCGCGTCCTCACGAGGTCGGTGAACCAGTTTTGTCATGGGAGCTGCTGACCTCACGTTCGTACTCCATCCCATCATCCCCCGCACGGTGTGCCAGGTCGGCCCTGGCCGGTCGTCCGGCCGGCTGCCGGGAGGGAGGTGGGTGTACGGGCCGCCGCAGGACGGCGGTGGCCCCTGGGACGAGCGGCCCGGCCCCTTGTCACGACGACCGGAAAGCCGTTCTCCAGGGGCACAGCGGCATGGCACCGGGAACGAGCACGATCTCCGGACGCTCGCGGACGCGGCGGTGGACGGGTGACGCGTCAGCGGGCCCGGAGGCCGACCGCCAGCGTCAGTTCAAGGACCCGGTGCGGTGAGGCGAGATCGGGAAACAGCTCCCGCAGCTGCGACATCCGGTATCGGACCGTCTGGGGGTGGACGAACAACGCCGCCGCGACCTCGTCCCGTCTGCCCTGGTGCAGCAGCCACGCCCGCAAGGTCTCCTCCAGCCGTCGCGCGGTTGCGGCAGGCAGGGTCCGCAACGGTGCGAGGGCTCGGGCGCGCAGGTCGGCGAACGCGTCCGCGTCGGCGCTGAGCACCAGGTCGGGCAGGTGGTCCTCGGTGTCGCGAATGTCAGAGGAAAGGGAGCGCGCGCGTAGGGCTCGTGCGTACGAGGCGGACGCGTGGGTCCATGGCCGGGCCGGGCCGACCACGGCGGCGCGGTCGGTCAGCTGCCGTACGAGGCGTGATCGGTCGGCATCGGGGACGAGGAGCACACCGGTGTCATCCGGCAGATCGTCGAGGACGAGGGTGTTCGGGTCGAGTGTCCGGTAGGCGGGCCGGGCCTGGGCGGCGGGCAGCAGGACGGCGGTCAGTGAGACCGGAGGCTGCCACCTGGCCCGTTGGCCGGAGGCCAGCAGCACATCCGGGCTCGCGCCGGCGAGGAGGTCGCGGGCCAGGTGTTCCAGGTGGCGCTCGTGGGCTCTGCCCCGGGCGGCCAGTTCGTCGGCGTGGCCCGCGGCGCTCGCGGCGGAGAGCTCGTCGATGTAGGCGAAGGTCAGCTCGGCGAACTTCGCGACCTCGGCGGCGGGCAGACCCGCGGGTACGGCACCCGCTGCCAGACATCGCCAGGCGACCCGGGCGCCGACGCGGTAGGCGCTGAGCAGGGCGTCCATCGAACGGCCGTCGCGCACCTCGCCGCGGCCCAGCTCATAGGCGGCGTCCCCGGCGTCGCCGCCCGTGGCGCTCCCGCTCGCAAGGTCCAGGTAGTGCCCCAGGGCGGTGCGGACGGCCCTGCGGATGGTGGCGCCCATGCGGCCCGACAAGGCACGGGCGTAGGGAGGAACCTCGTCGATGATCGCCTGGACGACTTCGTCGGCGGTGGTCTTCAGCGCGGCCCGAAGGGCGGTGACCGTCGTCTCATCCAGGGTCAGTTCGCTGGCCCTCCGGATTGCATAGCTCATTGTTTTGTTCCCTGCGAACAATTCGGCCGACCAGATTTACATCCTGTGGTCAGGACTTTACGCCTGGAGGCGCAGCAAGCTGGAGACATGACGAGTACAGCCCTCCGCGGCAGGGCGTGGAAACTGCTGGAGATGGTCACGACGCCGCTGCTGCCGTCGGACTACCTCGACCTGGTCAGCCCGCTCCGTACGGGCGCTGACCTACGGGGGCGCATCGAGGCCGTGCGCCCCGAGACGAGTGACGCCGCGACGGTCGTGATCAGGCCGGGACGGGCGTGGCGCGGCCACACAGCCGGCCAGTACGTGCGGATCGGGGTCGACGTCGACGGGGTGCGCCTGTGGCGTGCCTACTCCATCACCTCGCCGACGAACCGCCAGGACGGCCGCATCACGATCACCGTGAAGGCGATCCCGGACGGCAAGGTCAGCAACCACCTGGTCCGGCGGGCGAAACCGGGCACGCTGATCCAGCTCGACCAGGCGACCGGGGACTTCGTCCTGCCGCGGGCCAAGCCCGCCAAGGTGCTCTACCTGACGGCCGGCAGCGGCATCACGCCCGTGATGGGCATGCTGCGCGACACCGGACTCGACGACGTCGTCATGGTCCACTGCGCGCCTCGGCCGCAGGACGTGATCTTCCGCAAGGAACTGCACAGCCTGGTCGCGGACAAGAAGCTGCGGCTCACCGAGGTGCACACCGACACCGACGGCACGCTCGACATCGCCCGTCTCCAGGAACTCGTGCCCGACTGGGCCGGGCGCGAGACCTGGGCCTGCGGGCCCGCGGGTCTGCTCGACGCCGCCGAAGAGCACTGGACCGAACAGGGCGTCCGAGAACGCCTGCACACCGAACGGTTCCGCCCGGGCATCATCGTCGCCGGCGAAGGCGGCGAGGTCACGTTCAGCGCCACCGGCAAGACCATCGACGCGGACGGCGCCACGCCGCTGCTGGACATCGGCGAGGAAGCCGGCGTGCTCATGCCCTCCGGGTGCCGTATGGGCATCTGCTTCGGCTGCGTCACGCCGCTCAAGGCCGGCGCTGTCCGCGACCTGCGTACCGGCGAGATCACCGAGGCCGAGCCGGGCGTCCTCATCCAGACCTGTGTGTCCGCCGCGGCGGGCCCCTGCGACATCGAACGGTAGGAGCACCTTGACCGCCATCGACCCCACCGCCCACCTGACCGCGGAGCAGATCGAGGAACTGGGACGCGAGCTGGACGCCATCCGCGACGAGGTGATCGCCGACCGTGGCGAGAAGGACGCCGCCTACATCCGGCGGGTCATCTCGGCGCAGCGCAAGCTGGAGCTGGCCAGCAGGGGTGTGCTGCTGTTCTCGATCTTCCCGCCCGCGTGGCTGATCGGCACCGCAGGGCTGTCCGTGGCGAAGATCATGGACAACATGGAGATCGGCCACAACGTCCTGCACGGCCAGTGGGACTGGATGCGCGACCCGAAGATCCACTCCACCACCTGGGAGTGGGATCACGTCTCGCCGTCCGATCAGTGGAAGCACTCGCACAACGAGCTGCACCACACGTACACCAACGTGATCGGCAAGGACAACGACCTCGGCTACGGCATCATGCGCGTCGACGAGGACCAGAAGTGGCACCCCTTCCACCTCGGCCAGCCGCTGTGGAACTTCCTCAACGCCTGCTTCTTCGAGTACGGCATCGCGGCGTACGACCTGGAGCTCGGCAAGAACCTCACCAGGAGCCGCCGCAAGAACCCGGAGTTCCGCGCGCGGGCCAGGGCCGTGGGCCGCAAGATCCGCAAGCAGGTGCTCAAGGACTACGTGATCCACCCGCTGCTCTCGGGCCCCTCGTTCCTCACCACACTCGCCGCCACGTTCACCGCGAACCTGGTCCGCAACGTCTGGACCCACTCGGTGATCATGTGCGGGCATTTCCCCGAGGGCGTACAGGTCTTCGAGCGCCGGTCGATCGAGGGCGAGACCCGCGGCCAGTGGTACCTGCGCCAGATGATGGGCTCGGCGAACATCAGCGGCAGCAAGGCCATGCACTTCATGACCGGCAACCTGTCGCACCAGATCGAGCACCACCTGTTCCCGGACCTGCCGAGCAACCGGTACGCCGAGGTCGCGGTGAAGGTGCGCGCGCTGTTCGAGAAGTACGAGCTGGAGTACGTCACCGGCCCGCTGCCCAAGCAGGTGTTCTCCGCGTGGCACAAGGTCTTCCGGCTCGCACTGCCGAACAAGCAGCCCAAGGCCGGAACGCCGGACCGCGAGCAGGACCTCATCGCTGCCTGACTCCCCGGCCGCATCTCAAGCCCTTGGGCGACGTCACTGCTGCGACACGACGGCCCGCTCGGCCGCTGGAGTTCCCTGCTGCCCGGTCCTGCGGCCTGGTGGGACACCTCTGGCCCTTCTGGCGGGCCAGGCGAACAACCACCATTGAGGGGACGGGGTACGCGACGACTTCCACGCGGTCCACAACGCCGTCACCTTCGATTCCCGCGACACGGGGGAGAGCGAGAAGCCCAACAAGCCCTACGGCACCGAGCTCTTCGCCCGGGACGTGGTCGCGGTACTTGTGACTACCTCGGTATCCACCGGGCCGACGTCTACAGCGCGTCCATGGGCGGACGCCTGTCCCAGCAACTCGCAGCCCACCACCCGCACCTGGTGCGCGCCCTGGGGCTCGGCTGCGCGTCACCCGGTGAGAACCGCACGGCACCGAACGCGACAGCGTCGTGAGCAGGCCGCTGGTACAAGCACGGCCGGGAGCGACGCGGCAGGCCCTTCTTGGGCTGACTTACACCCCGGCCTGGCTGGCGACCGAAGCCGGTCGGCGACATCCGAGTGACGCTCCGGGCCGACAAGAAGGACCCGGGCGGCCGGCCTGGGGCTCTTTCGTGGAGTGGGTGTCGAGAGTCGAACTCGCGCTCTGAGCTTGGGAATCAGCGGTTCTTGGGCTGCTAGAGGGGCCTGAACTGGGGTTTGCAGCGGGCAGGTGGATGGCCCCTTGTCTCTGAGAGCCGTATCTGACCGCTGTTGTCCGCTCTGCTGGGCACGGATGGGGCACGTCGACTGTGGGGCGTCAGTCCGAGGTTCTGTGCTGGAGCGGGTGACGGAGAACGGAACGGGAGCCACCTGTGTTGCTGACGCCCCGGGCGGCGCAGACGTCAGGCCCAGAAGGCTTCGGTGACGACGATCTGGGGATCGGCGTGGCGCCGCATGAAAGTGTAGATGAGCCAGCCGCGTCCGCCGGCCAGGTCCACGATGTGGGGGCCGCCGGGGCTTGTAGAGGCCAGAGGTCGGACGGTCATCCAGTGCGGTAGCGAGGCATCGGCGTCGATCCCGCGGAAGTATGGGTCTTCGGCAGTGATCAGTTCCGCACGGGCACTCATGATCAGGTCACTGCCTTCGGCGGGCATGTTCTGGAAGTCGTGCTGCGCCTGCTTCGTCCAGTCCATCTGCCAAGGCGGCCGGAGTGGTTCGTCGATCACTCTCCGGGCTTCCTCTCAGCGGCCTCGTGCCGGAGGCGGCTGTACTCCTCCAGAAGCCGGCTGGACTCCTCGGAGTCCTCGGACTTGGCGGCGCGGGCTTCGAGTGCGCGAAGGTGCGAATCGAGGACGGGATTCCGCGCGATCGCGTACTGCGTCCACCACAGGCGCATGAAAGCGGGCACGGGCGTGATGTTGAAGGCGTCGCCGATGACGCGCTTCCAATGTGCCTCGAAGTCCGGGAGGAGGTGCGGAGTGTGTTCCTGGATCGCCAACCGAAGTGCTTGAGGCGTGTGTTCGGGCATGGGCGGCAACCGCAGGGGTTCCCCCTCGTACCCATCGAAGTGGAGTGCGTGGGCGGGCATGGTTCGTGCTCCTTGGCGTGGGGGCGGTCAGGCCGCCTCGTGTCGGTCCTCGTGCTCGCGGGCCATCTGCTCGAACCACTCGGCCGGCACCAGGTAGGCGACCGTCTGTCCCTTGCGGGTGATGGCGGCGGCCTCGCCGGCGATCCGGGTCCGGTCCAGGATCTCGCCCATCCCCTTGCGCAGATCGATGGTTGTGTACGTCTTCGTCTCCATAAGCTCAAGCATATAGCAACTATCATAGTTGACATATGTGCACGCGGAGTGCGACGGCTGGAGGAAGCCAACGGGCACGTCGGGTGCGGAGTGGGCGCGGGGTGCCCGATCGGACGTATGGCAACAAAGAAGCCTCCGGCCGCTGGCCTGGGGCTTTCATATGGAGCGGGTGACGAGAATCGAACTCGCGCTCTGAGCTTGGGAATCAGTGGTGCTTGAGTCTCCGGAAGGGCTCTGAACTGCGCTTTCCTGCGAGGAAGCTGGGGTTGCCATGGTCTCTGGAGGCTGCACCTGACCGCTGTTGTCCGCTCTGCTGGGCACGGATGGGGCGCGGGGGTGGCGGACCATGCCAGGGAGCGTGCTTGGGCGGGTCGGCGAGTCAGAGAGCGATGATGCGGACCTGGTTTCCGCAGAGTTTGGTCATGTCGTCGCTGTCGGATGTCAGGAGGGCGACGGGTTTTGGCTGGCGGAGCGCGACCTCGGCGACCGTGGCGTCAATGGCGTACTTGCGTCCGTGCAGTCCGGCACCTTTGAGAAGTTCCGCTGCTGCTTTCGCCGCCAGCTCGGTGACGGGCTCCACATTGACGCGGGACGGGGACCAGTTCAGGCGCGGCATGTTGGTGCGGGAGTGGCTGAGTTCCACGATGGTGTTGGCCCCGATGACCAGGTCGGCTCCCATGTTATGGAAGACCTGAAGCATCGCGAGCAGCTTGCGGTCCTGCGCGATCCAGGCGGAGAGCCCTTCCGAGTCCAGGACGACGGTTTCGATGCGTTCGCTCACGCGGCGTCCGCGCCCGTGGCGGTGTCGGCGGAGCCGAAGATCTTCGCGCGAGCCTCGGCGAGCTCCTCGTCGCTGAAGGCTCCGTGCTCTTCCTCGTGACGGCGGAGGTCGTCGCCCAGGAGCTGGTGCCGGATCTGGCGGGCTACGGCTTCCGCCACGTAGCCGGAGACGTTGTCCGTAAGCTTACGGAGCTCCGCCACCTGGTCGCTGGGGAGCGTGACAGTGATGCGGGTCGTTGAGGACATGGAGCCAGCATACTGGAGTATGCACATGTTGGTTCAGGTCACTGACCCTGCCTTGGCGACCGCAACCGGATGCTCGGTGTAGAGGCATGAGGGGCGGTCGCTTCCGGCTCCCCACTGCAGGGTGAGGGTCCGGGCCACTACCACTGGAGGGCAAGCCAAAGGCCTCGGCCACCGACCAGGACCTTCATTCATGAGCGGTGACGAGAATCGAACTCGTGCCCTGATTAGGAATCACCGGTCGGCGCACTGCCTTCTGACGCGGGACGGACTGACCACACACGAGTAAGAGCGTGGTCGGCGCGGGCCTGATCTAGCAAGATTACGAATCTCGCACAGGCGGTCTGCTTACTGTCAGCCCTGTTTAGGTTATCTAGCGAAGCGTTTAGACGTTGCGAGTGCTTCACTGGTCGTCATCTTGCGTAGATCCTCTCCGTTCCGAACATAGTAGTCATCGTTATAACTCGAGAGTTCCGCCTGCTGGGGAACTCTGATGATGACGTATGATCTCCCAGAGTAAGAGATTGTGTCGACATTGGCCAATACCGCCCCTTTGAGGGGCTCGCTGAGAGGAGACCCTTGGATTGCTTGAAGAATCCTTCTTGCGTATTCGCTCAACTGAATTCCCAAGGATCGGCATTCGCGGTCGACTCCAACAAGTAGTTGACTACCCATTCGAAGAGGCATTACAGAGTCAATTTGCTGAATTCTATCTGCGTCCATTTCTGTGTCTGCGACACCAAACACGATGTAGCCGTCTGCTTCTGGCCCGACGTTGGCGATGGCCGAGATAATCTTCGGCAGCTTTTCAAGAAACCTTCGATTAATAGCCCGCTTTCCATCCAGAGAAGCAATTCCCTGTTTGAACTCGTACCGTGCGCTCTCGATGGGGGCGCGCCTGATAATATTGGGGAATTCGATCTCCATCGCGGGTCCGTGCGACAGCGAGGGCCGCGGCGCGCTGGCAAAGTGCTTTTCGAGGAGCCCGCGGGCAATGTCGATATTTTCTTGACGCTGCTGCTCAGTCGTGGTGTTTCTACTCGGGGTCAGCTTTGCTGAGATTTTCCGGATAGCGCTGAATGCAGCCTCCGGGGCTACGAGCTGCTTCTGCTGTCTAATCATGAGGTCATAGAAAGCCATGAATACAGCATAGAAGGGTGTTTTTGCGGAAGTGAAACTGCTAGTGCTCACATGGGACCTAAACGCCCCGCTGACTCCCGGACGCTCCGATTCAACCATTGTCTTCATGGCGCCGAGTACATCTTTTACATCTGTAGAGAGAGAATCCGTTCCGTAAGCGTTTAGGTCAATATTGAGCGAGTTGCTTTCAGGTGTGGTGAGATCAAAATATTTATCGAGCACATCGGAGCTAACGCTGAATGTGTTACCTCTGACCACGGAAATGCAAATATCCGATAGAAGTTGCTCGTCCTCGCTCTGCTGCAGTTGGCGGGGATTCAATACTCCCAGACTGCACCAGAACGTCTCTTCGGCCGCGATTCCGTACCCGAGTCTCTCGCGGGCCGAGTCGATTGATACTACTGGCATCTTGGTGAGGGGGAGAATGTCGGGCGACCCGTCATATCTGAAGTCGGAAGCTAGCCGCCTTACCATTTTTACAAAATCACTCACAACTCCTGCCTGCCGCTTTTCTTGTGCGCTAAGCTGACGGCCGCCTGAGTTGATTCGCCGAAATACTTCCGTCACCTGCGTCTCTTCCTTGGAATCGAAGATAGTGACAGCTAGTTGATAGTCGAGCAAATCGGCGCACTCGGTCGCTGAGATTAGGTCGACATCTTCGGGCGCTCTCTCGAAGGCCCCAGACTCCGAAAATTGACGTGCGCGAGAGAACTCCTGCAAGTCAAAGAATTCCCTTTTGTGGCCCCTCGGGATTGCGTATTTGTGCTCAATGAAACCAAAGATGGCGTCCAGTCGCTGCATGCCGTCGATGATTTCAAAATTCCCATCCACCGTTTCTGCGAGGAGGAATAGCGGGATCGGGAATCCTTTAAGGATGCTATCGATTAGGTGGACCTTTTCGTCAACCCCCCAAACAAGTTTTCTCTGATAGTTCCTATTTACTATCATCTTTTCGCTTCGATACAAGCTGTAGGCTTCTTGAATGGACATACCGCGAGGGGTAATGGACATGGGTGCTCTTTCGCCTGCCGATTGATTTGCGAACCAACGGAGTGTCATCTTCGCAGGGCGGCGAATGACGGATGGCCGGTGTGTGTTCTTGTGACATTTTGTGAATATGTGGGAGAGGGTACTGTCGCCCTAGTCGCAACGGGCCCCTCCCCGCCATGGTGCTAGTTCCAGTCGCGCGACCGGCGTAGCCGGGACCAAGACGGGCCAGAGGCAGGAATGGTGGGACCCGGCGGTGAGCCGGGGGCGTGCGGCAAGCGGAGCGAGCCCCCTTGATGAAGTACGGAAGCCCTACCGCGCTGGGATGGATGCCTATCGCAGCTTGTGTGTCCGACGTAGCCGTCGACCGCGCTCATCTGGAGCGGGGCCGACGGCCACGTCCGGAGGCCGTCAGGCTGTAGCAGCGGCCTCCCGGCCCCTTCGCGTCCGACGGTAGAGGATCTCGTCGAAGGTGGCGCGGGCGCCCGTGGGGTCGTTGTAGTGCATTGCCAGGAGGGCGGCGATGACGGCGCCGACCAGGTCGTTCTGGACCTCTGACCAGGTGTGGTCGTCGCCGCAGGTGGTGAGGCCCTTCAGGCCGTGGAGGGCGTGCATGGCCTCGCCGGCTTCCTCGGCGACTTTGCCGACCTGAAGGGCTTTGAGCTCCTCGTCGGGGAGGTGAGCGCCGGCCGCTCGGCAGACGGCGGAGAGCTTCTCGATGTTGTCCCACAGGGTGTCAACGTCGGACCTCCGATCGATGGGTTCGGCTACTCCTGTGCGGGTCGTCCGAGCTGGCGTACGGTCCATCCGGCCATGCGCCAGGCGTCGGCGTCGATGAGGTTGCGGAGGTCGACGAGGACCTGGTCCGCGACCAGTGGGGCGAGGGCCTTGGGGTCGGCCTCACGGAAGTGGGGCCATTCGGTGGCCAGGACGATCAGCTCCGCCGCCTCGACGGAGTCTTCGAGGGTTTCGCAGTAGTCGAGTTCGGGGTGGCGGCGCAGTGCTGTGGGTACGGCGTGCGGGTCGTGGACGGTGACGGTCGCGCCGCGCTGGTGCATGAGCGCGGCGATCGCCAGGGCCGGGGATTCCCGTACGTCGTCGGTCCCGGCCTTGAAGGAAGCGCCCCAAACGGTGATGCGCACGCCGTCGACGGGGCGGCCGAGCGTCCGCTCGATGAGCTTCAGTGCGGCGGTGGGTCGGGATTCGTTGACCTCCTCTGCCGCGCGCAGCATGGTCGCTGCCTCGGCGGCGCCCAGGGTGCGGGCGGAGGCGGTGAAGGCACGGACGTCCTTCGGGAGGCAGCCGCCGCCGTAGCCGGGGCCGGCGTTCAGGCCGCCGCGGCCGATGCGGGGGTCCAGGCCGATGGCCTCGGTGAGCTGCTGCACGTCGGCTCCGGCGGCGGCGCACATGTCGGCGACGCCGTTGATGAAGGAGATCTTCATGCCGAGGTAGGCGTTGGCGGCACCCTTAATGAGTTCGGCCGTGGCGGGGTCGGTCACGAACAGCGGAATGCCATTCGCCAGGAGGGGCGCGTAGACCTCACGTAGCGCATCCTCGGCGCGGGCAGACGGGACGCCGACGACGATGCGGTCGGGGCGCAAGGTGTCGTCGATGGCGTGGCCCTCGCGCAGGAACTCCGGGTTCCAGACGACCTCCACGCCCTCACCTGCAGGGGAGAGCCGGGCGAGCAGGGAGCCCAGGTCGCGGGAGGTGCCGACGGTCACCGTGGACTTGCCGACGATGACGGTCGGGCGGGTCAGGTGCGGGGCCAGGGCGCGGGCGGCGCCGAAGACCTGCCCGGTGTCGTAGCTCCGCCCGTCCGCGTCGATCGGCGTGCCCACGGCCAGGAAGTGGATGTCGGCGAACTCGGCTGCCTCTGCGAGGCTGGTGGTGAACCGCAGGCGACCGGTGGCGGTGTGGGTGCTGAGGAGTTCGGGCAGGCCGTCCTCGTAGATGGGGCACTCGCCGGCGTTGAGGCGGTCGATCTTCGCCTGGTCCAGGTCCACGCCGATGACCTCGTGGCCGATCTCGGCCATGGCAGCGGCGTGGGGAATGCCCAGGTGACCACAACCGATGACGGATACGCGCATGGGTCGACGCTCCTTTCCTTGTCCCTCGCCCGCCCAGGGGAGTCCGGGCCGGCCGGGTGCGTCACGCTAGCGCCAACACCCGGCACAGCCCTCTTTGTGCAGGTGGATCAACCAGCTTGCTGATTCAGCAGATTGACGAGGGTGGGCAGTGCATCGGCGGCGGTTGCCCGGCACACCAGGTCGCCGTCTTGGGGGCCTTCCAGTGGGTACGGCATGAACTGGCCGTCGCTCCAGAAGCCCTCCGGGTCCAGGTAGACGACCTGCATGCCGCGAGCGCGGGCGCGCGCCTGGACCTTGCGGCGGTCGGCATGCAGGCCGACGACGAGCAGGGCCTTGGCGCCGTCGACCCACTCGACGTCGGGCACGGTCTGGTCGTACCGGCGCATGAAGCACTCGTCGAGCCCGGCGCGCGCCGCGAGCACGTCGAAGTTGTTGGTGATGACCGGGCCGACGAGGTGACCGGCGTCCTTCAGTTCCTTCAGCGCCCACATCGCCGGAGTCGGTTCGGCCAGGAAGCAGGCGCGGAACATCTCCACGAACTCCGCAGTCTTCTCCTCCGGCTCCGTAAGAACCTCGTGGAGGAGCGTGTCCGCTGTCGGGGAGAGGGTGAAGCGGTGCTCGCGTGGCTCGTGGCCTTGGCGGTCGGTGACCCGGTAGATCTCGTGGAGCCGGTGCAGGGGCGGGATGCCGGCCTCCACCGATGTACCGCATCCGATCTCCACCTGGAACGGCAGCAGGTCCGCGAGGACGGACAGGTCCGGGACGCGGGTCGGCGTACTGGGGCGGTCCTTGCACCTGATCCCGGTGGAGAGGACGTTCCACGGCAACTGTCGTACAGCAGGCGGCGGTTCGTAGGACGCCGATACGATCTGCACGTCCAGGCTCCGGTGGCTGACGGGGAGGGTACGGCCCGCAGCCGCGTCCTGGGGGTGGACGTCGTGCTCCGTGATCCGGCACTTCAGATCCCGACGTGTCCATAAGAAGCCACCGGGAGCCTCCTTCCAGCCGCCGGTGGCGAGCGAGTCCCACAGGGCGGCGTGGTGCGCGTCGATCTCGTCCGCAGGAGCGGCAGCGGAGTGGTAGAGGTACAGGTCGGTCAGGCCGATGGCCGGCGCGGCGGTGGTGGGGACCAGGCCGTACCGGTAGCGGTAGTGGATGATCCGCCGCCGGGCATCGTCGGCGGCTGTCCAGCCGCTCTGTTCGGCCGTGGCCTTCTCCTGCGTACGGCGCCAGATCCCTTCCTCGATGTAGCGGGGCCGGTCGGCGTCGCCGAAGTAGGTTCTCCAGACCTGCTGCTGGTCGGGGGTGAGCTGGTCGATGACGATGTACGGGATGTCCACGATCTCTCCCTGGAGAATCACGCCTGGATGTTCCGGATGCATGGCAGGCTCCGTGGGCCGGGAACGTGGGTCGAACCACCCGGCCAGCGGAGCGGATTCAGTGGTCGGCGGGTGGGCTCGCGTCCGGCGCGGCGGCGGCGGGCCGGTGACCGAGGCCGGTGAGGAGCGGGGCGGCCTGCTCACGCAGCCCCCAGGCCCCGTCCACCAAGCCGGCGACGGCCACAGTCGTGAGCGCGATGCCTCCGCCTTCGGGGCGTACGGAGCGCGGCGCGGCCTTTCGTGCGTGGTGTCGCCGAGACCCGGTCACGGGGTGCCGCCGAGGGCATGTCCGTGTGCGTCGACTAGGCGGCTGGTCTGCTGGTGCAGTCGCTCCAGCTCGACTGAGGTGAGGATGAGCGCGCCATCGAGGGTCGAGCCGTCGTCCAAGTGGAACTCGATGGGAACCGATACCTGTCGGGCACGCGGGTCGTAGACCGCGTCCCGTCCGGCCGAGAGCGTGGCGTGGGTGGCCCTCACCGGCACGGGACTGAGCGTCCTCCCGTCGGCGGGCGCGGACCACGGGGCCCCGCCCCCGGGCGGACGCAGGTGGTACGTCGTAGCCGAGCCCTCACCGGGAAGAGCGACCACGACCCCGACACGGCCGTCGCGAGCGCTGTCCGTGGCGAGGTCGCCGAGCCGTGGAACGAACGGTGCTGCCGTACCTAACTCGGCTCCCTGCGAGGGAAGATGAGAAGAATGTCGTCTCGTCATGCCCCGAAGTTAGGGACAGGACGGCCCTCGAATATGAGCCGGAGGAATACCACCCCTATCCGTCCAGGTGAAAGCGGTCGGACATGTGCCGCAGCTTCTCCCTCGTGGCTGCTCGTTCCGCGTAGACGATGCTGCGAAGCGTTGAACGCGCGATGGGGTGGTTCCGTACGAGCTGCGGAGCGATCCGCTCAGCCGTCTCCAGTTCGGTGAGGGCCTTTGTCCGGTTCCCGTCCCACAGCCAGGCCCGTGCGACGTCCATGTGATGGTGTCCCTGACGGGAGTTGGGCAGTGAACCGACCAAGCTCGGGCTGGTACGGCGGTTTATCTCCAGCGCCTTGCCCTGCTCACCCATTTCCAGGGCCACGCTGATCGCGTGGATCTGTACATTCCCGGCGGAGAACGTCAGCGAATGCCGGTCGTACACCGGTGCGCCGACGTACGCGTCCATGCGTTCCGCCGCGTCCTTCGCATGTCCGATCCGGTCCTCCGCTTCCGATGGACGGTTGGCCCGAGCGGCGGAGATGGCCGCCCGAAGCTGAAGCGTGCCCCAAGCCCGCACGGCCAGCGGATCGCCATGCTCGTACGGCTGTTGCACCGAGGCGATCGCCTTGTCCGAGAGCGCCAGAGCGTCGGCCCAGTCAGCCGTCGCCCACATGTCCCAGACGCGCATCCAGTCGGCGACGGCAGGCAGCACCGGATCTCCCGACAACCTGGCAGACCACGCGGCCCGTTCGCAGGCCATGGCCACCAGTTCGGGGTGCCCGAGGGCGTGTGCGGCGGTGTGTGCGAACTTGCAGCACACGGCGTAGACGGCGTATGCCTCCTCCCGCTCGTGCCCGTCCGAGTCCTCTGCCAGAGCGCGCGCTTCCCGGAACAGGTCCGGGAGAACTCGGAGGATCGCGACGTTGGAGGCGGTGTCCCGCAGGCGGTGCAGCCGGGTCACCTCACGCCATAGCTGTGGGGCCGGTCGGGGAACCCCGTCGAAGACGGGAACGAGGTCGTAGCGACGTAGCTCGCGCAGGATCGACGAGGCGGCGATCTGCCACTGGCTGTCGTCGGGCGAGCTGCTGTACGGGCGTCCGATCAGGTCGTTCGGATGGACGTGCAGCTCTGCGGCCACCTGGTTGAGCAGCCCGACCCGGTCCAGCTCGATCAGTCCACGCTCCATCTTCGACACCCAGCCCTGCGACTTCCCGAGGGCCGTCGCCAGGTCGGCCTGCGGCATGCCCAGCCGCAGCCTCGCCCTGCGAGCGCGCTTGCCGATCTCCTTGGCTTCCTCCAGCATCAGGACACCTCCCGGCCGGTGGACGATCCGGCGCGACCGCCGGTCTGTCCGTACAGAGTTCGTCTCCTGCACGGTACCCATGACGCGGCGTCCGCGTGAGACGAGCTGTTGGGACAGGAGTGCCGCAGCCGTGTTCCGCCATCAGGTGCCGAGCCCTTCGCCGTTGCTGCCGGGCAACGGCGGATCATGTGGATGAGGAACACCCGCCACGTCGTATCCCGCCGGAGGTAGCCCATGACCACCGTGACCGTCCTGCACCCCGGGTCCATGGGCGCGGCGGTCGCCGGCGAGCTTGTCGTCGGCGGTCACGAGGTGCTGTGGGTGCCCAAGGGCCGAAGCGAGAATACGTGGCGCCGCGCGAGGGCGTCCGGTGCCACGGCGTGCGGCTCGCTCGCGGAAGCGCTGTCCCGAAGCGCGGTCGTTCTCTCGGTCTGCCCACCGCAGGCGGCGGAGGACGTTGCGGCGGCAGTGGCCGCGCCCGGCTTCGCAGGGGTGTACGCCGATGTCAACGCCATCAGCCCTCAACGCGTACGGCGCATCGCCGAGGAGATCCGCCCCGGCTCCGCAGTCGTCGACGGTGCCGTTTTCGGTCAGCCGCCGGGCGAGGGGCGTTCGACACGGCTCTATCTCGCGGGGGTCGGCTCTGCCGTCGACCTGGTGGCGTCGTTGTTCACGGATTCTGCTCTGCACGTGTGCCGGGTCGGTGACACGCCCGGTTCCGCTTCCGCTCTGAAGCTGGCCTTTGCCGGCTACCAGAAGGCCGCTCGTACCCTCGCCGGCGTCGCTCACGCGCTCGCCGACGCCCATGGAGTCGGCGACCACCTCACGGCCGAAGCCGAGGTTATGATCTCCGCGATCCTCTCCGATCCGGAGTATCTGCCGAGTGTCGCAGCCCGAGCCTGGCGCTGGGCGCCCGAGATGGAAGAGGTCGCCGACACCCTCCGCGCGGCCGACCTGCCCCCGGACATGGCTGAGGCCACGGCTCGGGTACTCGCTATCTGGGAGCAGGGCAAAGGCCGGTACGACTTGCCTGTCGCGCATGTCCTCGCTCAGCTCCGGTCAGGGAGGAGCACCTAGACAGGTCCGGACAACAAACAAGGCCCGGGTCGATGACCTGGGCCTCAGTCGTGGAGCGGGTGACGAGAATCGAACTCGCGCTCTGAGCTTGGGAAGCTCATGTTCTACCATTAAACTACACCCGCGAAGCATGCCGATCACCGGCGCTGCATCGTTCCACACTCTACCCCATGTCAGGCCCCCGGCAGATGAGCCGCGGGGTCTTCGTGTCGTGTGCGTGGTGGTGGGAGGAGTGTGGACGGGGGTGTGATGGGCGGGAGTTGGGGGCGTAGCGTGGGTGGTCGGAGTGCCGCGTGGAGTGGCGTCCTGTTCATCCCCTAATGTGGCGTTCTCGTCCATATGCGGTTGGGGAAGGGACTTGATGGAGTCGATGGAGCGCACCGTCGTCCGCTGTGCCGAAGGGCACGTTTTCGCTACCTCGTCGTTCCCGATGCAGCAGCTCGGGGCCGGCCGGATCGGGCCCGGGCGGTTGATCCGGTGTCCTCGGTGTGCCCGGTTGCGGCAGGCCGTGCCGGTGGCGTTCGAGAAGCGGTAGTCGATGCGAGGCGGTCGCCGGCGGTGGTGAAGTGGTAGCGAAGCGGTAATCGCGGAGACGTGGAGCAGAGGCGCGCGGGTGGTCCGGTTGGGGCGGGCTCGCGCGTTCTGCGTATCCTCGGGGCGTGCTTCTCTCAGACAAGGACATCCGGGCCGAGATCGACGCCGGGCGAGTCCGTATCGATCCGTACGACCCTTCGATGGTGCAGCCGTCGAGCATCGACGTGCGGCTGGACCGCTACTTCCGGGTGTTCGAGAACCACCGGTACCCGCACATCGACCCGGCCGTGGAACAGCCCGATCTGACGCGGACCGTCGAGCCGGAGGGTGATGAGGCGTTCATCCTGCACCCGGGCGAGTTCGTGCTGGCGTCGACGTACGAGGTGATCTCGCTCCCCGACGATCTGGCCTCGCGGCTGGAGGGCAAGAGTTCGCTCGGGCGGCTCGGTCTGGTGACGCACTCGACGGCCGGGTTCATCGACCCCGGGTTCTCCGGGCACGTGACCCTGGAGCTGTCGAATCTCGCGACCCTGCCCATAAAGCTCTGGCCGGGCATGAAGATCGGGCAGCTCTGCCTGTTCAAGCTGACCTCGTCCGCCGAGTTCCCGTACGGCTCCGAGCGCTACGAGTCGCGGTACCAGGGGCAGCGGGGGCCGACCGCCTCGCGGTCCTTCCAGAACTTCCATCGGACTCAGGTGTGATCAATCGTGGCCAGTGACGTGCGGGAAAACCTTACCTACGAGGGCTTCGGGCGCGCCGTGCGCGAGCTCGCCCAGGCCGTCGCCGACGACGGGTACGAGCCCGATGTCGTGCTGAGCATCGCGCGGGGTGGGGTCTTCGTCGCGGGCGGGCTCGCCTACGCCCTCGACTGCAAGAACATCCATCTGGTCAATGTGGAGTTCTACACCGGGGTCGGGACCACCCTGGAGATGCCCGTCATGCTGGCGCCCGTCCCCAACGCGATCGACTTCTCCGACAAGAAGGTTCTGATCGCCGACGACGTCGCCGATACGGGCAAGACCCTCAAGCTCGTCCACGACTTCTGCGTCGACCACGTCGCCGAGGTCCGCAGCGCCGTCATCTACGAGAAGTCCCACTCCCTCGTGAAGTGCGAGTACGTGTGGAAGAAGACCGATCAGTGGATCAACTTCCCGTGGAGCGTGGAGAAGCCCGTCGTACGGCGCGACGGGCAGGTTCTGGACGCGTAACCCGCAGGACCCACGGCATACATACGGAAGGCCCCCGGGACGCGGAAGCGTTCCGGGGGCCTTCCTCGTCCGTCGCTCAGATCGTGCCCAGCTTGATGATCGACAGCAGCGCGATCAGCTGGATCGCCGATGCGCCCAGCGCCTTCGGCCACGGCAGGTCGTGCGACTTGCCGACCATCGACGTGAACAGCGCCCCCGCCGCCAGCCAGGTCAGCCAGCCCACGATCTGGACCAGGGAGTTCTCGCCGCCCAGGAAGAGGGCGAAGAGCAGCCGCGGGGCGTCCGTCATCGACATGATCAGCATCGACAGGCCCACCGTCGGCTGCCACGAGCCCGTGCCGCCGAGCTGGCGGGCCAGGGTGTGGGTCACCGCGCCGAGGACCAGGCCGCCGATG
>MUNB01000023.1:40334-40661 GCA_002154345.1 Streptomyces griseus
GCCGGCGTGGTAGGTGTTGCCGTCGCCGTACGGGTCCTCGTCGACGCGGAACGCCTGTGTGTGCCCCGGGTTGTTCGCGTACGGGTCGTGGGGCGCGGGATCGGCGTAGGGGTCGCCGAAGTACTCCGGTTCGCCGTGGCCGTGACCGCCGCCCTGGTGGTGGTGGCCGCCGTGCCCGCCGTAGCCGCCCTGTCCGCCCTGGCCGTGTCCCGCGTAGCCGCCGTCGTTGTACGAGGGGCCCTGCGGGTTTCCGTACGGCGGTGGCGCGGCGCCGTTGGCCGGGCCTCCTGCCGTCGGCCACGGCTGAGCACCGTACGGCGGCTGTGG
>MUNB01000230.1 GCA_002154345.1 Streptomyces griseus
GGATCCAGGGGTGGGGCGGTGGCGTGGACGGGCCGCGCCGGTCGGCGGGTCCAGGGCCTGTCGTCACGACAGGCTACCCGCGCCGTGCCGCTCAGCGGCCGCGCAGCCGCCGTACGAGGATGCTCGCGTCGCCCCGGGACTCCAGGTCGGCCAGGACCACCGCCACCGCCTCGCGGACGATACGGCCGCGGTCGACGGCGAGGCCGTGTTCGCCGCGCAGGACGAGCCGGGCGTGTTCGAGGTCCATCAGCTCCTCGGCGGAGACGTAGACCGTGATCTTCTCGTCGTGGCGTTCCCGGCCGCTGGGGCGGCGGTTCGCGCCGCGTCCGCCGCCGCGCCTGCGCTGCTGCTGGACCGCCGGGGGCTGCTCGGCCGGGGCCGCGGCGGGCGCGGGACGCTCGCCGGGGGCGGCCTTGGCGGCCGGCGGGCGCTCGGCCTCGGCGCGGCCGCGCGAGTCGCCGCCGTCGGCGTCGGCCGCGGCGTGCTCCTCGTGGCCGGCGGACGGGGTCTGGCCGGAGGGGTCGCTCTCCCCGGCGGGTGCGGGCACCCGGGGCTCGCCGTTCGCCTTGCGCCGCCGCTCCGCCGGGGAGGACGACTGGAGGCCCATACCGCCTCCGGTGGTACGGAACAGTTCGTCGGCCCCCGGCAGACTCACTCGGCGTGACACCGGGCGAGCACCTCCCTGGCGAGCTGGCGATAGGCGGCCGCGCCGACCGAGTTGGAGGCGTAGGTGGTGATGGGCTCGCCGGCGACCGTGGTCTCCGGGAAGCGGACCGTGCGCCCGATGACCGTGTGGTAGACGTGCTCGTCGAAGGCCTCGACGACGCGCGCCAGGACCTCACGGCTGTGCACCGTACGGGAGTCGTACATGGTGGCGAGGATGCCGTCGAGCTCCAGCTCCGGGTTGAGCCGCTCCTGGACCTTCTCGATGGTCTCGGTGAGCAGCGCCACCCCGCGCAGCGCGAAGAACTCGCACTCCAGCGGCACTATGACCTTGTGAGCGGCCGTCAGGGCGTTCACGGTGAGCAGGCCGAGCGAGGGCTGACAGTCGATCACGATGTAGTCGTAGTCGGCCATCAGCGGCTTCAGGGCGCGCTGGAGCGTGGACTCGCGGGCCACCTCGCTGACGAGCTGCACCTCGGCCGCGGAGAGGTCGATGTTGCTGGGCAGCAGGTCCATGTTGGGGACCGCGGTCTTGAGCAGGACGTCGTCGGCCGCCATGCCCCGCTCCATGAGCAGGTTGTAGACGGTGAGGTCCAGCTCCATCGGGTTGACCCCGAGGCCGACGGAGAGCGCGCCCTGCGGGTCGAAGTCGACGAGCAGGACCCGGCGTCCGTACTCCGCGAGCGCGGCGCCCAGGTTGATGGTCGACGTGGTCTTGCCGACGCCGCCCTTCTGGTTGCACATCGCGATGATCTTCGCGGGGCCGTGGTCGGTCAGGGGGCCCGGGATCGGGAAGTACGGCAGCGGCCGTCCGGTCGGGCCGATGCGCTCGCGGCGCTGACGCGCGGCGTCGGGCGCGAGGGTGGCCGCGTACTCCGGATCGGGCTCGTACTCGGCGTCGGGGTCGTAGAAGTGCCCCTCGGGCACCTCGGCGAAGTCGGCGAAGCGGTCGGTGTCCCGGCTGCTCTCGTTGCCGGCCGTGGCGTTCACGTGTAGGCCGTCCATCATCTGGGGGGCTGTCGTCATGTGCTGTTGGGTGGCGAAGGTGCGGACCGCGACGGAGCCGACAGCTTCGAGCCCGATCGGGCTCAGACCCCGTGCAGGCATCCCTGGTTGACCACCCCCAGGAGTAATTGTCGACTCATTCACAAGTCGTCTTACCTCCTTGGACGTGACCAGGAAACTTATCGATAGGTCAGCGTGGCACCATGCCGACGATTGGCGACTCTATGGCGTGTCACCGGTCCGCAGCAACACAATCCGCCGGACCCGGCCCGATGTGTCGGCAATCGAACGCCTTGCTGTCAAGGGTGCACAGCGGCCAAGCCGCACATTTCACCGCAGCACGAAACGGGTAAAGGGTTACGTTCGACGCGAGTTGCGCAAGGGCCTCACCGGGCCCGATACGCGTCCGGCCGGACCTTGCTCGGCAAGGTCCGGCCGGAGTCCCGATGTTGACGAAAGGGGTTGACCCGTCAGCCGAGGAGCGTGCTCAGCTCGACGTGCGGAAGGCCGTGCGCCTCGGCCACCTCGCGGTAAACCACCTGGCCCTCATGGGTGTTGAGGCCCTTGGCCAGCGCGGCGTCACGACGCAGGGCGTCGGCCCAGCCGCGGTTCGCGAGCTCCACGATGTAGGGCAGCGTCGCGTTGGTGAGCGCGTAGGTGGAGGTGTGGGGCACCGCACCGGGCATGTTGGCGACGCAGTAGAAGACCGAGTTGTGGACCGGGAAGGTCGGCTCGGCGTGGGTCGTCGGACGCGAGTCCTCGAAGCAGCCACCCTGGTCGATTGCAATGTCGACAAGTACACTTCCGGGCTTCATCTTGGCGACGAGCTCGTTGGTGACCAGCTTCGGGGCCTTGGCTCCGGGGATCAGCACGGCGCCGATGACGAGGTCGGCCTCGACGACGGCCTTCTCCAGTTCGAAGGCGTTGGAGACGACGGTCTGCACCTTGGTGCCGAAGATCTTGTCGGCCTCGCGCAGCTTGTTGATGTCGCGGTCGAGCAGCGTGACGTGGAAGCCGAGGCCCACGGCGATCTGGGTGGCGTTCCAGCCGGAGACGCCGCCGCCGATGACGACGGCCTTGCCGGCCGCCGTGCCGGGCACGCCGCCGGGCAGCACGCCGCGGCCGCCGACCGAGCGCATCAGGTGGTACGCGCCGACCTGCGGGGCGAGGCGGCCCGCGACCTCGGACATCGGGGCGAGCAGCGGGAGCGCGCGGTTCGCGGTCTCGACCGTCTCGTAGGCGATGGCGGTCGTGCCGGAGGCCAGCAGCGCGTCGGTGCACTCGCGGGAGGCGGCGAGGTGCAGGTAGGTGAAGAGCGTCTGGTCCTTGCGGAGGCGGTGGTACTCCTCGGCGACCGGCTCCTTGACCTTCAGCAGCAGGTCGGCGGCGGCCCAGACCTCGTCGGCGGTGGCCAGGATCTGCGCACCGGCGGCGACGTACTCCTCGTCCGGGATGGACGAGCCGACGCCGGCGTCGTGCTCGATGACGACCTGGTGGCCGTGGCGGACGAGCTCATGCACTCCGGCGGGGGTGATCGCCACCCGGAACTCGTTGTTCTTGACTTCGCGGGGGATGCCGACCTTCACGTCGATCACGGTCCTTGGCTCGGAGGGTTACCCGGGCACAACGGAACACACCCGGACATATACATCATAAATGGAGACGCCACGGAGGAACGCGGCAGAGCCAGTCTAATGAAGGACTTCGCGCTGTCTAGCCTTACAAAGCTTTATTTTTCTGTCGAAGCACTGCGGATTTCGTAGGCTGGAGCCTCCTCGCCCAGCAATCTGTCGGCCGCACCCCGGTGCAGCCCGGCCGCCGCGGGGTCTCCGAGCCGGTCGAGGGTGTCGGCGAGCCGGAGCTGCAGCGCCGCCTGAAGCCGCACGTCACCGGCGCGCCGGGCCAGCTCGACGGCCTCCCGGCAGGTCTGGAGCGAGTCGTGCGGCCGGCCCGCGTACTCCTGGACCCGGGCGGCCTCGCTGAGCGCCCGCGCCTGGGCCGCCGGATCGCCGAGCCTGCGGTGGCCGGAGGCGGCGGCCCGCCAGTTCCGCAGCGCATCGCCGTAGCGCCCGGCGTACGTGTGGACCGCGCCGAGCCGCCCGTAGAGCCGGGCCTCGTCCGCGCGCTCCCCCTGGGTCAGCCGCTGGGAGAGCGCCCGGCCGTACCAGTCGGCGGCCCGGTGGTAGTCCCCCAGCTCCTCGTACGCGCCGCCTACGGATTCCATCGCGCGGCCGGTGGCGTACAGGTCCTTCGCGGCCTTTCCGGCGTCCAGCGCGGCCCGGTAGCGGGTCAGCGCCTCCCGGGTGCGGCCGGTGCGGGCGTCCAGGTCGGCGAGGTTCAGCAGGGCGGCGGCCTGTTCGCGGGGCAGCTCGCGGCGGAGCGCCACGTCCAGGACGAGACCGTGCAGCCCGTACAGCTCGGGGGCCGCCTCCTCCGTGCCCCGGTGCGCGGCCAGGGCCCGCACCAGGGCGGCCACCAGACGTCGCGCCAGGGTGTCGAGCTCGCCGTCGGCCACGGCGAGCCGGGCCGAGGCGAGCAGGGCGGGCTGGCGGACCCGCAGCCATGCCCCCGCCTCCTCGGCGCTCGGGAAGCGCAGCGAGCGGGGCAGTCCGGCGAGCTTGCGGCGGGCGGTGGAGCCCTCCGGCTCGGTGACCGCCCGGCAGGCCTGAAGCCGGCGCACGGTCCGCTCCAGCATCCGGGCGCGGGCGAGCTGGATCTCGCCCGGCCGGTCCCGGTCCTCCAGGAGGGCCAGCAGCATCGGGGCGAGGCAGCCGGGCACCGCGTACTGGGGGTGGGCCGCGCCGTCCGTCCGCAGCAGCCCGAGCTTCACGAAGTCGTCGAGCGTGGAGCGGGCGGCGGAGACCGAGCAGCCGGCCAGCGCGGAGGCCGTGTGGGCGTCGGCGAGTCCGGCGGGGGCCAGGGCCAGCAGACGCAGTATCCGGGCGGCTGCCTGCGGCAGCGAGTCGTGGACCAGCCGGAACACCCGGGCCAGCGGGCGGGCTCCGGTGGGCTGCTCGCCGGAGTCGGGCAGCTCGTGCAGCTGCCCCGCGACATCGGCGACCGAGGCCATCGGGTGGGCGGCGAGCAGACCGCCCACCAGGGCGAGCGCGGCGGGCTGTCCCCCGCACTCCTCGGCCAGGGCCTCCGCGGTGCGGGGGTCGACGGTGATGCGGACCTGGCCGATGGCGCGGGCCAGCAGCCGCACCGCCGCGCCCTTCTCCAGTCCGCCCAGCGTGCAGGGCCGCACGTCGGGGATGCCGGTGAGCGGTCCGGTCGCGGTGGCGAGGACCAGGCAGTCCGGGTTCTCCGGGAGCAGCGGGTCGACCTGTTCGGCGTCGGCCGCGTCGTCGAGCAGCAGGACGAGCCGGCGTACGGCGAGGGCCTCGCGGACCATCTCGGACAGCTCGTCCTGATCGGCGCCGGGCGGGACCGCCACCCCGAGGAGGCCGAGGATCTCGCCCGCGGAGCGTTCGGTGGGGACGCGCTCGCCGCCGGGATCGGTGAGGCCGACCCGGAGCACCCCGTCGGGGTAGTCGCCGGAGCCCGTACCCGGAACCGCCCAGGGCAGTGCGCCGGTCGCGCTCGCGGCGGCCCCGGCGGCGTCGGTTCCGGTGAGCGCCCCGGCCAGCTCCTCGGCGAGGGCACTGCGCCCGGATCCGGGGCGTCCCGCGATCAGCAGGACCCGGGCGCGGGGGGCCTTGCGGCCGGCCAGGGTGTCGAGACCGGCGCGCTCGATGTCCGCCCGCAGCGCCTTCAACTCGCGTTCACGGCCGAAGAATCGGGGTGGGGCGGCGCCGGACGGCTCCTCGGTCCCCGGGGCCTTTGCCGGGCCGCTGGTGTCCACCGCCTGATCGGTCACGAGCCACGCTCCACTTCGCTGCACGCGGTGCCCGCCGGAACTCCGGTCGGGACCTTTCGAGCGTAGTTCAGCGACGGGGACGATCACCGCGGAGCGGGGCGGGACCGGCCCCGACATCCCCCGATCGGATCAGCATTTCTTCATTTAGTCATTTCTTCGGATGGACCGTCAGGCCATCGGTCCGTCAGGCGTCGGGCCGTCAGGCGTCGAAGGGGCGGGCCGGCCACGGCGCCTCGGCCGGGCGCAGCGAGTCGACGCCGTCGCCCGCGCGGACGGCGGTGAGCGCGAGCGCCCCGACGACCAGGCAGTTGTTGTGCACGTCCCCCGCGATCACCGAACGGACCAGCTCGGCCAGCGGCACCCGGGCGTGCTCCATGTCGGCCTCCTCCTCGGAGACCGCGTACCGCTCGCCCTCCGCCTCGGAGAGATCGCGCGCGAGGAAGATGCGCACGGCCTCGTCGCAGCCGCCGGGCGTGGTGTAGACGTCGGTCAGCACCCGCCAGTCCTCGGCCTTGACGTGCGCCTCCTCGTACAGCTCGCGCTGGGCGGCGTGCAGGGGGTTCTCGCCCGGGATGTCGAGCAGTCCGGCCGGGATCTCCCAGAGCCGGTGCCGTACCGGGTGGCGGTACTGGCGCAGGACGATGACCCGGTCCTCGTCGTCGATGGCGAGGACGGCGACGGAGCCCGGGTGGACCTGGTAGTCACGGCCGTGGACGGATCCGTCGGGCATCACCACCTGGTCGGTGCGGACGCTGGTCTTGTTGCCGGTGAAGGGGGTGACGGTCTCGGTGACCTGCCACTCCTCGGGCGTGTCCTGGATACCCATGTGCGTCCTCCCGCGTACAGAACGAAAAACCGGGGCACGGCATCCCTGAAGGATCCGTACCCCGGCCAACCGTAATGCCTCGGACCTACTCGCCCGCGCCGACCTTGCGTGCGACGGCGGCCTTCACCAGACCCGCGAAGAGCGGGTGCGGGCGGGTCGGGCGGGACCGCAGCTCCGGGTGCGCCTGGGTGGCGACCAGGTAGGGGTGCGTCTCGCGCGGGTACTCGACGTACTCGACGAGCTTGTTGTCCGGGGAGGTGCCGGAGAAGACCAGTCCGGCCTTCTTCTCCAGCTCGGAGCGGTAGGCGTTGTTGACCTCGTAGCGGTGGCGGTGGCGCTCCTCCACGTACGGCTCACCGGCGTAGGCCTCGCGCACCAGCGAGCCCTCGGCGAGCTTGGCCGGGTAGAGGCCGAGCCGCATGGTGCCGCCGAGGTCGCCCGCGCCCTCGACGAAGGCGAGCTGCTCCTCCATCGTCGAGATGACCGGGTGGGAGGTGGCGGCGTCGAACTCGGTGGAGTTGGCGTCGGGGATCTCGGCGAGCGAGCGGGCCGCCTCGATCACGATGCACTGGAGGCCGAGGCAGAGGCCGAGCAGCGGGACCTTGTTCTCGCGGGCGTAGCGGATGGCGCCGACCTTGCCGTCGACACCGCGCTCGCCGAAGCCGCCCGGGATGCAGATCGCGTCGACGTCGCCCAGGTGCTCGGCGGCGCCGGCGGCGGTCCGGCAGTCGTCGGAGGTGACCCACTTGACCTTGACCCGGGCCTTGTTGGCGAAGCCGCCGGCGCGGATCGCCTCGGTGACCGAGAGATAGGCGTCGGGCAGGTCGATGTACTTGCCGACCAGCGCGACGGTGACCTCGTGGTCGGGGTTGTGGACCCGGTCCAGCAGGTCGTCCCAGGTGGTCCAGTCGACGTCGCGGAACGGCAGGTCGAGCTTGCGCACGACGTAGGCGTCCAGGCCCTCGGTGTGCAGCACCTTGGGGATGTCGTAGATCGACTTGGCGTCGATGGCGGCCACCACGGCGGCCTCGTCGACGTCGCACATCAGCGAGATCTTCCGCTTGATGGCGGTGGGGACCTCGCGGTCGGCGCGCAGCACGATGGCGTCCGGCTGGATACCGATGTTGCGCAGGGCGGCCACCGAGTGCTGGGTGGGCTTGGTCTTCAGCTCGCCGGAGGGGCCGATGTAGGGCAGCAGCGAGATGTGCACGACGAAGACGTTGTCGCGGCCGACCTCGTGGCGGACCTGGCGGACGGTCTCCAGGAACGGCAGCGACTCGATGTCGCCGACCGTGCCGCCGACCTCGGTGATGACGACGTCCACGTCGTCGGTGGCCATGCGGCGGATGCGGTGCTTGATCTCGTTGGTGATGTGCGGGATGACCTGGACGGTGTCGCCCAGATACTCACCGCGCCGCTCCTTGGCGATGACCTGGGAGTAGACCTGGCCGGTCGTCACGTTGGCGGAGCCGTCGAGGTTGACGTCGAGGAAGCGCTCGTAGTGGCCGATGTCCAGGTCGGTCTCGGCGCCGTCGTCGGTGACGAACACCTCGCCGTGCTGGAAGGGGTTCATCGTGCCGGGGTCGACGTTGAGGTAGGGGTCGAGCTTCTGCATGGTGACCCGCAGGCCCCGTGCCTTGAGCAGGGCACCCAGGCTGGAGGCAGTCAGACCCTTGCCGAGGGAGGAGGCGACACCCCCGGTGACGAAGATGTGCTTGGTCGTCGTGGATGTGGGCTGCATAGCCAAAGGGGGCTCCCGTGGTCGCGATTCTGAGGTGCGTACCGGCAGCCGAGCCGGAGATTCCGGGGGTGCCGTCGCTGCGGTTCGGGGGCCTCGTGCGCTGTCGCGAACGACCACCGGTCCACGGGCTACCAGGGTAACAGCGACGACGGGAGGCTGCTTCCGGCCACACCCTGCACAAGGGCGTCACACCATCACCTCAGGCGCTTCACGTCCCACCCGATCAGCTCAGAGATCTTGCTGAGACCGTCGCGCGGATCTTCGTGGTGCGTCGTATCCTGCTCAAACACTCGCTGCCGAGACGGCCGGGCGGCGGCACCACCCAGGCCGCCCACCCGGTACAGGAACTCGTCGGATCTTCCCGGGTGAAAGACCCTACGACCCCCTTGACCCGCAGTAAGCGCCCTTTGACGGGGCGACATGGCCGTTCGACTGGAGACGCACGTGGCCGGGCGCATCGAGGATTACGCACTCATCGGAGACATGCAGACCGCCGCCCTGGTCTGCCGGGACGGCACAGCCGACTGGTTGTGCCTGCCCCGCTTCGACTCGCACGCCGTCTTCGCGGGGCTGCTGGGCACCGAGGAGCACGGCTTCTGGCGCCTGGGCCCCGCGAGAGCGGAAGGAACAGAACCGGCCTTCGCCGACCGGCGGCGTTATCGCGGCGACTCCCTCGTCCTGGAGTCGGAGTGGGACACGCCGCGCGGCACCGTACGCGTGACCGATTTCATGCCCCCGCGTGACGGTGCGCCGCAGCTGATCCGGATCGTGGAGGGCGTCAGCGGCCGGGTGCCGATGCGCTCGGAACTGCGGATGCGTTTCAGCTACGGCCGCGTGACGCCCTGGGTGCACAAGGTGGACAACCGTACGGTCGCCGTCGCCGGGCCGGACTCGGTCTGGCTGGACACCGAGGCGGAGACGTACGGCAAGAACCTGACCACCTACTCCGACTTCACCGTCGGCCCCGGCGAGCGGGTGGCGTTCACCATCAGCTGGCAGCCCTCGCACCACGAGCCGCCGGCCCTTCCGGAGCCGGAGAGCTCGCTGGAGGCGACGGAGAACTTCTGGCGTGAATGGGTCGATCAATGTACGTACCACGGGCCCTACCGGGAGGCGGTCGTCCGCTCCCTGATCACGCTGAAGGCCCTGACGTACGCGCCCACCGGCGGCATCGTGGCAGCCCCGACCACCTCGCTCCCGGAAGAGATCGGCGGCGTACGGAACTGGGACTACCGCTACACCTGGCTACGGGACGCCGCGATCACCCTCTCCTCGCTGCTGCGCACCGGGTACCGGGAAGAGGCCCGCGCCTGGCGCGAGTGGCTGCTGCGGGCGGTGGCGGGCGACCCGGAGAACCTCCAGATCATGTACGGCATCGCCGGTGAGCGCGAGCTCGGCGAGGCGGAGCTGGACTGGCTGCCCGGTTACGAGAACTCCGGCCCGGTCCGCGTCGGCAACGGCGCGGCCAACCAGCTCCAGCTCGACGTCTACGGCGAGGTCACCGAGGCGCTGCACCTGGCGCACATGACGGGTCTCACCCGCAACGACTACGCCATGGGCCTCCAGCTCAAGCTGATCGAGTATCTGGAGAAGCACTGGGAGGAGCCCGACGAGGGCATCTGGGAGGTGCGCGGCCCGCGCCGGCACTTCGTGCACTCCAAGGTGATGGCCTGGGTCGCGGTCGACCGGACGATCAAGCTGGTCGAGTCCGGTGACGTCGAAGGCCCGCTGGAGCGGTGGCACCAGCTGCGCGACGACATCCACCGGGACGTCTGCGAGCGCGGCTACGACAAGGAGCGCAACACCTTCACCCAGTCCTACGGGTCGAAGGAGCTGGACGCCTCGCTGCTGCTCATCCCGCAGATGGGCTTCCTGCCGCCGGACGACAAGCGGGTCATCGGCACGATCGAGGCGATCCAGCGGGAGCTGTCCACGGAGGACGGCTTCATCCTGCGCTATCCGACGGAGGGCGAGGACGCGGGCGTCGACGGTCTGGCGGGCGACGAGGGCGCGTTCCTGGCCTGCTCGTTCTGGATGGCCGACGACCTGGCGATGATCGGCCGGGTCGACGAGGCTCGCCAGCTGTTCGAGAAGCTGCTGGCCCTCCGCAACGACCTGGGGCTGCTGGCCGAGGAGTGGGACTCCAACCTCCAGCGCCAGGTCGGCAACTTCCCGCAGGCGTTCAGCCACGTCCCGCTGATCGACACGGCCCTGCGACTGACGGCGAGCGGCGCGTACGTGGGCTGAGTCCGGTCACCGAACCGCCCATCGAGCCCTTTCACGGCGCGGTGGGCGGTTCCGCTGTGTACGCCCGGTGCAGGGTCTCCAGGAACCGGGGCGCGGCGGGCAGCTCGGTGGTGCCGATGCGGTGGACCGGAACCCCCGGGGTCCAGGAGTTCATGACGGCCGCGCCGGCGAGGGCGGGCAGGTCGTCGGGGGTGATCGCGGCGGTCCGCTGCCCGACTCCGAGCCGGTCCAGCTGTCGGCGGACGATGCCCAGCGTCGTGCCGGTCAGGACGCGGGCCTCGGGCCACACCACCGCTTCGCCGTCCCAGAACACCAGGTTCCAGATGGTCGCCTCGCTGAAGCGGCCTTCCCGGTCCAGGAAGGCGGCGTCGTCGAAGCCGTCGGCGGCCGCCTGCCGCAGGAGGTGGGTCTTGGCGACCTCGCCGACGTGCTTGATGTGCGGCAGAAACCGCTCGTGCCCGACCGCTGCGAGCGCCAGCGGGCCGTCGGGACCGGTCGACGGGGGCCCGGTCCGTACCAGCAGCGTCAGGTCCGCTTCGGTCGCGGTGAACTCGCCGGCCGTGGAGGAGACCGTGGCCGTCAGGGAGAGGTCGGCGGCCGGTGCGGCGGCGAGAGCGGTACGGAGGTGGGCGCGGACCAGGTCTTCGGGCAGCGCCCGGCCGAAGAGCTCCACCGACGCGGACCGCAACCGCTCCAGATGGAGGTCGAGGCCCCGGATCCGCCCGTCGCGGATCTGTGCGGCGGTGAAGTGGGCGTGGCCGGAGAAGGCGAGCGGCGCCAGGTCGTCGGTGGTCGCCGGCCGGCCGTCGAGGTGCGCGATGTGCGGGGAATCTTCGTTCATGGCCGGGACGTTAGAGCCTGACACCGGTGTCAAGGTCAAGCGTCGAGGGCGGGGAACCATGCTGATCGGGGAGTTGTCGCGGCGGACGGGCGTCAGCGCGCGGTCGTTGCGGTACTACGAGGCGCAGGGGCTGCTGGAGGCCCGGCGCGGCACGAACGGCTATCGCGCGTACGACGAGGACGCGGTCGCCTCCGTACGGAAGATCCGCGCGCTGCTGCGGGCCGGGCTGTCCACGGAGGTGATCCGTGAGGTACTGCCGTGCGCCGGGGGCGAGCGGCCGGAGTTCGACTGGTGTGCGGAGCTGCGGGAGATCCTGGACGGGGAGCTGGCGGCGATGGACGCCCAGATCGACGAACTGCGTCGCAGTCGAGGGGCGTTGGTGGGGCTGCTGGGCGAGCGGTGACGGCCTGAGCACGGTATTCGGGCCTCCCCTGCGATGCGCACCCCGTACCCCGGGCGGTAGCGTCCTGAACAGGACAGTCCGGATCAGGACGACCGCCCGGGAAGCGGGCAGAGCACCAGGGGAAAGCGGGCCGGGTACGTGGAGAGCCACAGCGGAATCACCGTGCAGCGGGCGCTGGAGCTGCCCGGGCTGCGCGCCGGGCTCCCGGAGGTGGTGGCCGGCGCCGACCGGCTGAACCGTACGGTGCGCTGGGTGCACGCGGGCGAGGTCCCGAACATCGCCTCGCTCCTCAAGGGCGGCGAGCTGCTCCTGACCACCGGCCTGGGCCTGGGCGCCCGCCCCGCCGAACAGCGCGCCTTCGTCCGCCGCCTCGCCGACCGGTCCATCGCCGCCCTGGTGGTGGAGCTCGGCCCGCGCTTCGGCCGGCTGCCCGCCTCCATCGTGGACGCCGCCCGCGCGGCCGGTCTTCCGCTGGTCCAGCTGCACCGCGAGGTGCCGTTCGTCGCGGTGACCGAGGAGGTGCACACCGAGATCGTCAACGGGCACTACGCTCTGCTCCAGCAGGCGGAGGAGGTGCACCGGCGTGCCACCCGGGCGCTGCTGGACGGCGGCGGGGTGCCGCAGGTCCTCGGGATCCTCGCGGACTTCACCGCCAACCCGGTCTTCCTGGAGACGCCCGACGGCCAGCTCCTGTACGCGGCGTCCACCGGCACAGGACCGGTGGGCGCGGACCCGCTCCAGGTCTGGGAGGGCATGCGCGGCGACCGCGCGGCGCGGGAGAGCCCGCCGGCCGGTGCGGTGCTGGTGGACGTGCCCGGCGGCGGGCCCGAGACCGCGTCGGTACGGGCGCGGCTGGTGCTGCTCGCGGTGGCCGGGCCGCTGGCGACCGTGCACCGGATGGCGGCGGAGCGCGCGGCGGGGCTTCTCGCCGTCGTCCTGATGCAGGCCCGGCAGGAGGAGGAGCTGGCCGCCCGGGGCCGGGGCGACTTCCTCACCGACCTCGCGGAGGGCCGGATCGCCCCGGAGGACGCCCCCGCCCAGGCCCGGGTGCTCGGGTTCCGGCCCGGCGACACCCCGCTCCTCCCGGTGGTGATGCGGCTGGCCCCCGAGCTGTCGCCGTCGGGCAACTGGGCGCTGCTGGCCCGTGCGGTCCTGGAGGAGCTGGCCTCGGTCGGGGTGCCGGTGCTGCTCGGCGTGCGGCCGGTGGAGGGGCGGGTGCCGCTGCTGCTGGGGCTGCGGTCGGAGGGCGAGCGCACGGCGGTGGCGGACCGGGTGGCGGCGGCGCTGCGGGCGGGCGTGGAGCGGGCCGGTCTCGACCGGGCCGGTTCGCAGCCGCCGGTGGTCGTGGTCGGCGTCGCGGGCGGCTGGGCCGCGGCGGGTGCGGGGCTGCGGCACGCGTCGGAGACGGCGACGGCCGCGCAGGGGCTGGACGACCGGCCCTGGTACGACGCCCGGCGGCTCGACATCGACCTGCTGCTGTGGCGGCTGCGGGACCATCCGGACCTGGCGGCGTTCGTGAACCGGGCGATCGGCCCGCTGCGCGAACACGACCGCACCTCGCGCCCGCCGTTGCTGCCGACGCTCCAGGCGTATCTGGCGCACGCGGGCCGCAAGGCGGAGACCGCCCGCGAGCTGCACCTCAACCGCCAGACGCTCTACAACCGCCTCGCCCGGATCGGCGAGCTGCTGGGCACGGACCTGGACGACCCGCAGACGGTGCTGGCGCTGAGCCTGGCGCTGCGGGCCCGCCGCCACACGACCTGACCGGCCGGGGCACGCAGCGGCCCGGCCGCCCGCCCACCGTGCTCGGCGTCGGCGCGCCCCGCCCCGCACGTCCGCTCAGCGCGCCCGCCCCGTGGCCAGCGGCTGCGCCAACTCGTCGTAGACGCTGAGCACATGCGCGATCGTGTCGTCCTCGGTGGGCCAGCCCGCCGCCTGCACCCGTCCGGCCTCGGCGAGCCGGGCGCGCGCCGCCGGGTCGCCGAGCAGCCGCACGACCGTACGGGCGAGCGCCTCGGCATTGCCGTACGGCACCAACTCGGCCGCGCTGCCGACCAGTTCGGGCACACCGCCGACCGCGGTGGCGACCAGCGGCACCCCGGCCCGCAGCGCCTCCTGCGCCAGCAGGGAACGACCCTCCCACCGGCTCGGCAGCAGGGCCAGATCGGCGGCGGCCAGCAACTCCCCCACACCGTCCCGGCGTCCGATGAGAGTGACCGGCAACTCCTCGTCCCTGATCCGCCGTTGCAGGGCGCCCCGGTCGCGCCCCTCCCCCGCGATGACGAGCAGCGGCACGGGGTCCAGACGCCGCAGTGCGCGGGCCGCGTCCAGCAAGGTGTCGAAACCGTGATGCGGTACGAGACTGCCGACGGCCATCAGCAACGGCCGTTCCACCGCGCCCAGTTCGGCCCGCACCTTGGCTTCGTCGTCGGCAGCGGAGGCGGCGGAGGCCTCGGCCGGGCGCGGCGGCGGGACGGCGACCGGGGCGAACCGGGCATCGCGCGCACCCCGCTCGCGGGCCCGGTCCACCAGGTCGGAGGAGGGCGCGAGGACCACGGACGCCGCCCGGGCGGCACGCCGTTCCAGTAGATGCAGGATCTGGCGGCGGGCGCCTTCCGCGTACCGCCGCGTGTGCCAGGTCATCACCAGGGGCACGGTGCGCCCGCTGAGCGCGAGGGCCGTGCGGGCGGCGGCGTGGAGCCCGTGGGCGTGGACGACGTCCGCGCCCGTGCAGGCCGCCCGCAGCGCGGCGACGGCGGCCGGGTCGCTGCGCCGGGGCACCGGAAGGAAGCGGGCGCCGGTCGCCGTGAAGTCGTAGGCGCGGTCCACGGCGGACGGGGCGCAGACGGTCACCTGCACTCCTCGCGCCACCAGCCCGGCGGCCAGCGAACCGACGTGCGCGCTGCTGCCCGCACTTCCGCCGCCCAGGACTTGGACCGTACGCAGCTGTGACACGTTGATTGGCTCCCCGGGGCTCCGGAGTCGGCGGTAAGGACAGCGCCAAGGATGCCAGTCCGTACGCACGTTCCGGGACCGGCGTAACGTTGCTGCCCCACACGCGGCGACAACCGACCACACCGCACCACCCTCACGGGTGAACCCTAAGGCGCAAAGTTGCCGCCCGGAGGCCGTCCGCCGACCTCGCCGGCCCGCTTCCCACGCCCCCGCCGCCACGCCGGGTCGGCGCGGCGGCGCAGGAGGCCCTTGCACCCCGGCGGCCCCTCCGAGCCGCCGGCGCACTGCCTCACCCGTCCGCGCGGGCCGTGGCCAGCAACTCCTCCGCGTGGGCGCGGGCCGTCTCGGAGTCCTCCTGGCCCGCCAGCATCCGGGACAGCTCCCGGACCCGGTCCTCGCCCTCCAGGACGGTGACCCCACTGCGGGTCACCGAGCCGTCCACGGTCTTCTCGACCAGCAACTGCCGGTCGGCGAAGGCCGCGACCTGCGGCAGATGGGTCACGACGACCACCTGCGCGGACCGGGCGAGCTTGGCGAGCCGGCGGCCGACCTCGACCGCCGCCTTGCCGCCGACGCCCGCGTCGACCTCGTCGAAGAGATACGTGGGTACGGGGTCGGAGCCCGCGAAGACGACCTCGACCGCGAGCATCACCCGGGACAGCTCACCGCCCGACGCGCCCTTGGCGATCGGCCGGGGCTGGGCGCCCGGGTGCGGGGCGAGCAGGAGTTCCACCTCGTCCGCGCCCGAAGGGCCGTAGACGACGCTCCGCCCGCCGATGTCGATGCCGGACGCCTCGTCCGCCGCCTCGGTCTGCCGGATGGCGAAGGAGACCCGGGCGTGCGGCATGGCGAGCGAGGCCAGCTCCTCGGTCACGGCCTCCGCGAACCGGGCGGCGGCCTCCGTACGCGCGTCGGTCAACGCCTGCCCGAGCACGGACAGTTCGGCGCGCAACGCGTCCCGCTCGGCGGTCAGCTCGCCGATCCGCTCGTCGTCGCCCTCCAGCTCGGTGAGCCGGCCCGCGCCCTCCTGGGCCCAGGCCAGCACGGCCGCGATGTCCTCCCCGTACTTACGGGTCAGGGCGGTCAGCGCGGCCCGGCGCTCCTCCACGGCGGCCAGCCGCAGCGGGTCGGCGTCGAGCTGGTCCGCGTACCCGGCCAGCTCGCCGGAGACATCGGCGAGCAGGATCGAGATCTCCCCCACCCGGTCCGCCAGCGCGGCCAGCGCCGGATCGTGGGCCCGGACCCCGTCCAGGGCCTGCCCGGCGGCGGCGACCACGGTGGTGGCGTCGACGCTCTCCGGATCCTCCGGGTTCCCCGCCAGCGCGGTGTGCGCGAGGGAGGCGGCGGAGGCGAGGGACTCGGCGTGCCCGAGCCGCTCCGCCTCGGCGGCCAGCTCGACGTCCTCGCCCGGCAACGGCTCCACGGCCGCGACCTCGTTCAGGCCGAACCGCAGCAGATCCGCCTCCTGAGCCCGCTCCCGGGCCCGGGTGGTCAGCTCCTCCAGCTCCGCGGCGACGGCCCGCAGCCGCCGGTAGGCCGCCGCGTACGTGGCGTGCGGAACCTCCACCCCGTCCCCGGCGTACCGGTCCAGGGCGCCCCGCTGCCGCGCGGGCTTGAGCAGCCCCTGCTGGTCGGTCTGGCCGTGCACGGCGACGAGTTCGTCCGCCAGCTCGGTCAGGACACCCACCGGCACGGATCTGCCGCCGAGGTGGGCCCGTGAGCGCCCTTCGGCCGAAACGGTACGGCTGATGAGCAGCGCACCGTCGTCGAGTTCCGCCCCGGCCTCCTCGGCCCGCAGCGCCGCCGCGTCGCCCTCGGACACGGTGATCCGGCCCTCGACGACCGCGGCCTTGGCCCCGACCCGTACGAGAGCGGGATCCGCGCGTCCACCGAGCAGCAGCCCGAGGCTCGTGACGACCATGGTCTTGCCCGCGCCGGTCTCACCCGTGACCGCGGTGAAGCCGGGTGACAGCTCCACCACCGCGTCGTCGATGACTCCGAGCGACCGTATCCGCATCTCCTCCAACACGGACATGACCTTACGAGGTCGCGGGCCGGACGCGCGACGGCCCCCGCTCCCGGATTCACTCTCCCGGGGAGGACGGGGGCCACCGGCGCTCCCGGTGACCGTCAGTGCGGCGCGCCCCGCCACCCCGAGACGGGCAGCGCGAACTTCGCCACCAGACGGTCGGTGAACGAGGCCTGGTGCAGCCGCGCCAGCCGTACGGGCACCGCACCGCGACGCACCTCGACCCGGGCGCCGGCGGGCAGCTCCACGGTCCGCCGGCCGTCGCACCACAGCACCCCGTGCGGGGTGTGCGGCTGGACCTCGACCGCGAGGACGGACCTGGGCGAGGTCACCAGCGGCTTGGCGAACAGCGCGTGAGCGCTGATCGGGACCATCAGCAGCGCCTCGACCTCGGGCCAGACGACGGGCCCGCCCGCCGAGAAGGCGTACGCCGTCGAACCGGTCGGGGTCGCGCAGACGATCCCGTCGCAGCCGAACCCGGTCACCGGACGGCCGTCGATCTCCAGGACGACTTCGAGCATCCGCTCGGGCGACACCTTCTGCACGGCCGCCTCGTTGAGCGCCCAGTCGGTGTGCACGACATCGCCGTTGCTGTGCACCAGGACGTCGATCGTCATGCGCTCCTCGACCTCGTAGTCGCGGGTGACGACCCGGGAGACCACCTTGTCGAGGTCGTCGCGCTCCGCCTCGGCGAGGAAGCCGACGCGTCCGAGGTTGACGCCGAGCATCGGCACCCCGGAGGCGCGGGAGAACTCCGCGCCGCGCAGCAGGGTGCCGTCACCGCCGAGGACGATCAGCAGCTCGCAGCCGTCCACGGCGGCGGGGCTGGTGTCCGTGACGGTCTCCACGGTGTCCGGCAGCGGCAGATCGGCCGCCTCGGTCGCCAGGACCCGCACACCGAGCCCGTTGCGCAGCAGGCCCTGCACGACGAGCTCCGCGCTGCGGATCGCGGCCGGACGGCCGGTATGTGCCAGAAGAAAGACTGTTCGTGCCGTATCGGTCGTCACATGCGTCGTCAACGAGGCCCCTCCGCCACTGCACGGTCGATATCCGCGGGATCCGGCTCGGGTGCGCCGGCCCGCAGCCACAGAAAGTACTCGACGTTGCCCGAGGGCCCGGGCAGCGGACTGGCCGTCACCCCGCGTACGCCGAGCCCGAGCGCCCAGGCCCGGCGCGCCACCTCCCGTACCGCTTCGGCGCGCAGCTCCGGGCTCCGCACCACTCCGCCGCTGCCGAGCCGCTCCTTGCCCACCTCGAACTGCGGCTTGACCATGAGGACCAGGTCCGCGTCGGGCGCGGCGCACCGGGCGAGGGCGGGCAGCACGAGGCCCAGCGGAATGAAGGACAGGTCCCCCACCACCAGGTCGACCGCCTCCCCGTCGATGTCCTCCAAGGTCAACTCCCGTACGTTGGTACGGTCCTTGACGACGACCCGTTCATCCGACTGCAACGACCAGGCGAGCTGCCCGTAGCCGACGTCCACGGCGACGACCTGCCGGGCCCCGGCCCGCAGCAGCACATCGGTGAACCCGCCGGTCGACGCCCCGGCGTCCAGCGCCCGCCGCCCTTCCACCGTCAGCCCGAGCGGCACGAAGGCGGCGAACGCCCCGGCCAGCTTGTGACCGCCGCGCGAGACGTAGTCGGGGTCGTCGTCGTCCTTCGTGACGACGATCGCGGCGGCCGTCTCGACCTGGGTGGCGGGTTTGGTCGCGGTGGTCCGGCCCACGGTGACCCGCCCCGCGGCGATCAGCTGGCTCGCGTGCTCGCGCGAGCGGGCGAGCTTGCGGCGTACCAGCTCGGCGTCGAGGCGGCGACGTGCCACTCCTGCCACGTTGGGTTCAGCTCCTGTTGTCGTGACGCGTGTCGTGCGTGCGGTGCGAAGGCGTGGGTACGGGACCGGGTGCGGCGGCCGGACGTTCGTCCAGCGAGGTCAGCTCGGACCGCAGCCCACGGTGTACATCCTCGTACACCTCGACGTGCCCGTCCGCCGGGAGGTGGTCCGCATCGGCCAGCCGCTCCAGCCGGGCGTCCACCGCGGCGTGACCGGTGGGAGTGCGCACCACACCGAGGGGCGTGGGCTCGGCGGGCTCGAAGGAGGGCCCATCGGCGGCCGGCTCCACGGTCACCGGCTCATCGGGCGTGCTCGCGGGCGGTGTCCCCGCCTCCGGTGTCCAGTCGCTCATGCCGAAACGCTACATCGACAGGCCGGTGTACCGTCGAGCACGATGGCGACCATGGCGGAGTGCCGCAGCGCACTCGACGAACTTTCCGACAACCTCGCGGCAGCCGAGGGCGATGTGCGCGGCGCCGCCGCCCTCGACCGCTCGCTGAGCTGTCACATCAAGGATCTGGACATCACCTTCACCGGCCGGCTGGCCGACGGCCGGATCACGGTGCGGGACACGGTCGAGGGACCGCCCCGGGAGAAGGCCGAGATCAGACTCGCGATGACGAGCGACGACCTGGTGGCGCTGGTGAACGGCGACCTGAACTTCGCGAAGGCGTGGGCGTCGGGCCGCGTACGCCTGGAGGCGGGCTTCAGGGACCTGCTGAAACTGAAATCACTGCTGTAGGAAACCAGGCCCGGCCGTATCAAGCCCGTCCGGCGATGGAGGACAAAGCCTTTCAGGCGGCAACCTTCCGCGCCTTGCGCGCGGCGGGCACAACAAGCGGCGTCCCCGTCTCCGGATCATCGATCACCTGGCACCGCATCCCGAACACCCGCTCCACCAGCTCCGCGTCGACGACCTCCGAAGGCGGCCCCTCCGCGACGATCGTCCCGTCCCGCATCGCGATGAGATGCGTGGCGTACCGCGCGGCGTGGTTCAGGTCGTGGAGCACGGCGACCAGCGTCCGCCCCTGCGTCTCGTGCAGCTCCGCGCACAGGTCGAGGACGTCGATCTGGTGCTGGATGTCGAGATACGTCGTCGGCTCGTCGAGCAGCAGCAACGGCGTCTGCTGGGCCAGCGCCATGGCGATCCAGACCCGCTGCCGCTGACCGCCGGACAGCTCGTCGACATAGCGGTCGGCCAGCTCGGCGACGCCCGTGGATTCCATGGACTCCTCGACCACCCGCTCGTCCTCCGGCGACCACTGCCGCAGCAGGCCCTGGTGGGGGTACCGGCCGCGGGCCACGAGGTCGGCGACGGTGATCCCGTCCGGGGCTATGGAGGACTGCGGCAGCAGCCCCAGCGTCCGGGCGACCTTCTTCGCCGGCAGCTGGTGGATGGTCTGCCCGTCCAGCAGCACCTGCCCGTGGCTCGGCTTCAGCATCCGGGCGAGCGCCCGCAGCAGGGTCGACTTGCCGCAGGCGTTGGGACCGACGATCACGGTGAAGGAGTTGTCGGGAATCTCCACCGAGAGGTTCTCGGTGATGACCCGCTGGTCGTAGCCGAGGGTCACCGATTCTGCGGTGAGGCGCTGCATGGTCGTACTCCCGGAGTCGGTGAGGTGGAGCGGCACGGCGCGGGGCACGGGCAGACCACCGAGCAGCACCAGGTTAGGTTAACCTATCTTCCTCTTGACGCCACGGGTCCGGGCCGCCGCCCCACGCTTCCAGGACCCTCAACACCCTCGCGGGCCAAGGACGTCGGGCGGCGGCCTCTCGCAGAGCCCGAGCCCCTCCCGGAGCCCGGGACCGTCTCAGAGCCCGAGCCCGGCGAGGGCCTTTTCCGCCTTCAGTTCGCACACACCCGCGCCGGCGTAGCTCCAGGCGGCCGCGCAGAGCGCCCGCAGTCCGTCGAGCGCGTCGCCCTCGCCCTCCAGGGTCAGCGCGTCCGCGCGTACGGCGGCCGTCCAGCCCCCGCACCGGTACGCCTCACCGGCCGGCACCACCTCGGGCTGCCCGGTCAGCAGCCCCCGCAGATCCCGGTCCACATAGGTCGGCCGGTGCTGCGGCGGAGCGGCGAGGAGCTGGGCCGCGCCGGTCACCCCGGTGAGCACCAGCAGCGAGTCCACGCCGCCGTTGAAGGCGCCCTCGATGTCCGTGTCCAGGCGGTCGCCGACGACGATCGGCCGCTTCGCCCCGGTCCGCAGCACGGTCTCGCGGTGCATCGGCGGCAACGGCTTCCCGGCGACCTGCGGCTCGGCTCCGGTGGCGATGCGCACGACCTCGACGGCGGCCCCGTTGCCGGGCGCGATGCCCCGGGCTCCGGGGATGGTCAGGTCGGTGTTGGACGCGAACCAGGGCAACCCGCGCCGGATCGCGTAGCTCGCCTCGGCGAACCGCCCCCAGGTCATGTCCGGCCCGCCGTACCCCTGGACCACGGCGGCCGGGTCGTCATCCGCCGACTCCACGGGCACCAGCCCGCGCTCGCGCAGCGCGACCCGCAGCCCCTCGCCGCCGATCGCCAGCACCCGTGCCCCGGGCGGCAGTTGATCGGCCACCAGCCGGGCGACGGCCTGGGCGGAGGTGATCACGTCGGAGGGCTCCGCGGGCACCCCGAGCTCCGTCAGGTGCTCGGCCACCGCGTCCGGCGTCCGCAGCGCGTTGTTGGTGACATAGGCGAGGTGCATGCCCCCGGCCCGTGCTTCGGCCAGCGATTCCACGGCGTGGGCGATGGCCTCGCCGCCCGCGTACACGACCCCGTCGAGGTCGAGGAGAGCCGTGTCGTACGCCTCGCTCAGCGCCGTGCCGCTTCCCTCCGGCCGGACCCTGTCCTGCTGGTGGCTCATATGACTCGCTCCTCTTTGCTCTGCATCTGCCCCGATCATCGCGTATGCCCCCTGCACACATACGATGCCCTGATGAACACTTCAGGTCCCGTCGACCAGGGGCTGCGGCTGATCCCGTTCCGCGGACTGCGTTACGTCCCCGAGCGGGTCGGCAGCCTTGCCGCCGTGACCTCGCCCCCGTACGACGTGGTCGTCCGGCCCGACGGGCTGCACCACCTGGAGTCCGCGGATCCGCACAACATCGTGCGCCTCATCCTCCCTCAGGCCGACACCGCGCGGGACCGCCACCGGCAGGCGGCCGCCACCCTGGAGCGCTGGCAGGCCGAGGGGGTCATCGCCCCGGACCCGGAACCCGTGCTGTACGTCTACGAGCAGCGCAACGACGAGATCCTCCAGCGGGGCCTGATCGGCGCCCTGGCCCTCTCCCCCGCCGCCGACGGCATCGTGCTGCCCCACGAGGACGTCATGGACGACGTCGTCGCGGACCGCGCGGAGCTGATGCGTACGACAGGGGCCCACCTGGAACCGCTGCTGCTGACCTACCGCGGCGACGAGGGGACGCCGACCGGGGCGGGCGCGGTGATCGAGCGCACGGTTCTGCGGGAGCCGCTGCTCGCCACCACGACGGAGGACGGCTTCCGGCACCGGCTCTGGGCCGTGACGGACCCTGCCGAGCGCGGCGAGATCGAGACAGACCTCGCCCGGCACCAGGCTCTGATCGCGGACGGCCACCACCGCTGGGCCACCTATCTCCGGCTCCAGCGGGAACGGACCGCGCCGGGGCCGTGGGACTACGGCCTCGTCCTCCTCGTCGACACGGCCCGCCACCCGCTCCAGGTCCGCGCCATCCACCGGCTCCTGCGCGGGCTGCCGGTCGCCCGGGCCCTGGAAGCGCTCACCGGCCTCTTCCGCGTCCAGCAGGTCGAGGGGCCGCTCTCCCGGGCTCTCGACGCCCTGGCCGAGGCGGCGGCCGGGGGCAACGCGTTCCTTCTCGCCGGCGACGGCGGCTTCCACCTGGTGGACCGCCCCGACCCGGCCCTGCTGGCCCGTACCGTCCGGACGGACCGCCCCGACGCCTGGCGCACCCTGGACGCGACGGTCCTGCACTCCGCGCTGCTCGACGACGTGTGGAAGATCCCCGACGCGCCCGAGCACATCGGCTACATCCACGACACCGCGGCCGCCGTCGAACAGGCGGAACGCCTCGGCGCCACGGCGGTCCTGATGCATCCCGTACGCGAAGAGGTCGTCCGGGACCTGGCCCGGCAGGGCGTCACCATGCCCCGCAAGTCGACGTCGTTCGGCCCGAAGCCGGCCACGGGCCTGGTCATGCGGAGCCTCACCCTCGACTGACCCGTCGGGTGGAAGCCCCGGACACGAAGAAGAACGAAAAAGAACGGAAAAAGAGGGGCGGCACTCCGGTCGGAGTGCCGCCCCTCTTCGTCAGCCGCTAGGCCTTGGCCGAACCGTCCGCCGGACCATCCAGGTCGACGTCGTCCTCGTCGTCCTCGTCTTCACGAGCATCGGACCGGTCCTCGGCACGGGGCGCGACCTCGTCGGCCGCGTCATCGTCATCGTCACCGAGGACGTCGACGAACTCGACGCCGTCGAGCTCGGCGAGCCGGTCCGACGCGTCGGTGGAACCGTCCTTGTCGGCCTCCAGCGCCTTCCCGAACCACTCCCGCGCCTCGTCCTCGCGGCCCGCCTCCAGCAGGGCGTCCGCGTACGCGTAGCGAAGACGCGGCGTCCACGGCTGTACGGAGTTGGAGGCCAGCTCGGAGCTCTGGAGCGTCACGATGGCCGCGTCGATCTGACCCATGTCACGACGCGCCCCTGCGGCCACCAGCCGCATCTCGACCTGCCCGGCCTTGTCCAGCTTCTGCACCTCGGGGTCTCCGGCCATGGCCATCGCCCGCTCGGGCCGCCCGAGCCCGCGCTCGCAGTCCGCCATGACGGGCCACAGGTCCACGGACCCGGTCATCCGCCGGGCCGCCCGGAACTCGGCGAGCGCCTCGGCGTACTTCTGCGTCGCGTACGCCGCGAACCCGGCCGCCTCACGCACGGCGGCGACACGGGACGCGAGCCGAAGGGCGATCCGGGAGTACGCGTACGCCTCCTCGGGGTCCTCGTCGATCAGCCGGGCCACCATGACGAGGTTGCGCGCGACGTCCTCGGCAAGGGTCTTCGGCAGGCTCATGAGCTCCTGGCGTACGTCCTTGTCGATCTCGTCGCCCGTGACGTCGTCCGGGATCGGCAGCCGCTTGATCGGCTCACGGTCCCGGTCCCTGTCCCGGTCGTCACGACGGAACCCACCACGGTCACGGTCGTCGCGCTGACCGCCGCGGTATCCGCCCCGGTTGTCGTCACGGCGGAAGCCGCCACCGGAGCCACCACCACGGTTGTCGTCGCGACGGGGGCCACGGGGCCGGTCGTCGCGCCGCTCGAAGCCACCACCGGGACGGCCACCGCGGTCATCACGCTGCTGACCACCCCGGTACCCACCACGGTCGTCATCACGACGCGGCCCACGATCACGATCACGGTCATCACGACGGAACCCACCACCGGAACCGCCGCCCCGGTTGTCATCACGACGGAAGCCACCGCCGGAACCACCACCACGGTTGTCATCACGACGGAAGCCACCACCGGAGGGGCGGTCGTCGTCGCGACGCGGACCGCGCGGCCGGTCGTCGCGCCGCTCGAAGCCACCACCGGGACGGCCACCCCGGTCATCACGCTGCTGACCACCCCGGTACCCACCACGGTCGTCATCACGACGCGGCCCGCGATCACGATCCCGATCACGGTCATCACGACGGAACCCACCGCCGGAGGGCCGGTCGTCGTCACGACGCGGACCGCGCGGCCGGTCGTCACGCCGCTCGAAGCCACCACCGCGGTTGTCGTCACGCCGGAAGCCACCGCCACCGCGGTTGTCATCGCGACGGAAGCCACCACCAGAGGGCCGGTTGTCATCGCGACGGAAGCCACCACCAGAGGGCCGGTTGTCGTCACGACGGAAGCCACCACCAGAGGGCCGGCTGTCGTCACGACGGAAGCCACCACCGGAGGGGCGGTCGTCGTCGCGACGCGGACCGCGCGGCCGGTCGTCGCGCCGCTCGAAGCCACCACCGGGACGGCCACCGCGGTCATCACGCTGCTGACCACCCCGGTACCCACCACGGTCATCATCACGACGCGGCCCACGATCACGATCCCGATCCCGGTCATCACGACGGAACCCACCACCGGAACCGCCGCCCCGGTTGTCATCACGACGGAAACCGCCGCCGGAGCCACCACCCCGGTTGTCATCACGACGGAAGCCACCACCGGTCGGCCGGCTGTCGTCACGACGCGGGCCACGGTCGCGGTCCCGGTCGTCACGACGGAAACCGCCGCCGGAGCCACCGCCGGAGGGCCTGTTGTCGTCGCGACGGAAGCCGCCACGGTCGTTGTCGCGTCGAGGTGCGCCGGAACCGGACCGGTCGTCACGACCACCGCGGTAACCGCCCCCGTCACCGCCGTCCCGGCGACGCGGCTCGCGCTCCGGACGATCGTCGGGAGAGTTGGTGGACATGGGTGTGACTCCTGTCTTCGGGTACCACAGACATTCTCGCGCAGCCGACCATCCGACGCGCTTCGGGAAAAACAAAAGGACCCCTGGTCCCAGCATGAACGCTGGGACCAGGGGTCCTTGAAAGATTGTTCGGCGGCGTCCTACTCTCCCACAGGGTCCCCCCTGCAGTACCATCGGCGCTGAAAGGCTTAGCTTCCGGGTTCGGAATGTAACCGGGCGTTTCCCTAACGCAATGACCACCGAAACCCTATCGGGTTCTAGCGAACAAGCACACTCTTCAATTAAGTAGTGAAACTGTTCAACCGGTGCGACAACTGTTCGCAACCCGGGAACAACACAGTGGACGCGAGCAAC
>MUNB01000231.1 GCA_002154345.1 Streptomyces griseus
GCGCTGGCCGGATGCGGCGGTGGCGGTGCGGACGGCGGCGTGTCGCGGAACGCTCCGGCCGCCCAGCGCAGCGCCTCGCCGTCCCCCTCCCCCACCCCCACACCGGACTGGAACCCGCGGCCCCGGTCGGTCGCGGCGGTCGGCGACTCGATCACCCGGGGCTTCGACGCGTGCTCGGTGCTGGCCGACTGCCCCGAGGTGTCGTGGGCGACCGGCACGGACGACGCGGTGCGCAGTCTCGCGGTCCGGCTGCTCGGCCCGTCGAAGGCGGCGGACCGCAGCTGGAACCACGCGGTGTCGGGGTCGCGGATGGTGCAGCTGCCCGAGCAGATGAAGCGGGCGGCGGCGGAACGGCCGGAGCTGGTGACGGTGATGACGGGCGCGAACGACGCGTGCCGGGACTCGGTGCGGCTGATGACGCCGGTGGCGGACTTCCGGGCCTCGTTCGAGGCGTCGATGCGGCAGCTGCGGGCCGGGGCGCCGAAGGCGCAGGTGTACGTCTCCAGCGTGCCGGACCTGAAGCGGCTCTGGTCGACGGGTCGGGTCAACGAGCTGGGCAAGAAGATCTGGGGCCTCGGGATCTGTCAGTCCATGCTCGCCGACGCGGACGACCTCGGACCGGCCGCCGTGGCCCGGCGGGACGCGGTGCGCGAGCGGGTGGTGGCGTACAACGAGGTGCTGCGGGACGTGTGCGCGAAGGACCGGTACTGCCGGTACGACGGCGGGGCGGTGTTCGACTTCCGCTTCAGCGGGGCGCAGCTCAGCTCGTGGGACTGGTTCCATCCGAGCCGCGACGGCCAGGCCCGGCTGGCGGAGATCGCCTACCGCAACGTCACGGCCCCGGAGCCGCCCGCGTAGGGTCGGTGACCATGACGACCAGCGCGGACACGGCCACGTACACGGAAGACTTCGGTGTTCTCGCGGACGGGTCGCCCGTACGCCGGTGGACGCTGGAGCGGGACGGGGTCCGGGTGCGGATCCTGACGTACGGCGCGATCGTGCAGTCGGTGGAGACGCCCGCGCGGGACGGGTCGCGGGCCCCGGTGGCGCTCGGGCTGCCGGAGGTGGCGGGCTACGAGGAGTTCCCGAACCCCTACTTCGGCGCGGTGGTCGGGCGGTACGCGAACCGGATCGGGGGCGCGTCGTTCGTCCTGGACGGGCGGACGCACCGGCTGACGGCCAATGAGGGCGGCAACCATCTGCACGGCGGGGCCAGGGGCTTCGACAAGCGGGTGTGGGACGCGGTGGCGGTGCCGGACGGGGTGCGGATGTCCCTGGTGTCGGCGGACGACGAGGAGGGGTATCCGGGGCGGCTCGACTTCTCGGTGACGTACACCCTGGGGCCCGGCGGGGAGCTGCGGCTCGGCTACCGGGCGGTGACCGACGCGCCGACCGTGCTGAACCCGACCAGCCATCTGTACTGGAACCTGGCGGGCGCGGAGAGCGGGAGCGCGCTGGGGCAGCAGTTGCGGATCGCGGCGGGGCGGATCACGCCGGTGGACGCGGCGTCGGTGCCGACCGGGGCGTTCGCGCCGGTGGCCGGGGGCCGGTTCGACTTCCGGGAGATGCGGGCGGTGGGCTCGGGGTACGACCAGAACTTCGTGCTGGACGAGCGGGCGGAGGGGGCGGACGGGGTCGCCGCCGAGCTGTACGACGCGGCGTCCGGGCGGGTGCTGACCGTGCGGACGAGCGAGCCGGGGCTCCAGCTGTACACCGCCGACCACTTCGACGGGCGGCCGTTCGGGCCGTGTGCCGGGATCGCGCTGGAGACCCAGCACTTCCCGGACTCGCCGAACCGGCCGGAGTTCCCGTCCACGGTGCTCCGGCCGGGCGAGGAGTTCGTCTCGCGCACCGCGTACGCGTTCTCGGTGCGCTGAGACCCCGCCTCCTCGGGCGCTCCGCTCAGCGGGCCAGGCCCAGGGTGACGCCGAGGCCGACCAGGACCGAGCCGATCGACCGGTTCAGCGCCTTCTGGCGGCGCAGCATCGCGCCGCGCAGCCGGGAGTGCGAGAAGAACAGCGCGACCAGCGCGAACCAGCCGAGGTGGGCGGCGGCCATGAAGAGTCCGTAACCCGCCTGCTGCCAGAGCGCCGTGCCGGGTCCGACGACCTGGGTGAAGGTCGCGACGACGAACAGGGTCGTCTTCGGGTTGAGGGCGTTGGTCAGGAACCCGCTGCGCAGCGCCCCGAACGGGGAGAGCCCCGGCCGGTCCGTCAGATCGACGTCGAGGTCGGCGCGGGCCAGGAAGGTGCGCACCCCGATGTAGATCAGATAGGCGGCGCCCGCCAGCTTGACCGCGGTGAACAGGGCGGTGGACGAAGCGATGAGCAGTCCTACGCCGAGCATCGTGTACGTGACGTGGACCAGGACGCCCGCCGCGACGCCGGTGGCCGCGAGGACGCCGGTGGTGCGCCCGTACAGATAGCTGTTGCGGACGACCATCGCGAAGTCGGCGCCCGGGGAGACGACCGCGAGGACGGTGATGGCGGCGACCGCCAGGAGTTCGGTCATGCGGTGCGGGCCTCCTCGGCGGCGGCCCCGCCGGGGCCGGTGGCGAAGCCCGGGTCGGGGCCGACCAGGTCGCGGGCGAGGAGTGTGGCTCCGGCGACCGCCCCGGGCATCAGGAACACCGCGACGAACGGGACCAGGAACGACAGGGCGAGCGGTACGCCGAAGCCGAGCACCAGGGCCCGGCGGCGGCGCAGCAGGCCGAGCCGCTTCTTCAGGGCCAGCCCACGGCGCTGGAGCGCCACGCCGGTCAGCTCCTCGGCCAGGAAGTAGCCGGAGACGCAGATGCCGATCGCGGGCACGACGGTCTGGCCGACGACGGGGATGAACCCGCAGGCGAAGAGGGCGATCCCGAAGAGGGCGACGCGCAGCAGGATGCGTACGGAGTCGCGTGCGGAGATCCACAGCTCCTGCCGGAGCGACAGTCCGGACTCGGGGACCTCGCCGCCCTCGCTGCGCTCGACCTCCTCGGAGAGCGCATCGTAGAAGGGCTGGCCGATCAGGAGGGTCACGGCGGTGAAGGTGATGACCGCGAGGAACAGCCCGAAGACGAAGACGAGCGCGGTCAGCCCGGTGCGCAGGACGCCCTGCCAGGGCGAGGACCAGTCGTCGGCGAACGGGGTCGCCCAGCCGACGAAGTCGTCGGCCCCGTAACCGAGTCCGATCAGCGCTCCGGCGTAGACGACGAGGGTGACGAGTCCGGGCAGCAGCCCGAAGCCGAACCACCGTCCGTGCTGGAGGACCCAGCGCTGCCCCTTCACCAAGTAGCCGAATCCTGCCCCGAGATCGCTCATGGGCGTCAGCGTACGGCGTGCGGAAAGGGGCGAGGACCGCACCCCGGGGTGGGGTGCGGTCCTCGCGCGGGGCCTTGACCGGTCAGGCGACCGAGAGCTCGACCTTGATGTTGCCGCGGGTGGCGTTCGAGTACGGGCAGACCTGGTGGGCCTTCTCGATGAGCGCCTGCGCCGTGGCGGCGTCGACGTTCGGGATGGAGGCGCTGATCGCAACCTCCAGGCCGAAGCCGCCGGCCTCGGTCTTGCCGATGGAGACCGATGCGGTCACCGTCGAGCCGGAGATGTCGGCCTTCTCCTGGCGGGCGACGACGCCCAGCGCGCCCTGGAAGCAGGCGCTGTAGCCCGCCGCGAAGAGCTGCTCGGGGTTGGTGCCCGCGCCGCTGCCGCCCATGGCCTTCGGCGGGTTCACGACGACGTCGAGCTGACCGTCGTCGGAGGAGACCCGGCCGTCGCGGCCGTTCTCGGCGGTGGCGACGGCGGTGTAGGCGACGTCGATCTTCTGGATGGTCATGGTGTGACGATTCCTCCGGTTGGTGCGCCGCGACTCGCGCCCACGATCGCGACGGCCTGTGGACGAGCCTAACGCGTGGCCCGTGAGGGCAGGAGCTGGGTCGGACCGGGGATCAGACCAGGGAGACGATCATCTTGCCGGTGTTCTCGCCGCGCAGCAGTCCGACGAAGGCGTCGTACCCGTTCTCGATGCCCTCGACCTTGGTCTCCTGGTACTTCAGCTCGCCCGAGGCCAGCCAGCCGGCGACCTCCTGGACGAACTGCCCCTGGAGGTGGGCGTGGTCGCCGACGAGCATGCCCTGGAGGCGCAGCCGCTTGCCGATGATGAGCGCCATGTTGCTCGGGCCGGGGGTCGGCTCGGTGGAGTTGTACTGGGCGATCATGCCGCAGATGGTGGCGCGGCCGTGCAGGTTGAACGAGGAGATCGCGGCTTCGAGGTGCTCGCCGCCGACGTTGTCGAAGTAGACGTCGATGCCGTCGGGGGCGGCGGCCTTGAGCTGGTCGCGGACCGGCCCGTTCTTGTAGTTGAACGCGGCGTCGAAGCCGTACTCCTCGGTGAGGAGCTTGACCTTCTCGTCGGAGCCCGCGGAGCCGATGACCCGGGAGGCGCCCTTGAGCTTCGCCAGCTGGCCGACCTGGCTGCCGACGGCGCCGGCCGCGCCGGAGACGAAGACCGCGTCGCCCTCCTTGAAGGAGGCGACCTCGAACAGGCCCGCGTAGGCGGTGAGCCCGGGCATGCCGAGCACGCCGAGGTAGGCGGAGAGCGGGGCGATGTCGGGGTCGACCTTCACCGCGTGCTTGGCGGGCATGTCGGCGATCTCGCGCCAGCCGAGGCCGTGCAGGACGTGGTCGCCGACGGCGAAGCCCTCGGCGTTCGAGGCGATGACCTCGCCGACCGCGCCGCCGTCCATGGGGTGGTCGAGCTTGAAGGGCGGGGTGTAGGACTTCACGTCGTTCATCCGGCCGCGCATGTACGGGTCGACCGAGAAGTACTTGTTGCGGACGAGGATGCGGCCTTCGGCCGGAGCGGCGACCGCGGCCTCACGCAGCGCGAAGTCCTCGGCCTTGGGCCAGCCGTGCGGGCGGGCGACGAGGTGCCATTCACGGCTGGACGTGGGAAGTGCTGCAGACATGGGCTCGGGTTCTCCTCAATGTCCTACGGGGGGTGAGCCTCCGCGCCGTACTGGCTACCGCGCGAAAAGCTTCATGACATGAAACAACCATGCTCCTGAATATTTCATGATGTCAAGTAAATCGGTACGCTGTCGTCCATGGCCACTCGCACAGACACCCTGACCCTCGAGGTCGTCGAGCTCATCGGCACCGTCGTGGCGCGCTACCACGAGGAGTACGACCGGGCCGCCGCCGAGCACTCCCTCACGGGCGCGCAGGCACGGGTGCTCGGGCTGCTCTCGCTGGAGCCGCTGCCGATGCGGAAGATCGCGCTCAGGCTGAAGTGCGAGCCGTCGAACGTGACCGGGATCATCGACCGTCTGGAGACCCGGGAGCTGGTCGAGCGCCGGCCCGATCCGGCCGACCGGCGGGTGAAGCTGGCCGCCGCGACGGAGAAGGGCCGGCGTACGGCCCGCGAGCTGCGGGACGCGCTGGACTTCGCCCGGGAGCCGCTGGCCGGGCTC
>MUNB01000232.1 GCA_002154345.1 Streptomyces griseus
GCGTTTGAGGACGGAACCGTGGCGGTGGTCCCGGGCGACCCCTCCGTGTCCGGGAAGCAAGGGTGCCGCCCACCCCAAGCACCGGTTCCGTCCTCAATCGCCGGACGGGCTTGAAGGGGCACGGTTCCGTCCAAGCGCGGCGGACGGGCTCGAGGGGGCACGGGTCCGTCCACGCGCGGCGGACGGGCTTGAAGGGGCACGGGTCCGTCCACGCGCGGCGGACGGGCGTCGATTGACGGGGGTTGACAATTCGGTGGGGGGCGAAGCGTTTCGGCTTTACGGTCGTGGCCATGACGACGACCCCGACACCGCTTCCGGCCTCCCCACCGGCCCACCCCTGGCGGGCCACCGCCGCAGCCTGCACCACCGTCGTGCTGTGGGCCTCCGCCTTCGTCTCCATCCGCAGCGCCGGCGAGTCCTACTCCCCCGGCGCCCTCGCCCTGGGCCGGCTCCTGGCGGGCACGCTCGTGCTCGGGGCGATCCTCCTCGTACGGCGGGAGGGGCTGCCCGGGCGCGGCGCCTGGCGCGGGATCGTCACCTCCGGCGTGCTCTGGTTCGGGCTCTACATGGTGGCGCTCAACTGGGGCGAGCAGGAGGTCGACGCCGGGACGGCGGCGATGCTGGTGAACATCGGGCCGATCCTGATGGCCCTGATGGGCGCCCGCATGCTCGGCGAGGGACTGCCGCGCCGCCTGCTGCTGGGCATGGGCATCTCGTTCTCGGGCGCGGTCGTCGTCGGCCTCGCGATGTCCGGGCACGGCAGCTCCTCCGTGCTGGGCGTGGCACTGTGCCTGCTGGCCGCCGTGGCGTACGCGCTGGGCGTGGTCAGCCAGAAGCCGGCGCTCGCGTACGGTTCCTCGCTGCAGATCAACACCTTCGGCTGCATGATCGGCGCCGTCGCCTGCCTGCCGTTCACCGGGGTGCTGGTTTCCGAGGCGGCCGACGCCCCCATGTCCGCCACGCTGAACATGATCTACCTTGGCGTCTTCCCGACCGCGCTGGCCTTCACCACCTGGGGCTATGCCCTGGCCCGGACCACCGCGGGCCGGATGGGCGCCACCACGTACGCCGTTCCGGCGCTGGTGGTGCTCATGGCGTGGCTGCTGCTGGACGAGGTGCCGACCCTGCTCGGGGTCCTCGGCGGGCTGCTCTGCCTGGTCGGGGTGGCGGTCTCCCGGAGCCGTCAGCAGACTGGGCCCACACGCGGAAATCCCGCTGGGCCGGTGGAGGGAAGCCGTCATGACACGGAGGACCGGAGCGCAGGGCGACCGTAAGAAGGCCGAGAAGTCCGAGAAGGCCGACCGCGAGGAGGCGGGGCGGGCGGCCCGTTACGGCGGGCCGTATCTGGACGGGTTCGGGGTGGTCGACAGCGGGGACGACGATCCGGTCCTCGTGACGCCGAAGGGCCACGCCCGCGACGCCTGGCGCGAGGACTACCCGTACGACCGCAAGCTGCGCCGCCGCGACTACGACAAGGACAAGCGGGCGCTCCAGATCGAGCTGCTGAAGCTCCAGCACTGGGTGAAGGAGCGCGACGAACGGCTGGTGATCCTCTTCGAGGGCCGGGACGCGGCGGGCAAGGGCGGCACGATCAAGCGGTTCACCGAGCATCTCAATCCGCGCGGCGCCCGGGTGGTGGCGCTGGAGAAGCCGACCGAGCGCGAGCGCACCCAGTGGTACTTCCAGCGCTACACGGCGCATCTGCCGAGCGCCGGGGAGATCGTGCTGTTCGACCGCTCCTGGTACAACCGGGCGGGCGTGGAACGGGTGATGGGGTTCTGCACGACCCGCGAGTACCTGGAGTTCATGCACCAGGCGCCGGGCTTCGAGCGGATGCTCGCCCGGGACGGCATCCACCTGGTGAAGTTCTGGTTCTCCGTCTCCCGCAACGAGCAGCGCAACCGGTTCATGATCCGGCAGATCGACCCCGTACGACGGTGGAAGCTGAGCCCGGTCGACCTGGCCTCGCTGGACAAGTGGGACGCGTACACGGAGGCCAAGGAGCTGATGCTCTTCCACACCGACACGGCGGACGCGCCGTGGACGGTGGTGAAGAGCAACGACAAGAAGCGGGCCCGGCTGGAGGCGATGCGGCATGTGCTGGACCGCTTCGACTACCCGGGCAAGGACCCGGAGGTGGTCGGGAAGCCGGACCCGCTGATCGTGGGCCCGGCCTCCCGGCTGTTCGAGGAGGGCGAGATGGACGCCCGGCTGCTCGGGCCCGTCAGCTCGACCTCCCGGACGACGGACTACTAGCGGCGTTCTGGAACACCACCAGCGCCCGGCCGCCCTTGCCCGCGATCATGTTGTCGAAGGCGGCGGGGATGCCGTCCAGGGCGATGCGTTCGGTGACCATCATCGACAGGTCGAAGCGGCCCGCGCGGATGTGGTCGGCGAGGGCGGGCAGATCGCGGGCCGGGTCGCTGTTGCCGTACACGCAGCCCGTGAGCGACCGGCCCCAGTGGAAGATCTCCAGGGCGTTGAAGGTGACGTCCTGGTCCTTGCCGCCGATGCCGACCACCGTGGTGCGCCCGCCGCGCCGGGTGGACTCCCAGGCGGCCCGGATGGTCGCGGGGCGGCCGACGCACTCGACCGCGACGTCCGTGCCCTGGCCGCCGGTCAGTTTGCGGATCTCGCGCGGGGTGGTGGCGGAGGCGATGACGTAGTCGGTGGCCCCCGCCTGCCGGGCCAGCTCCTCCTTGGCCGGGGAGACGTCGACCGCGATGATCCGGGACGCTCCGGCGATCCGGGCGGCCTGGAGCACGGCGAGGCCGACGCCGCCGATGCCGAAGACGACGACACTCTCGCCCTCGCGGACCCGGGCGCTGTGGTGGATCGCGCCGTAGCCGGTCAGGACCGCGCAGCCGAGGAGGGCGGCGTCGGTGAGCGGGATGTCGTCGGGCGCGGGCAGCACGCAGTTGGCGGCGACGACGGTCTCCTCCGCGAACGCCGCGACGTTGAGGCCGGGGTGGAGGTCGGTGCCGTCCGCGGTACGGGCGTGGCGGTTGGCGGTGCCCTTCAGCGCGTCGGCGCAGAGCCAGACCTCGCCGATGCCGCAGTGGAAGCAGGAGCCGCAGGAGGGCGCCCAGTTGAGGACCACGCCGTCGCCGGGCGCGACCTGGGTGACGCCCTCGCCGACCGCCAGGACCGTACCCGCTCCCTCGTGGCCGAGGACGGCGGGCACCGGGACGCGCATGGTGCCGTTGGACAGGGACAGGTCGGAGTGGCAGACCCCCGCCGCGGCGAGCGCGATGCGCACCTGGCCGGGGCCGGGCTCCGGCAGGACGATGTCGGTGATCTCCAGCGGAGCTCCGACGGCGGGCAGTACGGCGGCGCGGACCACGAACAGGCTCCTTACGGGGAAGGGGAAAGGGCTACGGGGGTCAGAACTGGAGCGACTTGGTCTGGAGGTACTCCGCCAGACCGTGCGGCCCCAGCTCGCGCCCCACCCCCGACTGCTTGTAACCGCCGAACGGCGCCAGCGGGTTGAACCGTCCGCCGTTGATGTCGACCTGCCCGGTGTCCATCCGGCGGGCGAAGGCCACCGCCTCCTCGTCGTCGGCCGCCCACACGGCCCCGGCGAGCCCGTACACGGTGTCGTTGGCGATCCGGAGCGCGTCGTCGACGTCCTCGTACCGCAGGATCGAGACCACCGGGCCGAAGATCTCCTCCTGGGCGATCGTCATGTCCGGGGTGACGTCGGCGAAGACGGTCGGGCTGACGTAGTAGCCGGTCTCCAGCGGCGCGTCCGGGCCGCCCGCGATCAGCCGGGCGCCCTCCTCGACGCCCTTGGCGATGTAGCCGCGCACCCGGTCCTGCTGCTTGGCGTTGACGAGCGGTCCGACCCGTTCGCCGGGTACGTACTTGGTGACGGCGTTCGCCGCGAGCTCCACGGCCTCGTCGTACCGCTCCGCGTCCACCAGCATCCGGGTCCAGGCGCTGCACGTCTGGCCGGAGTTGGTCATCACGTTGGCGATGCCGACGTTGACCGCCTTGGCGAGATCCGCGCCGGGCAGGATCACATTGGCGGACTTGCCGCCCAGCTCGAGGGCAACGCGCTTGATCGCGGCCCCGGCGGTGGCGCCGATCTTCCGGCCGACGGCGGTGGAGCCGGTGAAGGAGACCAGGTCGACGCCCTCGTGGGCGGCGAGCGCCTGTCCGGCGACCGGTCCGAGGCCGGTGACCAGGTTGAAGACCCCGGGCGGCAGACCGGCCGCCTCGGTGGCCTCCGCGAAGAGCTGGGCGGTCAGCGGGGTGTCCTCGGCGGGCTTGAGGACGACGGTGCAGCCCGCGGCGAGCGCGGGGGCGACCTTGGCGACGATCTGGTGGAGCGGGTAGTTCCAGGGGGTGATCGCGCCGACCACGCCGACCGGCTCCAGCAGCACGGTGGAGTTGCCGATGCGCTCCTCGAAGGTGTGGCGGGCGGCCAGTTCGGCGTACGAGGCGGCCACCAGCACGGGCACGCCCGCGTGGACCATCTGCGACAGCGGCAGCGGCGAGCCCAGCTCGGCCGTGATCGTCGCGGCCAGCTCGTCCTTGCGGGCGGCCAGCGCGTCGGCGAGCGCGGTGAGCCGGGCGGCGCGCTCGGCGGGCGGGGTCGCGGCCCAGGCGGGGAAGGCGGCGCGCGCGGCCCGTACCGCCGCGTCGACGTCCTCGGCGGTTCCCGCCGGCACATGGGCGATGACCTGCTCGTCGGCCGGGTTCACGACCGCGATCGTGTCCTGGCCGGCGGCGGGCCGCCAGGCGCCGTCGATGTACATCTGGTCATGGGCCTGCATGGCTGTTTCCTCCCGGACGTGCTGTGCGGAGCGCCGAAGCCGTGCGGCGCGGGCACACGTCGCACCCGCCCAAACTAGCGCCGTTAGTTTTCCGGCGCCAGGGAGCCTTCCGAGACTCCGGTCACGCCGGGCGCGCACACCCCTGCGCGCGCGAACCCGCCCGGCCGGGTTGCCGGAACGGCATGAGGCCTTGCCCTGGCGACGGCCGCCGGGACAAGACTGGGGCGAGCCCGCACAACCGGACCGCCCGACCGCCCGAGCGCCCGACCGACCGACCAGCCGGCTGACCGGCTGACCGGCCACTGAGGAGACACCATGACCGCCGCGCCCCGCCCCCGCCGACGTTCCCGCCGCCGGGACACCCCGCCGCCACGGACCGGCGGCAGCGAGATCGGGGTGCTGCGCGGCTTCCTCGACTACGTACGCGCCTCGATCGCCGCGAAGGTCGAGGGCGCCCCGGAGCCGGACGTCCGCACCGCCGGGGTGCCCTCGGGCACGAATCTGCTCGGCCTGCTCCACCATCTGACCTTCGTCGAGCGGTCCACCTTCCTCGGGGAGTCGGTCGCCGACTGGCCGGGGACCTTCCGTGCCGCTCCCGAGGACGGCGCGGCCGAGGTCGTCGCCCGCTACCGGAAGGCGGTCGCGGAGGCGAACGACGTCCTCGACACCTGCGCCGACCTCGGCTCACCGGTGCCGCACGCGCGACCGAACGGCCCTGCTCCCAGTGCCCGTTGGGCGCTCACGCACATGATCGAGGAAACCGGCCGCCACGCGGGTCACGCGGACATCCTCCGCGAACTGATCGACGGCTCGACCGGCCGCTGAACAGGACCGAGCAACCCCCTAAGGAGTGTCTTCCAGCCCGGGAACGTCGTGGGGCAGCGGGCAGATGCGGCGGCCGTAGTGGTCGAAGACGTACAGATGGGCCAGGTCCACCAGCAGCGGCACCTGTCCCCCGGTCCGCAGCCGCATGTCGGGGCCGGTGCGCACGACCAGGTCGCCGGAGGGGGTGGCGGGGCGGTCGGGGCCCTGAATCCCGGTGGGGTCCTCGGCCGGTTCGTCGAGGGTGACGACCGGGCCGCTGATGCGGCCGGCCGCCCGCCCTCTGAGCCGTTCCAGGACGCCGACCCCGCCTCCGCCGCCCGCCGCGGCCCGGCGACGGCGCGGCATCGCCCGGGGCCGGGCGGATTCGAGGTCCGGCACGACGGCGGGCCGCGAACCGGTCCTGAGGTGGACCAGCGCCTCGTGCCCCTGGTACTCGACGTGCTCGACGATGCCGCTGAGGGCGACCTCCCCGGACCGGGCCTGGCTGGGCGGGGCGATCCGGACCGCCTCGGAGCGCAGCCCCACGATGATCCGCCGGCCCTGCTGGATCCGGAGCAACTGGTGGTCGGGGCTGAGGGGTTCGGGCAGGGCGAGCCGCTGACGGCCGAGGTCGATCGACATCCGGCCCTCCAACGGGGCGTGCACGACGGCCTGGAGGAGGTTGATGCGCGGGGTGCCGATGAAGGCGGCCACGAACACGTTGTCCGGCAGGGCGTAGACCTCGCGCGGCGTACCGACCTGCTGGAGGACTCCGCCGCGCAGCACGGCCACCCGGTCGCCGAGGGACATCGCCTCGGCCTGATCATGCGTCACATAGACGGTGGTGACGCCCAGTTCCCTGGTGAGCAGGGCGATCTCGGCGCGCAGATGGCTGCGCAGCTTCGCGTCGAGGTTGGAGAGCGGTTCGTCCATCAGGAACACGGAGGGGCGGCGGGAGATGGCCCGGCCCATCGCGACCCGCTGGCGTTCGCCGCCGGAGAGCTGGGCCGGGTAGCGGTCGAGGACGTGCTCGATCCCGAGCATCCGGGCGGTGGCCTCGACCCGCGCGGTGGTGTCCTCGCGGGGGTTCTCCAGCTTCAGGGGGAAACCGATGTTGGCCCGGTTGGTCATGCTCGGGTAGAGCGCGAAGTTCTGGAACACCATCGCCATGCCGCGTTCGCGTGGCGGGGCGTGGTTGGCGTACTCCCCGTCGAGGAGCAGTTCGCCCTCGGTGATCTCCTCCAGGCCCGCGATCATGCGCAGCACGGTGGACTTGCCGCAGCCGGAGGGGCCGAGCAGGACGACGAACTCGCCCGGATCGATGGAGAGCGTGAACCGGTCGACGGCCCGCCGGTCCCGGCCGTAGCTCTTGCTGACTTGGTGCAGGGAGATCGCGCGCGTCATGAAGGTCCGCCCGGAGGGAAGTGGTGGCATCGCGGTGGGGAGCGGCTGTGTGGAAGCTAGCCCACCGGGCGGGGTGTGGGAATGACTCGCGCGAAGGTTGGGGCGTACGGGGTCGGTCAGCCGGAGGATTCGGTCGTGTCCCGGACGGCCGGCGGTACGGGTGCCGGGTCCGGCGGTACGGGTCCCGGGTCCGGCGGTACGGGTCCCGGGTCCGGCGGTACGGGTCCCGGGTTCGGCGGTACGGGGGCGGGCGCCGGGTCCGCGGCGGCCCGGGCCGGCTTCGTACGGGCCTCGCCTCGCAGTCCGAGTCCGGCGGCGCCGAGCAACAGCACGCCGAGCAGCGCGAACGGGGCCGCCACCCCCACCGCGCCCGCGATCAGGCCCGCCGCGGCGGGGGCGGCGACCTGGCCGAGCCGGTTGCCGGTCAGCCGCAGGGCGAGCGCGGTGGACCGGGCCTGGGCGGGGGCCGCCCGGACCACGGTGGTCATGGACAGCGGCTGGCCGACGCCGAGGCAGAAGCCGAGGACCGCCAGCATGACCGCGAGGACCGGGACGGACACGGGCAGGGCGACGCCCGCGCAGAGGAGCCCGGCGAGCAGACAGCTGGTGGTCAGCAGTGCGCGGCGGCCCAGCAGCCGCAGCAGCGGTGTCATCACCAGCCGGCAGGCGATCGTGGCGGCGGCCCGCAGGCTGAGCAGCAGTCCGACGGTGGCCGGTGCGATGGAGCGGTGTTCGCCGACGACCGGCAGGTAGGCGGTGAGGATGTCGGTGGCGGACAGCACCGCCATGCTGATGAAGATGCCCGCCGGGACGCCGCGCGCGCCCAGGATCGCCCGGACCGGGACCTTGTGGCCGGGGACCGTTCCGGAGCCGGTGGCCCGGCGGTGTTCGATGCGCCAGAGCGAGGTGAGGGCGACCGCGCAGACCCCCGCCGACACGAGGAGCGCGAGGGCGCTCGTACGGCCCAGCGCACCGCTGTCGGCCGAGATCAGCGCACCGGCCGCGATCGGGCCGATGAGCTGGCCGAGCGAGGCGCCGATGGTGAAGTGCCCGAAGTTGCGGTCCTGTTCGTCGGGCGCGGACTGCCGGGCCACGATCGACTGCGCGCCGATCACGAAGCACAGGTGGCCCAGTCCCATCACCCCGCTCCAGGCGGCCATCGCGGGCAGCGAGGAGACGACCCCGCTGAGCGCGCAGCCGCCGGAGATCAGGAGGACGCCGAGCGGCAGCAGGGGCGCGCAGCGGCCGTGGTCGGTGCGGCGGCCGAGCGGCACGGCGACGAACAGCGGAAGCAGGGCGTAGACCCCGGCGATGACGCCGACGGCCGCCTCGTCCGCGCCCAGCGCGAGGGCCCGGTAGGAGACGGCGGGCCGCGCCATCGACACCGCCCCCTGCGCGAAGGCGAAGGCGATGACGAGGCGCAGCAGCCAGCCCCGGCCGGGCCCGGTTCGCGGTCGGACGGTCATCACATGATGCCGAAGAGGATGCCCGCCGCGAGCACCACGAGCGAGGTGAGGACGGCCCACTTGACGGTGAAGCGGGTGTGGTCGCCGAACTCGACCTTCGCCATGCCGACGAGGACGTACACGGCGGGCACGAGCGGCGAGGACATGTGCAGGGCCTGACCGGCCAGCGAGGCGCGGGCGATCTCCAGCGGCGAGACGCCGTGGGCCGCGCCCGCCTCGGCGAGGACCGGGAGGACGCCGAAGTAGAAGCCGTCGTTGGACATGAAGTAGGTGAGCGGCAGGCTGAGCACGCCCGTGACGATGGCCATGTGCGGGCCCATCGCGTCGGGGACCGCGCCGACCACCCAGTCGGCCATGTGCTCGACCATGCCGGTGCCGGTGAGGACTCCGGTGAAGACGGCGGCGGCGAAGACCATGCCGGAGACGTTGAGGACGTTGTCGGCGTGCGCGGCGATCCGGGCCCGCTGGTCGGGCATGTTGGGGAAGTTGACGGTGAGCGCGAGGGCCGCGCCGAGCAGGAAGAGCACCGGGATCGGCATCAGTTCCATGATCATCGCCGTCAGGAGGGCGGCGGTGAGACCGGCGTTGAACCAGTAGAGCTTCGGGCGGAGCGTGGACCGGTTCGGGTCGAGGCCCTGGAACTCTTCGTCCCCGTCGCCGTCTGCGGCATCGGCTCCGGCACCCGTACCCGCCCCTGCGTCCGTGCCCGTACCGCCTGCCGAGGCCGCGGAGCCCTTGCGGAGGCGGTCCTCGCCACCGGTGGCTCCGGCGCCGCCGACGCCGGCGGACACGGTCTCCGGCTCCGGCTCCCGGGCCAGCGCCTCGTCGAGGGTGAGCATGCCCAGACGCTTGCGCTCCCGGCGGCCCAGCACGTACGCCAGCACGAACACGGCGAGCAGCCCCATGGCCAGCGCCGGGATCATCGGCACGAAGATCTCGGAGGCGTCCAGCTTGAGGGCGGTGGCCGCGCGGGCGGTGGGGCCGCCCCAGGGCAGGGTGTTCATGACGCCGTTGGCGGTGGCCGCGACACCGGTCATCACGACCAGGCTCATCTTCAGGCGTTTGTAGAGGGGATACATCGCCGAGACGGTGATCATGAAGGTGGTGGAGCCGTCGCCGTCCAGCGAGACGATCGCGGCGAGCACCGCCGTACCGACGACGATGCGCATCGGGTCGGCTTTGCAGAACCGCAGGATGCCCCGCACGATCGGGTCGAAGAGGCCGACGTCGATCATCACGCCGAAGTAGACGATGGCGAACATCAGCATGGCGGCGGTGGGCGCGAGGTTGCCGACGCCTTCGATGACGTAGTCGCCGAGCTGCGCTCCCTGTCCGACGGCGACACAGAACAGTGCGGGGATCAGTACCAGCGCCGCGATCGGCGACATCTTCTTCGTCATGATCAGGACCAGGAAGGTCGCGATCATGGCGAAGCCGAGGATTGTCAGCATGGGGGATACCTAACGTTCATCCTTGAACTCCCACCGGTCTCGGCGGTCGGTCCGGATGACGTTAGGGGCCTTCTCGCAGCGTTAACAAGATGTTGACCTGTGAGCAATAAGAGCAAAACCCCAGGTCAGCGCGGTGGTGCTAGTGAGCTGGGGTGATGGAGACCGGGATGGCGTTCAGGACCGCCGTGCCGGACAGCGGGTCCAGGAGTGTGCCGTCGAGCAGCTGGTTCACGTTCGCCCCGGGGTCGGCGGCGGCGACCGACATCCGGGTGCCGGGGCGGCTGTGGCCCCAGCCGTGCGGCAGGCTCACCACCCCGCTGCGCACGGTGTCGGTGATCTCGGTCGGGGCTTCGATGCCGCCGCCCGACGACTCGATGCGGGCGGTGGCCCCGTCCACGAGTCCGAGGCGGGCCGCGTCGTCGGGGTGGATCTGGAGGGTGCAGACGTTGGACCCGCCGGTGAGCGAACCGACGTTGTGCATCCAGCTGTTGTTGGAGCGCAGATGGCGGCGGCCGACGAGGACGAGCGGGGCGGGGCGGTCGCCCAGCGCCCGGCGCAGCCGCGGCAGATCGGCGGCGATCGGCGCCGGGAGCAGTTCGATCCGGCCGGAGCGGGTGCGCAGCACTTCGGGGACGCGGGGCTTCAGCGGGCCGAGGTCGATGCCGTGCGGGTGGGCGAGGAGCCGCTCCAGGGTCAGCCCGTACGGGCCGAGGCGCAGCATCAGGTCCAGTCGCCGTTCGGGGCCGTTCTCGCCGGTGAGTTCGGCGGCCCGTTCCTTCGGGGCTCCGGCCCGGGTGAGGGCGGTGTCGACGGCCAGGTCGTCCACGGCGGAGGGCGGCGCGCCGTGCAGGCCGCTCACCGCGAGGATCAGCCGCGCGTGGATCTCGCTCTCGTCCAGCCGCCCGTCCTCCAGGGGCACGGCGGCGCGGGTGTAGCGGACCTGGTTGTGCACGGCGAAGCTGTTGAACGCGAAGTCGAAGTGGGCGCTCTGCGAGGGCGGCGGCGGGGGCAGGACGACATCGGCGTGCCGGGAGGTCTCGTTGAGATACGGGTCGACGCTGACCATGAAGTCGAGCCCGTCGGTGAGTGCCGCGTCGAGCCGGTCGCCGTCGGGCGCGGAGAGCACGGGGTTGGCCGCGATGACCACCAGGGCGCGGATACGGTCCTCGCCCGGGGTGTCGATCTCCTCGGCGAGGGCGGCGATGGGGAGTTCGCCCTTGGCCTCGGGATGCCCGGAGACCCGGCTCGCCCAGCGGCCGAGCGCGAAGCCCTTGCCGGGGGCGGCGGGACGTGGCGGGCGGGCCGTGGCGGAGAGCGGGAAGAGGGCGCCGCCGGGCCGGTCGAGGTTGCCGGTGAGGATGTTGAGGACGTCCACCAGCCAGCTGGCGAGGGTGCCGTGCTCGACGGTGCAGCTGCCGATGCGCCCGTAGACGGCGGCGGTGGGGGCGGCGGCGAGTTCACGGGCGATGGCGGTGATGGTGTCCGCGTCCACGTCACAGGCGGCCGCGACCGCGTCCGGGGTGAAGTCCGCGAGGGCGACGGCGAGTTCGTCGAGGCCTTCCAGGTGCTCGGCGAGCGGCCCGGGGTCGGCGAGCTTCTCCGCGATGAGGGTGTGCGCGAGGGCGGCCAGCAGCAGGGCGTCCGCACCGGGCCGGATCGCGACGTGCCGGTCGGCGAGCCGGGCGGTACGGGTGCGGCGCGGGTCGATGACGGTGAGGGTGCCGCCGCGCCGGCGCAGGGCCTTGAGCCGGCCGGGGAAGTCGGGGGCGGTGCAGAGACTGCCGTTGGACTCCAGTGGGTTGGCGCCGATCAGGAGGAGATGGCCGGTGCGGTCGAGATCCGGTACGGGGATGGCGTGCGCGTCGCCGAAGAGCAGGCCGCTGGAGACGTGCTTGGGCATCTGGTCCAGGGTGCTGGCGGTGAAGACGTTACGGGTGCGCAGGGCGGCGAGCAGCAGGGGCGGGTAGAGGGAGCCGGCCATCGTGTGCACGTTGGGGTTGCCGAGGACCACGCCGACGGCCTGCGGGCCGTGGGCCGTCACCAGGTCCGGTATCCGTGCGGCGATCCGGTCGAACGCCTCGCCCCAGGTCGCCTCGCGCAGCTCCCCGTCGTCGCCGCGCACGAGGGGGACGCGCAGCCGGTCGGGGTCGGCGTCGAGCCCGCCGAAGGAGGCGCCCTTGGGGCAGATGAAGCCTTTGCTGAAGATGTCGTCGCGGTCTCCGCGCGCACCGGTGACGGTGGTGCCCTCGATGGTGAGGGTGAGGCCGCAGGTGGCCTCGCAGAGGGGGCAGATACGCGGTGCGGTGCGGGAGTCGTGGGACATGGGCCCTCCCCGGGGCGGCTGCGGCGACGGCACACGGACATGGGCCGGGCGGGCTGGAAGCCCCGGCCCGGCCGAGCATACCGACCAGTACGCACGGTGGGGAGGTGTCGCACGAAGGAGAGCGGAGGAGAGCGAAGGAGAAGGAAGTGCGGGAGGCCGTCGCTCAGTCGAGCGTGTGGGCGAGGTAGGACCTGACCAGGGTCCGGGTCTCGGCGACGATGGCCGCGTCCCCCGTCGGCTCCGTACGGAAGGCGAGCTGCAGCAGCGCGTCCGCGGCCTCCACGCTCACCAGGATCGCCCGGGACATCCTCTCGTCGGCCCGGCGGCCGAGGTGACCGGCGAGCAGCACGGCGAGCCGGTCCGCCAGCCGCCGGTTGGCGTCGTCCGCCGCGCCCTCGGCGGGAAACGGCGGCCCGAAGTCGACGAGCGCGAACCCGGGGACGCTCCGCTTCATCGCCAGGTACTCGTCGAGCACCGCGTCGATGGCGGCGCGCCAGTCGTCGGCGGGAAGATCCGCGAGCCGGGCGGCGATGCGGTCGGCGTAGGTGTCCAGGTTGCGCAGCGCGAGGGCGTCGACGAGCGCGCGCTTGTTGGAGAAGAACCGGTAGACGGAGCCGATGGGCACTTCGGCGCGCTCGGCGACGGCCCGGGTGGTGAGCTGCTCGTAGCCGGTCTCGTCGAGGAGACCGGCGCAGGAGTCGAGTATCCGGGCCAGGCGGTCGGCGCTGCGCTGCTGCACGGGGGCGCGACGGAGGTTCGGGGTGACAGGGGGCTGAGGCACGGGCCCCATGATGCCGTGCCCCCGCCGCCCGGCGAACGGCAGATGCCCGGCCGACGCCCCTGCGGACGCGTCACAACGGGCTCGCACGACGCCGCACACGCCACGAATGGCGCGATGTATGCCGTTGACGTGCCCCGTTCCTATTCCTACGGTGGTGCATAGGATTCGTCGTCCGGCGGGTCCGAGGGCTTTCTTGGGCACCGGGAGTGCGGGATGAGCGCGATCGACCAGGCGAGGAAGACGGCCGAGGGGCTGACGTATTCCTCCGGCTTCGGCAACGAGCACAGCTCGGAGGCGGTGCCCGGGGCGCTGCCGCACGGCCGCAACTCCCCCCAGCGCGCCCCGCTCGGGCTGTACGCGGAGCAGCTGAGCGGCTCCGCCTTCACCGAGCCGCGCGCGGACAACCGCCGCTCCTGGCTCTACCGGATCCGCCCCTCGGCCGCCCACCCGGCGTTCACCCGGACCGACAACGGGGGCCTGCGCTCGGCGCCGTTCACCGAGACCGTGCCGGACCCGAACCGGCTGCGCTGGAACCCGCTGCCCGACCCCGCGCCCGGCACGGACTTCCTGAGCGGTCTGTGGACGCTCGGCGGCAACGGCGACACCACCCAGCGCGCCGGGATGGCGATCCACCTCTACAGCGCCAACGCCTCGATGACGGACCGCGTGTTCAGCGACTCGGACGGCGAGCTGCTGATCGTCCCGGAGCGCGGCGGACTGCTGCTCCGCACCGAGCTGGGCCTGCTGCGGGCCGACCCGGGCCATGTCGCGCTGATCCCGCGCGGCGTCCGCTTCCGGGTGGAGCTGCTGGAGGAGACCGCGCGCGGTTACGTCTGCGAGAACTACGGCCGCCCGTTCGCGCTGCCCGACCTCGGCCCGATCGGCGCCAACGGCCTGGCGAACGCCCGGGACTTCCTCGCCCCGGTCGCCGCGTACGAGGACCACGAGGGCCCGGTCGAGGTGGTCAACAAGTTCTGCGGGAACCTCTGGTCGGCGACGTACGACCACTCGCCGCTCGATGTGGTGGCCTGGCACGGCAACCACACCCCGTACGTCTACGACCTGCGCCGGTTCAATGTGATCGGCACGATCAGCTACGACCACCCCGACCCGTCGATCTTCACGGTGCTGACCTCGCCGTCCGACACCCCGGGGCTGGCGGGAGTGGACTTCGTCGTCTTCGCGCCGCGCTGGCTGGTCGGCGAGGACACCTTCCGCCCGCCGTACTTCCACCGCAATGTGATGAGCGAGTACATGGGGCTGATCGACGGGGCGTACGACGCGAAGGCGGACGGCTTCGTGCCCGGCGGCGGCTCCCTGCACAACATGATGTCGGCGCACGGACCGGACCGGGAGACCTTCGACCGGGCCAGCGCGGCGGAGCTGAAGCCGCAGAAGATCGACGACGGTCTGGCCTTCATGTTCGAGACCCGCTGGCCGGTCACGGCGACCGCGCAGGCGGCCGGCGCCGGCCATCTGCAGCGCGGCTACGACGACGTGTGGCAGGGTCTGAGCCGCAACTTCCGGCCATAGGCGGCGGAAGGGCCGGAGGATACGGGTACGGGACGGGGACGACGTGACAGAGAGCCACGGACAGGCCGGGGCGGACCACGCTGTGGAGCAGCCGTGCCGGCCGCCCGCCTTCGCCCCCGACTCGCTCGTCCTGAACCGGAAGCTGCCGCTCTGGTACCAGGTCTCCCAGTCCCTGCGGGCCTCCATACTGGGCCGCCCGCAGGACGCCTCCGCCCGGCTGCCCACCGAGGAGCAGCTCGCCGCGCACTACGGCGTCAGCGTGCTCACCATGCGCCAGGCGCTCAAGGAGCTGGAGACGGAAGGGCTGATCAGCCGGCACCGGCGGCGCGGCACCTTCATCGAGCCGCGCGCCCGGCGGGTCTCCCCGGTGCGGCTGCTGGGCTCGGTCGACGCGATCGTGGCCCAGCAGTCCGGGGAGGCGACGACCGTGCTCGGCCACGGTCCGACGGCGGTGCCCGGCGATCTCGCCGAGTTCTTCCCGGACTGCTCCGAGGTGACCTGCTACCGCCGGCTGCGCCGCGACGGGGAGAGCGACGAGCCCACCAACTGGGCGGAGAACGCGGTACGTCCCGACATCGCCGCCCGGATCGACGTGGCCGACCTCGAACGCTGGCCGATGACGAAGGTCCTGCGCGATGTCGTCGGGGTGCGGATCTCCCGGATCACCGACACGGTGGAGGCCCGGCTCGCCGACCCCGTGACCGCCGAGCTGCTCCAGGTCCCGCTGCTCAGCCCGATCCTGCACTACACGGGCGTGACGTACGACGCGGAGGGGCAGGTGGTGGACGTGGCCCGGATCCGCTACCGGGGCGACCGGTTCTCCTTCTCCGTGACGGTGGAGGCCCACTGACCCCGCCCCACGGGGCCGCCGCCCGCCGTTACGATGCGAAAGCGCCACGGCGGACAGGGGAAACGGGACACGGGACAGGGGGACGACTCGGTGGCAGCGCGCAGGACGGCGGCGGCCGGATCCGGCGGGGACACGGAGTCCTCGCCGCTCGACGCGTTCGTGCCGCTGGACGAGCTGATGCCGTGGTCGGTGCGGCCGCTGCGCACCGGCCGCGCCTGGGTGAGCGGCCCCGACCCGGTGGCGCTCCGGGCCCGCTGGGAACGGCTGGCCGCCGCGGACGCCGCCGAGCAGGAGCGGCTGTTCGCGCCCACCCGCTCCCGTACACCGCACACCTCGGTCGCGGCCCTGCCCGGCCAGTCGACCGGCACGGCCCGCTTCGCCCGGACTCCCGGACCCTGCCCCGACCCCGTACGGATCCTGCACGGCCCCTACGACGAACAGTGGCTGCTGCCCGACCACCGGCTGATCGACGCGGCCCGTCCGGAGCTGTGGCGGGTCGCCGACGAGCACCAGCTCTTCGCGGTGGAACACAGCTGTGTCCCCGAGGACTCCGGGCCCGCCCTGTCCGTGACCGCGCTGCTGCCCGACGGGCACTCCCCCGCCGGGCGGCCCGGCCGGATCAGGCCGCTGTACCGCAGGCCCGGCGGCACGGAACCCAACCTCGCGCCGGGGCTCCCCGAGCTGCTGCGCGGGCGGCTCGGCGGCGGGACGGACCCGGACGCGGTCGCCCCGGAAGCGGTGCTGGCCTGGATCCTGGCCGCCGCCCGGCCCGCCGCCACCGGTCTCCGGGTCCCGTTGCCGGCCGACGCGGAGGTGTGGTCGTCGGGGGTGGCGCTCGGCCGGGAGCTGCTGCGGCTCCAGTCGCGCGGGGCCAGGGGCGGGGAGCGGCCCCGGCTGCCGGGCGGGCGCAGGCCCTATGTACGGGCGGCGCTCCCGGCCCGGCCCACGGAGCTGTCGTACGACGCCGGGGACGAGGCGCTGGTCGTCGGCGACGGCCGGATCTCACCGGTGCCCGCGGCGGCCTGGGAGTTCACGGTGGGCGGGGTGCGGGTGCTGGAGCTCTGGTTCGGTCGCCGGGCGGCAGCGGCGGCGGGCCGGGTGCCGGAGGGGGCCGCGCCGGACGGCCTGGACGCGGTCGGTGCGCGCGGCTGGCCCCGGGAGTGGACCTCGGAGCTGCTCGAACTCATCACCGTACTCGCCCTGCTGGACGGCACGGCGGGGCCCCGCGAGGAGCTGCGGGCCGCGCTGGCGGCGGGTCCGCTGATCGGTCCGGCCGAGCTGCGGGCGGCCGGGGTGCTGCCGGTCCCGCCCTCCGCACGGCGTCCGGCATCCGTCCTCGGACACCAGGAGGAGGGCCCGGAGGGGCAGTTCGCGCTGCTGTAGCGGCGGCCGGAGGAGGACTCGCGCTGCCGTGAGCGGCGGTCCGGACCGCAGGAAGTGGCGAAAGCGCCGGTCAGCGGGTATGCACGGGGTCATGAACTCCATGCCACTCCCCCTCGACGGCATCACCGTGGTGGCCGTCGAGCAGGCGGTCGCCGCCCCCTTCGCCACCCGTCAGCTCGCCGACCTCGGGGCCAGGGTCATCAAGGTGGAGCGCCCCGACGGCGGCGACTTCGCGCGCGGTTACGACACGGCGGCGCGCGGTCTCGCCTCGCACTTCGTCTGGTGCAACCGGGGCAAGGAGTCCCTGGCCGTCGATCTGAAGGACCCGCGCGGACTGGCGGTGGTCCGTGAACTCGTCGCCGGTGCCGATGTGTTCGTGCAGAACCTGGCCCAGGGGGCGGCGGCCCGGCTGGGACTGGACGCCGCCTCGCTCTGCGCGGCGCACCCGCGTCTGGTGGCGGTCGACATCTCCGGTTACGGGGCGGAGGGGCCGTACGCGCACAAGCGGGCCTACGACATGCTCGTGCAGTGCGAGGCGGGGCTGGTCTCGGTGACCGGGACGGCGGAGCGGCCGGTGAAGGCGGGCGTTCCGGCGGCGGACATCGCGGCGGCGATGTACGCGTTCTCCGGGGTGCTCGCGGCGCTGCTGCGACGGGGCGCCACCGGGCGGGGCGGACCGGTGGAGGTCTCCATGCTGGACGCGCTGGCCGAGTGGATGGGCCACCCGCTGCACCAGGGGATGCACGGCTCCGCTCCCCCGGAGCGCACCGGTCTCGCGCACTCGGTGATCGCGCCGTACGACGCGTTCCCCACGGCCGACGGCGAGCAGGTGCTGCTCTCCGTGCAGAACGACCGGGAGTGGCGGCGGCTGGCGGAACAGGTGCTCGGACGGCCCGAGTTGGCCGAGGATCCGGACTTCGCGACGAACGCGGCACGCACCGCGAACCGGGCGCGGACCGATGCGGTGGTGGGCCGGGCACTGGCGGGTCTGACGGGGCGGGAGGCGCTGGCCGCTCTGGAGGCGGCGGGCATCGCCTGCGCGCGGCTGAACACGGTGGCCGATGTGGCGGCGCATCCGCAGCTCGCGGCACGGGACCGGTGGCGGGAAGTGGAGTCACCGGTGGGGCCGTTGCGGGCACTGCTGCCGCCGATCACGCTGCCGGGGAGCGAGGAGGCGCGGATGGGTGCCGTTCCGGCGCTGGGGGAACACACCGATGCGCTGCTGCGAGCCCTGGGGATGACGGGCGAGCAGACATCGGTGCTGCGCCGGGACGGAGTGATCGCCTGACCTGGTCCGTCCCGAGCGGTGGGCCGGTCCGGGGCGGGTGATGCCGTGCCGTGGGTCAGCGGCGGCTGCCGAAGAGCGAGCGCCGCAGTCGCCGCAGCGGCGCGAAGAGCGACACACGCGCGCTCCTGCTCCGGCGGGTGTGCGCGGCATCACGCGAGGTCAGCTCGCGCATCAGCAGCGTCGCTTCCGCCGACTCGCGCTGCGGGACGACGGGGCCGCCGAGCACCGCGAGATGGCGGTCGAGGCGCGTACTGGTCGCACCGCTCCCGCATGTGATGGCAGGCACCCGCGGCCTGCTTCGCACCGTTATCTGTTCCATGTCACTCCCCACCCGTACGAGGGCACCCGGTCCGGGCAGGTTAACCCTATCGTCCCTCGGTGACACCCGTGTTCCCGGCCACAGGATTGCGCACACACATACGGAGGTTGACGGCCCGTTACCGAATTCGCGCGATTCCAGGGCGACTTCGGACAGTTCGGGTGGTTCAGGCGGTTCAGGTGGTTCAGGTGGTTCGCGCGGTTCGGAGGGTTTGCCCGCCGCCCTCCCGCACGGACCGTGCGAGGGGGCGGCGGGCGAGGGAAGCCTCGGGCCACGAGGCTTCGGAGGACGGGGTTTCAGAGGGCGGAGCTTCAGAGGGCGGAGTTGAACACGGGGAGATAGCCGCCCGACTGCCCGGCGGCGGTGGGGTGGTAGGACTCGCCGATGTTGAGCCAGTTCACGCTGTGCAGCCAGGAGTTGCCCGAGCAGATCTCGTGCCCGGTGAAGGTCGTCCTGACGTCGCCGAAGGTGAAGCCGTGGTCCGCCGCCCGCTTGGCGGTGGCCGAGTTGAGGTGGTCGGACGCCCCGTTGATGGCGGCGCGTTCCTTCTCGCTCAGTCCGGCGATGCAGCCGCCGCCGAGCTGGTAGAAGCGGGGATAGCCGAGGACGACGACCCGCGCGGAGGGGGCCTTGGCGCGGATGGCCGTGTACACGGAGTCGAGCCTGCCGGGCAGGGTGGAGTCGACGTAGGCCCGGGCGGTGGCGATCCGGTTGAGGCAGGTGGCCTCGGACTGGAGCACACAGGTCGTCATGACGTCGGCGAAGCCCGCGTCATTGCCGCCGATGGAGATCGAGACGAGGTCGGTCGAGGCGTTCAGCCTGCCGAGCTGACTGCCCGTGACGTCTCCGGTCCTGGCTCCGGAGCAGGCCGCGAAGTCGAAGGTGGTGGGGGAGTTGGCGGCCGCCCAGAGGGCGGGGTAGGCGCGGCTGCTGCGCTTGCAGCTGGAGCCGTCGTAGCTGCCGGCTCCGACGCCGGAGGAGTACGAGTCGCCGAGGGCGACGTAATCGACGGCCGCGGCGGACGAGTCGGCGTTCGCGATCCCCGCACCGGTGAGGGCGAGGGCGGCGCCGAGCAGGAGAGAGGACGAGAACGCCACGAGTCTGGACATTTTCATGGAACCTCCTTGAGCAGGGGGTATCTGCGCTACTCCGTAGTAGCAGCACCCTCACCTCACCGGAAGTGTTCATGCCAAAAATAGGAGTGCTGTGCTTCCGTCCGCCCCCGGAAGTTCAACGGGCGCTCCGCCGAACCTCCTTGTCGCCCCGTGAAACCCGGGTGCACGGGGTGGCGCCGTGCCGGATCATGGGCGCCATGCCTGACTCCCCCGAATCCGCTCTGCCGATCCGGCTCACCGTCGACGACAGCGATTCACCGTCCGACGTCGTCGACGCGCTCTTCCTCGGCCGCTTCGCGACGGGCGAGCAGCCGTACGCGCACAGTTCGTCCCTCGACCGGGTCAAGGCGGATGCGACGCTGCTGCCGCCGGACGCCACCGTGCTGCGGGCCGCCCGGGACGACGACCGCAGCGCCACGCTCGCGGAGGGCGAGGGCTGGACGCTGCTGGCCTCCCGCTGGAACCGGGGCGCGGACGTCACCGTCACCGCGACCAGCCCGGAGCTGGCGGAGCGGATCCTCGGCCGGCCACGGACGGGGCGCAGGACGAGCCCGAGCCCCAGCCCGACAACGTCACCATGGGCTTCTGGTACGTCTCGCCGCGCCGCGGCCCGTACCGCACCACCCGCCGGATCACCGCCGGCAGCTGGGACGAGGTCCGCCCCAACTACACGGCGCCGGTGGCCGATGCCATGGGCCGGCTGATGAAGGTGACGCCGGACGACATCGCGGGCCGGCTGCTCCTGCTGCACGGCCCGCCCGGCACCGGCAAGACGTCCGCGCTGCGCACCCTGGCCCGGTCCTGGCGCGACTGGTGCCAGGTCGACTGTGTGCTGGACCCCGAGCGGCTCTTCAACGACGTCGGCTATCTGATGGACATCGCGATCGGCGAGGACGACGGCACGGCGAAGGGGCGGTGGCGGCTGCTGCTCCTGGAGGACTGCGACGAACTGATCCGCGGCGAGGCCAGGCACACGGCGGGCCAGGCCCTGTCCCGGCTGCTGAACCTGACCGACGGCCTGCTCGGCCAGGGCCGCAACGTCCTGGTGGGGGTCACCACCAACGAGGACCTGGAGCGGCTGCACCCGGCGGTCGTACGGCCCGGCCGCTGCCTGGCCAGGATCGAGGTCGGCCCGTTGACCCGTCAGGAGTCGGTGGCCTGGCTGGGCACGGACGAAGGGGTCGGCCGGGAGGGCAATTCCCTCGCCGAGCTGTACGCGCTGCGCCGGGGCATCGGCCCCGCGTCGGTGCCGAAGCAGGACGCGGGGGCGGACGCGGGGCTGTACCTCTGAAGCTCTGCCGCCGGGCGTCGCCGGCGGGGGCTCAGTCCCCGTACGCGGCCCGCACCGCGTCCTTCGCCAGCGACAGGGCCTGCTGCCGGGTGAGGCCGAGCCGTTCGGCGGTCTCCGCGTACAGCTGCGCGGCGGTGGCGGCCCGCTGCTCGGCCGCTCCCCCGGCGGCCGCGACGAAGGTTCCGTTGCGCCCCCGGGTCTCGATCACCCCGTCCGCCTCCAGGGCCCGGTAGGCCTTGGCCACGGTGTTGGCGGCGAGGCCCAGCTCCTCGGCGAAGCCGCGTACGGTCGGGAGCCGGTGGCCGACCGGGAGCGCGCCGGAACGGGCCAGTTCGGAGAGCCGGTTGCGCAGTTGCTCGTACGGGGCGATGCCGGAGTCCGGGTCGAGGACGATCTTGTCAGTCACGGTGCCGATTCTCCCCCACCGGCGGAAAAAGGGGAGGCGTTCGGGGCGCGGCTGCGCATACGGTCCACCGCATGACTGTGATCGTGCGCGATTTCCGGCCGTCCGACGCGGAGGCCTGGACCCGGGCCCGCCGGGCGTCGGTCCCCTGGATGGTGGCCACCCCCGAACAGGTCGTCCACGACCTCGCCCACGCCCATCCCGACCGGCACTACCGGCTGCTGGTCGCCGAGGAGGACGGCGAGATCATCGCCACGGCGCAGGCGGGCATCGCCCACGAGAGCCCCGAGCCGGGGCAGGGCTACTTCACCCCGCAGACGCTGCCCGGCCGCACCCACCGCGGTGCGGGCTCGCTGCTGCTGCGTACGGCGGAAGAGCACCTGGCCGATGTCGGGGCCAGGGTGCTGTACGCGTGGGTGCTGGACAACCCGGAGAGCCTGGAGTTCGCCCGTAAGCGGGGCTATGAGCCCAAGCGCTCGGCCCACTTCCAGCGGCTGGACCTCGCGGGCGGGACCCTGCCGCCGCGTCAGGAGCTCCCGGTGGGCGTCGAGCTGCGGCCCGGCTCCGACTTCGCGGACGATCCCCGGCGGCTGTTCGAGGCGGACGCCGAAGTGACGGCGGACGAGCCGGGCGACATCACCTCCGAGCTGGACGACTACGAGGACTGGCTGACGAACGTCTGGCGGCACCCGGCCTTCGACCAGGGGCTGACGTCGGTGGCGCTGGTGGACGGGAAGGTGGCGGCGTTCAGCGCGGCGACCACCGACGGCGTACGGACGTATCTGAGCGCCATGACCGGCACCCTGCGGGAGTACCGGGGGCGGGGTCTGGCGAAGCTGGCGAAGAACGACTCGCTGCACCGGGCGCGGGCGGCCGGCTACACGGACGCCTACACCTCCAACGACACCGGCAACGGTCCGATGCTGGCCGTCAACGCCTGGTTCGGCTACGAGATCTGCGCGACGGAGGTCCGCCATGTCCGCACCCTCTGAACCCCGGGCGGACCGTACGAAGGGCCTGGTCGTCGCCCTGTCCAAGGCGGGCCGCACCAAGATCAGGTATCCGGCGGAGCTGGTCCGCGACGACGGCGTCCGCGTCACCGTCCGGGCGCCGTGGGCCGCGCCCGGAGCACGGGACTTCGGCTTCGTCCGGTTCGAGCCGGGCGACGTGTTCACCGAGCACTACTGGCGGGACCGGTGGTTCGCGGTGAAGGAGGTCCGCACCGGCGGCGGTGTGCTCAAGGGCTGGTACTGCGACATCACCCGGCCCGCCGTGCTCGCGGACGGCGTGCTGGCGGTCGAGGACCTGGACCTGGACCTGTGGGTGTCGGCGGACGGCTCGTCGGTGCTGCGGCTGGACGAGGACGAGTTCGAGGAGAGCGGTCTGGCCGAGCGCGATCCCGCGGCGGCCGGGGCGGCGGCCTCGGCCCTGGACGAACTGGAGGCCCTGGCCCGGGCCGAGGGGCTGGCCGGGCTTCTCGGCTGACCGGCGCGGCGGGGTGCACCGGTCACGTCGCTCTTCCCGGCCGGCCGGCGCGACGGCGTGGGCCGGCCGGTCCGGTGGGCCCGAGCGCCGGTGGGTCAGCTCTCAGCGCTGCGGCGGCTGCTCGCCGGGCGCGTCACGGCGGTCCAGCCGGGAGAGAACCTTGGCGTACACCATGGTCGCCGCCGCGATGACGGTCGTCAGGACCGCCAGCGCGAGGATGCCCAGCAGCGCGGGCCACTCCCGCAACGCGCTCTCGCAGAGCGGGCTTTCGGACAACGGGCCGATCAGCGGACCCCGGCACCTCGCTCTGCCGTCGGACTCCGGGCCGTAGTCGGCGAGCATCAGGAACGCGAACCATCCCCAGACCACCAGGGCCAGGAACATCCACGCGATCGACCAGGAGTCCATCCGGCGGGCGTCCCGCAGGCCCTGGTCCGGTGCGACGTCGGTTGCGGGCTCTGTTGCGGCGGGCGTCGGCGGCCCGGTCTCCTCGGCTGTCATCTCTCCCCCGTGACCTCGGTGAACGCACGCCAGTCCATCACGCACGGCACACCGGACACACGGCGGGGCCCGTACGGACAGCCCGGCGGCTCAGGGGCGGGGCAGGGATCCGGCGACCAGCTCGACCTCGTATCCCGCCGGGTCCTCCAGATAGGCGGCGTGGTGGCCGTCGCCGCCCGCGTACGGATGGCGGTCGGGGAACAGCAGCCGCCAGCCGTGCGCCGGGGCCTCGGCCACCAGTGCGTCGAGGGCGGCCCGGTCGGCGATGTGGAACGCCAGGTGGTTGAGCCCGGGGCGGCGGCGGTCGTGGCCGCCCGCGGCCAGATCCGGCGACTGTTCAAGCACGACATACGCGTCGCCGCGCCGCCAGCTGCGGCCGTGGGCCCAGTGCTGGTAAGGGACATGGCCGAGCCGGTCCAGCAGCCAGCCCCAACTGCGCTCCGCCGCCGCGAGATCCGCGACCCACAGCTCGATGTGGTGCACCCGGCCGGTGGTCTCCCCGGCGGCGGGCAGCGGGACGGCCCGGCCGACGCCGCCCGGGACGTACGCGATCGGCTCCCCGTCGCGATGCCAGTGGATCATGAAGTGCTCGCCCGAGCGGTAGCCGTCCAGGCCCGCACGGCAGTACGCCACCATGTCGTCCGGGAGCGCGGCCAGCGGGAACCAGTCCAGCTCGGAGCACTTCTCCGGCTCCGCGTTGCGCGGCGGGCGCTCCGGGTCGTACTCCGCGACGAAGAACCAGCCCATGCGCGCCCCGCCGCCGGGGCCCCGGTGCTGCATCACCAGGGCCACCCGCAGCTCGTCGGGGTCCAGTGCGAGGCCGATCTCCTCGGCGGCCTCCCGGATCATCGCCTCGCGGACGTCCTCGCCGTCCTCCGCGTGGCCGGAGGGCATGTGGAGCAGCCCGTCCGCATACCCGGTGTTGGAGCGGCGGGCCAGCAGGACGTCCGGACCGCGCCGCAGGATCAGATGGACGTCGACCACTTCGGTGTGCCGGTACGCCGGCATCGCGCGGGCGACCAGCGCATAGCGCTCGTCGTCGACCTTCTTGCCCCAGAGCCGGCTGTCGGGGGCCAGGTCCTCGTGGTGGATGCGCTCGGTGTGGGCGGAGAGCAGGGCGGTGAGCGTGGTGGCGGACAGACCCGCCCCGCCCCACACCCCTTCGATCAGCACGAGCCGCCCGCCCGGCTTCAGCAGGCCGAACCAGTGCTCCAGGGCCGCCGCCGGATCGGGCAGCAGCCAGACGACGTGCCGGGCCACGATCACGTCGAACGCCCGCTCGCCGACCGGGGGCCGGGCGGCGTCCCCGACGAGGACCTCCGCGCCGGTCCCGGCGAGCTTGGCCCGGGCTCTTTCGGCCATGCGGGGCGAGCGGTCGACGGCGGTGACGCGGTGGCCCTGGCCCGCGGCGAGCAGGGAGAGACTGCCGGTGCCGCACCCCAGGTCCAGCACATCGCCGCGGGTGGCGGGCAGCCAGCTCTCCAGCCGCCCGGCCCAGGCGTCGCGCACCGCGGGGTCGAGGAGCCCGTGGTCGGGCTCCTCGTCGAAGGATCCGGCCGCCGCGTCCCAGTCGATCGTGGTCATGGCTCCGATGCTCTCAGCCGCCACGGACAGTGCGGGACTCCTCGGCCGTTTTCCGGCCACCGCGCAGCCGTGCGATCAGCCGGCCGATCAGCGGCCAGGCCACGATCAGCGCCACGATCACGTAGACCGTGACCGAGAACGGGGTGTTGACGAGGCCGCTCACGCTGCCGTCGCTGATCTGGAGCGCGCGGCGCAGCTGCTGTTCGGCGGCCGGGCCGAGGATGACTCCGATGACGGCGGGCAGCACCGGCAGCCCGTACCGCCGCATCCCGAACCCGATCAGCCCGATGACCAGGAGGATCACCAGGTCGAGGGACTCGCCGCCGACCGCGTACGCGCCGACGGCGGCGAAGAAGAGGATGCCCGCGTACAGATAGGGGCGCGGGATCCGCAGGAGCTTCGCCCAGACGGGGGCGAGCGGCAGGTTGAGGGCGAGCAGCAGCACCATGCCGACGAACAGCGAGGCGATGAGCCCCCAGACCAGCTCCGGTTCCCGTTCGAAGAGCAGCGGCCCCGGCTGGATCCCGTACTGCTGGAAGGCGGCCAGCATCACGGCGGCGACGGCGGTGGTGGGCAGGCCGAGGGTGAGCATCGAGACGAGCGTCCCGGCGGCGGAGGCGGAGGCGGCGGCCTCCGGTCCGGCGACGCCTTCGATGGCGCCCTTGCCGAACTGGTCGCGGTGCTTGGAGAGCCGCTTCTCGGTGACGTAACTGAGGAAGGTGGGGATCTCCGCGCCGCCCGCCGGGATGGCTCCGAACGGGAAGCCGATGGCGGGCCCGCGCAGCCAGGGTTTCCAGGTGCGCTTCAGATCGGTGCGGCCGAGCCAGGGCCGGCCGACCGGGATGGGCTTTCCGGTGGAGCGGCGCAGATGGGCGGCGACCCAGAGGGCCTCGCCGATCGCGAAGAGCCCGACCGCGACGATGACCACGTCGACACCGTCGGCGAGTTGGAGCGAGCCGAAGGTCAAGCGCTGCTGGCCGGTCATCTGGTCGAGGCCGACCAGTCCGATGGTGAGGCCGATCAGCAGGGAGGCGATGCCTCGGATACGGGAGGCGCCGAGGACGGAGGTGACGGCGATGAAGGCCAGCACCATGATCGCGAAGTAGTCGGGGGCGCCGATGCCGATGGCGAGCGACGCGACGGTCGGGGCGAGGACGACCAGCAGGATGGTGCCGATCATGCCGCCCGCGAAGTGACCGATCGCGGCGGCGGCGAGCGCCTGGGCGCCGCGTCCGGCCTTCGCCATCGGGTTGCCCTCGATCGCGGCGACGACGGCGGCGCTCTCACCGGGGGTGTTGAGGAGGATCGAGGTGGTGGATCCGCCGAACATCGCGCCGTAGTAGATGCCCGCGAACATGATGAACGCGCCGGTCGGGTCGAGTCCGTACGTCACCGGGAGCAGCAGCGCCACGGCCATCGCGGGTCCGATGCCGGGCAGCACGCCGATGGCCGTGCCGAGCAGGACGCCGATGGCGGCCCACAGCAGGTTCATCGGGGTGAGCGCGGTACCGAAGCCGTCGATGAGGGAGTTGAGGGAATCCATCGGTCAGAGCACCCCCATCAGCGGGCCGCCCGGAAGGGGGACACCGAGCAGGTTGTCGAAGACGAAGTAGGTGAAGAGGGAGAGCCCGGCCGCGATGAGCGGGTCGCGGTCGTGGTGGCGGCTGCCGAGGGCGTAGGCGGAGCCCCAGAAGAGCAGCGCCCCGGCGATCGGGAAGCCGAGCGGGCCGATCAGAACGGCGGTGGCGAGGAAGACCCCGGCGAGCAGGAGGACGGTGCGCCAGTCGGCGGGTTCGTCGAGGTCGACGTCCTCGCCGCCCTCGGCCTCGCCGCGTCCGCCGCGCAGGACGTCGACGGCGAGCAGGGCCCCGACCAGCAGGAGCCCGGCGCCGACGACGAAGGGCACGGTGCGGGGGCCGATGGGTCCGCGCTGGGCGATGTCGACGTTCATGGTGAGGGCGTCGGTGAGCACGAGCGCGCCGAGCGCGAACAGCAGTACGCAGACGCCGAGTTCGGAGTGCTCGCGCAGCCAGGCGCGGGCACCGCCGCCGGCTGCCGGGGGTTCGGCGGTCTCGGCCGGTCCGGTGGGTTCGGTGGGCCCGGCGGGTTCGGTGGGCCCGGCGGGTTCTGTCGATTCGGTGGTCACAGTCCCAGCTCCTTGAGGACGGTGGCGACGCGCCGGTCCTGCTCGTCGAGGAAGTCGCCGAAGGGTTCACCGGCGAGGAAGGCGTCGTCCCAGCCGTTCTTCTTCATCGACTCCTTCCACTGCTTCGAGGCGTGGAGTTCGCGGATGAGACCGGTGAGCTTGTCGCGTTCGGCGTCCGAGAGACCGGGCGGGGCGACGATGCCGCGCCAGTTGGTGAACTCGGTGTCGAGTCCGGCTTCGCGCAGGGTGGGGGCGTCGAGGCCCGGCACCCGCTTCGGGCCGGTCACGGCGAGCAGCCGCAGCTCGCCCGCCTCGATCTGGTCGCGGTACTCGCCGAGGCCGGAGACCCCGAAGCCGACCTTGTTGCCGAGGATGGAGGCGAGGAGTTCGCCGCCGCCGTCGAACGGCACGTAGTTGACGGTCCTCGGGGCGATGCCGGCGGCCTGCGCCATGAGCATCGGGGCGAGGTGGTCCGGGCCGCCGGGCGAGGACCCGCCGCCGACCGGGACGCGGGCCGGGTCCTTCTTCCAGGCGGCGAGCAGGTCGGCGATGGTCCGGTAGGGCGAGTTCTTGGCGACCACCACGATGTCGGGCTCCTCGGTGAGCCGGGCGATCGGGGTGGTGTCGGCGAGCGTGCTCGGGGACTTGTTGGTGTGGACGGCCCCGACGACGCCGAGGCCCATGGAGAGGGCGAGCTTGCCGTTGCCGTGTTCGCCGACGAGCCGGGTCAGGCCGACCGTGCCGCCGGCGCCCGGCAGGTTGAAGACCTCGATGTTGTGGGTGAGTCCGGCGTCCTCGGCGTTCTTGGCCATGGTGCGCGCGGTGATGTCGTAGCCGCCGCCGGGGGTGTTGGGGACCATGAAGCGGAGCCCGGGAATCTGGGTACCGGTGTCCGAACCGTCACCGGTGGAGAGCAGGGGCGGCCCCACCACCACCAGCAACGCGGCCCCGAGCAGGGCGAGGAGAGTGCGCAGTCGCACGGGTTCCGCCTTTCGCTGTGAAGTGGCCCACATGTTGCCTGCGCGTTAAGAAGCTGTCTCCCTTCCGGTATCAACGGACGTTGTGGTCGTTGCGGTCGCGCCCTAGCGTGTCGGCGTGACAACTGTGCTGGTGGTGGACGACGACTTCATGGTCGCGAAACTGCACAGCCGCTATGTGTCCGCAATGGACGGGTTCACGGTCGCCGGGGTGGCGCACAACGGCGCGGACGCCCTGCGCGCGGCCGAGCGGCTGCGCCCCGATCTGGTGCTGCTCGACATCTACCTGCCCGACATGGACGGGATCGACGTCCTGCGCGCGCTGCGTGCGGCGGAGGAGCGGGACGCCTCACGCCCCAGCACGGACGCCCTGTTCATCACGGCGGCGAGGGACGCCGGGGTCATCCGGGCCGCGCTGCGCGCCGGCGCCCTGCACTACCTGATCAAGCCGTTCAGCCGGTCCGCCCTCCAGGAGCAGATGCGCCATGTCGCCTCGCTGCGCACCCGCCTGGACGAGCTGGGCGAGGCCCGCCAGGAGGACGTCGACCAGATCTTCGGCACCCGCCCGCCCGGCTCCCGCGAGCTCCCGAAGGGCCTGGCCGCCCCCACGGCCGAGCTGGTGGAACGCACCCTGCGCGACCACCCGGAGGGCCTGTCGGCCTCGGAGTGCGCCGAGGCGGGCGCCCTGTCCCGGGTCAGCGCGCGCCGCTACCTGGAGTACTTCGCCGGCACGGGCCGGGCGGCGGTGACCCTGCGCTACGGAGGCACAGGCCGGCCGGAACGCCGCTACCGCTGGACGGGCTGAGCCCGCACGCCGACCGACCCCGGGCCTCGCGCACGCACATCAGGTCGACCATGCCCGTCCGCGACCCCCGTCGGGTATCGCGCCTCCTTCCTGAGGGCCCTCTTAGCCGTGCCTTAAAGCGACCATAAGGATCGCCATCACCCCCTCCCAGCAGGTCTTTTCGGGCTTCCGAGCGGCTAGCTTGCTGATCGCCACCCCCCAACAGCTGTGCCGCAGCAGTGCCGTTCAGAAGGAGTCCATCCATGACCGCTCGTCGCAAGGCCGCCGGGATCCTCGCCCTCGGATTCGCACCGCTCGCGCTGACGGGGCTGACCGCCACCCCGGCCGTGGCGCACGGTTCGCTCACCGATCCGGTGAGCCGGGTGTCCGCGTGCTTCGCGGAGGGGCCGGAGAGCCCGAAGTCGGCGGCGTGCCAGGCGGCGGTCGCGGCGGGCGGTACGCAGGCGCTGTACGACTGGAACGGGGTGAACATCGCCAACGCGGCGGGCAAGCACCGTGACCTGATCCCGGACGGCAAGCTGTGCAGCGCGGCCAACGACAAGTTCAAGGGGCTCGACCTGCCGCGCGCCGACTGGCCGGCCACCGCGCTGTCGGCGGGCAAGCACACCTTCCGGTTCCGCGCGACGGCCCCGCACAGGGGGTCGTTCGAGCTGTACATGACCAAGCCCGGCTATGACGCCACGAAGCCGCTGGCCTGGTCGGACCTGGAGGCGAAGCCCTTCGCCGAGGTCACCGACCCGGCGCTGGTGGACGGTTCGTACGTCTTCGACGGGACGATCCCCGAGCGCTCCGGGCGGCAGCTGGTCTACACGATCTGGCAGCGCTCCGACTCCCCCGAGGCGTTCTACGCCTGCTCCGACGTGACGTTCGGCGGCGCGTCGGCAGGCAACGGGTCGGCGGAGAAGGAAGAGGGGAAGGGCGAGCAGGGGGCCGGTGGTGACGGCGGCACCGAGGCTCCGGCGCCGGCCCCCTCCGCGCCGTCCGAGGAGGCCATCACCGAGGGCGCCGAGAAGTCCTCCGTCGAGCACAACGGCCACGGCGACGACGACGCGAACACCGGGGCGAAGGTCAACGCCGCCGCTCCGGCCGCTCCGGAGAAGAAGGCCGAGGGCAACGCGCCCGAGGTCAACACCGCGAGCAAGGACGAGGTGCTGGCCGAGACGGGCGGCTCCGGCAGCAGCACGTATCTGGCGATCGGGGGCGCGGGAGTGCTCGCCGCCGGTGCGGCCGTGCTGTTCGCCTCGCAGCGCCGGCGGGCCGCCGCCGCGACGGGGCGCCACGGCCGCTGACGGCCGCAGCACCCCTCTTCGTACCCCTGCCGCGTCCCTCCGGGACGTCGGGCGCGGCAGGTCATCGACGGGCCGGGGCCCGCCGTCCGCACTGTCGGACGGCGGGCCCCGGCCCG
>MUNB01000233.1 GCA_002154345.1 Streptomyces griseus
TGGTTGTAGAAGACGAAGTCCTCGTCGGACCGCACCCGGCCGGACGCACCGAGGAGCAGGGCGGAGGCGTCCACGTCGGGAACCCCGGCGCCCGGGGTCCAGCGCAGCACGGCCCGGACGGCCGCGGCATCGACAGGGACGTTCGAGCCCTTCAGCATCGTGTGCGTCATGACCGTCATCCTGCCTGCTGGGGGCCCGTGCGGACAACGCGGGGGGCGGCACGACCGTGCCCGGCGGCGGTGCGGGCCGGGCGTGACGATACCGCGCGAGGGGGTCGGACAAGGGTCGGGTAACCGGAAATTCATGTACATGGGGAACTGTTGACACCCGTCCGTACGTACTATTACCGGCCATACGTTGTTCGGCCGGTCAGGCAGTTCGGGGGAAAATCATGCGTCACTTCGGGCACATATCGCCCACTGCCCGCGAGGGCCTGTTCTTCCGGGAGCCCAGTACCTTCACCGCCGACTCGCCGGCCCGGATGCTCTCCGTCGCCCTGGGAGCCACGCTCTACTCCCCGGCCACCCGCCCGTCACTCGCCGACGACGTGCTCAAGCAGGCCGGGCGCGGCGTGGTCTCCATGGTGCTGTGCCTGGAGGACTCGATCGACGACGCCGAGGTGACCGGCGCCGAAGCCAACCTGATCAGGCAGTTCGCCGCGCTGGCCGCCCGCACCACGGCCCCGGGGACCGCCCCGGGGGGCCCGGCCGACGCCGGCGGCACACCGGACGCGGCGGGAGCCGATGTACCGCTGCTCTTCATCCGCGTACGGGAACCGGCCCAGATCACCGACCTGGTGCGGCGTCTCGGCGACTCGGTCCGGATGTTGTCCGGTTTCGTACTTCCCAAATTCACCGAAGAGCGCGGAAGGCAGTTCCTGGAGGCGCTCGCCGAGGCCGAAACGGCGTGCGGCCGACGACTCTTCGCCATGCCGGTCCTCGAATCCCCCGAACTGCTCCATCTGGAGACGCGCGGCGACATCCTCCAGGGCATCGCCCGGAGCGTCGACAAGTACCGGGACCGGGTGCTCGCCCTGCGCCTGGGCGTCACCGACTTCTGCTCGGCCTACGGACTGCGCCGCGCGCCCGACATGACCGCGTACGACGTCCACATCGTCGCCTCCGTCATCGCCGACGTGGTCAACGTGCTCGGCCGGGCCGACGGCACCGGCTTCACGATCACCGGCCCGGTCTGGGAGTACTTCCGCCGCCAGGAGCGCATGTTCAAGCCCCAGCTGCGCCGCAGCCCCTTCCTGGAGGGCCGGGCCGAGGAACTGCGTACGGCCCTCATCGAGCACGACCTCGACGGACTGCTCCGCGAGATCGAGCTCGACCGCGCCAACGGACTGCTCGGCAAGACCTGCATCCACCCGTCGCACGTGGCGCCGGTGCACGCCCTGTCCGTGGTCAGCCACGAGGAGTACACCGACGCCCAGGACATCCTGAGCCCCGAGCGCGGCGGAGGCGGGGTGCTGCGCTCGGCGTACACGAACAAGATGAACGAAGTGAAGCCCCACCGGGCCTGGGCGGAGCGCACGCTCCAGCGCGCCGAGGTCTTCGGAGTGGCGAGGGAAGACGTCGGCTTCGTGGACCTGCTGGCCGCCGGCCTGACGAACTGAGCGCGCGTCGATGAGCGAGCGCGCGACGAGAGAAGAGACCGTGAACGTGGTGTGGTCGGGCAACTGGGTGGCCGAGCGGCTGGGAGTCGCCCTCGAAGGCGACGGAGAGCTCCGGGAGCTGCTGGGCCTCGCCCTGCGCCGCAACCCCAAGCGGGCGCATCTGCTGGTCTCCAACGTGCTGGGCAAGCACGTGCCGCAGCGGCCCTCGGTCGTGTACGGGGCGGGGTACGGGCTCGGTGAGCGGGTACGGGAGCTGCTCGGCGAGGAGGAGGCCCGCCGCGCGGTGGTGCTCGGATACGCGGAGACGGCCACCGGCCTCGGCCACGCCGTCGCGGACGGTCTGCGGGACGCCCCGTACCTGCACTCCACCCGGCGTCCGGTGGCGGGCGTAGCGCAGGCGGGCGGCTTCGAGGAGTCCCACTCGCACGCCACCTCGCACCTGCTGCTGCCGGAGGACGGCGAGCTGCTGGCGGGCGGCGGGCCCGGCGAGGACGCTTCCACGCTGGTCCTGGTCGACGACGAGTTCTCCACCGGCAACACGGTCCTGAACACCATCCGCGCGCTGCACGCCCTGCACCCGCGCGAGCGGTACGTCATCGTCGCCCTGGTCGACATGCGCTCGGCCGACGACCGCGACCGGCTGACCGCCTTCGCCGCCGAGATCGGCGCCCGCGTCGACCTGGTGACCCGCAACACGGGCACGGTCACGCTGCCGGACGGCGTTCTGGAACGCGGCCAGGCGCTGGTCGCGGCACAGGAGGCGGAGCAGGCGGCACAGGCGGCACAGGCGGCACAGGCGGAGCGAGTGAGGCAGGCGGAGCGGGCCGGGCCGGCGGAGCAGTCCGGGCAGTCCGGGCGGGCCCACGAGACCGATGAGCATGCCGCCCCCGTCACCCGCGTCGACCTCGACTGGCCCGCGGGCGTCCCCGACGGCGGCCGGCACGGCTTCACCCCGGCCCACCGGGCGGCGCTCGAAGCGGCGCTCCCGGCCATGGCGGACCGGATCGCGGCCGCGCTGGGCGGCGGTGCACGCCAGAGCCACGGCCGGGTCCAGGGCCGGGTCCAGAGCCAGGTCCAGGGCCGGGTCCAGAGCCAGAGCCACGGCCGGGTCCAGAGCCAGGTCCAGAGCCAGGCCCAGAGCCCCCGCCGGATCCTCGTCCTCGGCTTCGAGGAGCTGATGTACGCGCCGCTGCGCCTCGGCACCGCCCTCGAAGAAGCCCTCGGGCCCGACGCCGAGGTCCGCTACTCCACCACCACCCGCTCGCCGGTCCTGGCCGTCGACGACCCGGGCTACGCGATACGCACCCGCCTCGTCTTCCCGGCCCACGACGACCCGGCGGACGGCCCCGGCGACCGGTACGCGTACAACGTGGCGGGCGCCGGCTTCGACGCCGTGGTCGCCGTCGTCGACTCCACCGCCGACACCCCCGAACTGCACGCCCCCGAAGGGCTGCTGGCCCGCCTGGCGCCCCACACCGGCCAGGTGCTCCTCGCGGTCGTCCCCTCGTACACCCCCGCACCTGTCCCCCACGCGCAGGAGTCCATCGTGCTGCCCGAGCCCCTCCGAGGCCCCGACTTCTCCAGTTACGCGCCGGAGGACGTCGGCTGGCTGCTCCAGGACCTCTCGGACACCGAGCTGGAGGCGCCCACCGAGGAGCGCGAGGAGGCGATCCAGAGCGGCGGCGCGCACTACGCGGAGTCACTGCCGGTGGAGTACCAGCCGAGCGCCGCGTACCAGGCCCTGTTCACCGCCGCCCTGGAGACCTCCGCCGCCCGCATCGCCCGCGCGGTGGGCACCGTCACCGAGACGGTCCTCGCCGAACGCGGCCCGCGCCCCGTGCTCGTCTCGCTCGCCCGCGCCGGAACCCCGGTCGGGGTGCTGATGCGCCGCTGGGCCCGGCACCGGCACGGCCTGGACCTGCCGCACTACGCCATCTCCATCGTCCGGGGCCGGGGCATCGACGCCACCGCCCTGCGCTGGCTGGCCGCCCATCACGACCCGGCCGACGTGGTGTTCGTCGACGGCTGGACCGGGAAGGGCGCGATCACTCGCGAACTGGCGGCGGCGATAGAGGAGTTCGAGGCCGCGGGCGGACCGACCGGCTTCGACCCGGAGATCTCGGTGCTCGCCGACCCGGGCGGCTGCGTCCGGACGTACGGCACCCGCGAGGACTTCCTCATCCCCTCGGCCTGCCTCAACTCCACGGTCTCCGGCCTCATTTCCCGTACGGTGCTCCGCGCCGACCTGGTCGGCCCCGACGACTTCCACGGCGGGAAGTTCTACCGGGAACTGGCGGACTCCGACGTCTCGGGTCTCTTCCTCGACACCGTCGCCGCCCGCTTCGACGAGGTGGCGGGCCAGGTCGCGGACGAGGCCAAGGAACTGCTCGCCGCCGACCGCGCCCCGACCTGGGAGGGCTGGGCGGCCGTCGAGCGGATCAGCGAGGAGTACGGCATCCACGACGTCAACCTGGTCAAGCCGGGAGTCGGCGAGACCACCCGGGTCCTGCTCCGCCGGGTCCCCTGGAAGATCCTCGCGAAGCGCGGCGCGGGCGCGGACCTGACCCACATCCGGCTGCTGGCCGAACAGCGCGGCGTCCCGGTCGAGGAGGTCGACGACCTCCCGTACAGCTGTGTCGGTCTGATCCACCCCCGGTTCACGCGCGGCGCGACGGGCGCGGACGGCAAGGCGGTGCAGGGCGCATGAGCGTGACCTCTTCGACCACCACCCTGGTGGCGAGCGACCTCGACCGTACGCTGATCTACTCGGCGGCCTCGCTCGACCTGTCCATGCCGGACGCGGAGGCCCCCCGGCTCCTCTGCGTGGAGGTGTACGGCCACAAGCCCCTCTCGTACATGACGGAGAGGTCGGCCGCCCTCCTCACCGACCTGGCCGGCTCCACGGTCTTCGTGCCGACCACCACCCGCACCCGCGAGCAGTACCACCGCATCCATCTGCCCGGCCCCGCACCCCGGTACGCGATCTGCGCCAACGGCGGCCACATCCTGGTCGACGGCGTCTCCGACCACGACTGGCAGCGGCGGGTCGAGACCCGGATCGCGGAGGAGTGCGCGCCCCTCACCGAGATCCGCGCCCACCTCGCCACCACCGCCGACCCGGCCTGGCTCCTCAAGGAACGGGTCGCCGAGGACCTCTTCGCCTACCTCGTCGTCGAACGCGCCCTGCTGCCCGAGGAATGGGTGAAGGAACTGGCCGCCTGGGCCCGCCCGCGCGGCTGGACGGTCTCGCTCCAGGGCCGCAAGATCTACGTGGTCCCGGCGCCGCTCACCAAGAGCGCCGCGATGCACGAGGTGGCCCGCCGCACCGGCGCCACGCGCACGCTCGCCGCCGGAGACTCCCTCCTCGACGCCGACCTGCTGCTCGCCGCCGACCTGGGCTGGCGCCCGGGCCACGGCGAACTGGCCGACGAGGGCTGGAGTGCCCCGCACGTGGTGGCCCTGGAAGAGCGGGGCGGGGCGGCGGGGGAGGAGATCCTGCGCCGCTTCCTGGCTGCCGCGGCCGGCTGATTTCGGCTGCGCGCGGGCGCGCGTTGCGCGAGGCTGGGGCCATGACCAAGGGCAACGACACAACGATCACCGACGAGCTGTACGCGTACATGCTGGCCCACAACCCGCCGCTGGACCCGGTCCAGCGGGAGCTGGTGGACACCACGTACGCGGAATTCCCCGACCACGCGGGCATGGTGTCGGCCGAGGAGCAGGCCCCGCTGCTGGCCTTCCTCGTCCGGCTGGTGGGCGCCCGGCACGTGGTGGAGGTCGGCACGTTCACCGGGTTCAGCGCCCTGGCGATGGCCCAGGCGCTGCCCGCCGACGGCACGCTGATCGCCTGCGACATCTCGGAGGAGTGGACGGCGTACGGGCGCGAGGCCTGGGCGAAGGCGGGCGTCGCGGACCGGATCGACCTGCGCATCGCCCCGGCCCTGGACACCCTGCGCGCGATGCCCGCCGAGCCGCACATCGACTTCGCCTACCTGGACGCGGACAAGGGCGGCTACATCGCGTACTGGGAGGAGCTGGTGCCCCGGCTGCGGCAGGGCGGGGTCATCGCCACGGACAACGTGCTCTTCCACGGCGGGGTGACGGACCCGGAGGCGACGGGCCCGACGGCGGCGATCAAGAAGTTCAACGACCATGTGAGCGCCGACGCCCGGATGGACAGCGTCCTGCTGACGGTCGCGGACGGCCTGACGCTGTCCCGCAAGAAGTAGACCGGGTCTCAGCCGCAGCACCCACCGCCGCAGCAGCCTCCGCCCCCGCCGGACGGCGCGGGAGCGGAGCCGGCGGTGCCGCCCACGGCCACGGCGGACAGCAGCTTGACGGTGTCGTCGTGGCCGGCGGGGCAGGAGGCGGGGTCCGAGGACCGGGCCATGGGACGGCTGAGCTCGAACGTGTCTCCGCAGGTGCGGCAGCGGAATTCGTAACGGGGCATGGGCTCAGGCTAGAGCCATCGAGCCCCGGAGACCACGCCCCCTGACGCCGGAAGGATCAGGTGCCGCCGCCGCGCTCCTCGCGGATGTCGGAGACGACCCGGGCGGCGGTCTGCCGCACGGCCTCGGTCTCGGTCAGGAAGTGCCAGTAGTCCGGGTGGCGTCCCTCCAGCCCGGCGATGGCCCGCTCCAGCCGGGCGACGGAGTCGTCGAGCGGCCGGGCGTGCCGGGGATCGGGCGTGTGCCGGCCGGCCATGGCGAGCCGCTGGGCGTCGCGCACCGCGAACCGGGTCCGCTCGATCTCCTGCTGCGGGTCCTTCGCCACGGCGTTCAACCGCTGCAACCGGTCCCCGGCGGCGGACACCGCCTCGTCCGTGGCGTTGAGCAGGGCACGGACCGTGGACAGCCGTGACGTGGCGTCCGCCCAGCGCTGCTCGTCGCGCGCCTTCGCCGCCTCCGCGAGCTTCTCCTCGGCCTGCCGTACGTTCACGGCGGCCTGCTCCGGGACGGGCTGGAGGTCCTGCCAGCAGGCGGCCGAGAAACGCCGCCGCAACTCGCTGAGCACCGGCTCCACCGAACCGGCCCGCGTCGTGAGCGCCTGCGCCCGGGTCCGCAGCGACACCAGCCGCCGGTCGATCTCGGCGGCCCGCTCGGGCAGCCGCTCGGCCTCGGTCCGTACGGCCTCGGCGTCGCGCAGCACCACATCGGCCCGCTGGAGCGTCTCCGCGACCCCGTGCTTCCCCGCGCCCTGGTTCAGCTTGGTCAGCTCCGGGGCGAGCGCGGCGAGCCGGGCGGCGAGCTCGTCGGCCCGCAGCCCCGCGGCCCGTACCGCGTCGAGAGCGTTGCTCGCGCCGAGCAGCGCCTGCCGGGCCCGCTCGACGGCGGGGGCGAGGCGGGCGAGCTGCGTCTCCGCGCTGCCCAGCAGCGGCCCGAGACCCTGGGCGAAGCGGTCCAGCTCGCCCTTGACCCGTACGAGGTCGTCCTTGGCCCGGGTCAGCTCCGTGCGGGCCCGGGAGGCGACGGCGGGCTCCAGATCGTCCCGGTCCAGGTCATGGCTGTCGACGGCGGTGATGTAGGCGTGACTGACCTCGTCGATGCGCCGGCCGAGCGCGGCGAAGTCCTCGGAGGCCTTGCGGCCGCGCGAGGAGCTGTCCACGGCGTTGATGGTCTCGATGGAGATCCTGAGATCACGCTGGGCGCTGTCCAGGTCGTAGAAGGCCTCGGCGGCGGCATCCTTCGCGGCCTGCGCCTCGGCCCGCTCGTTCTCCCCGCGCCCGCCGAACCACCGGCGCGTACCGCCACCGGCGAAGGCGGCGGGCAGCGTGGCGAGCACGAGGGGCACGGGCAGCAGCATCAACGCCAGAAGATCCCGCGCCCCGGAACCGGGGGAGCGCCGCCCGGGCAGGCCCTGCCCACCCTGACCACTCTGGACGGCGGAACTTCCACCCGCTCCTGCCTCCGGCCGCGCGTGTGTCGCCGTCACATCCCTCTCCCGTGCCGATTCGCCCTGCCCGGTACATTCTCCCACCAGGTAAGGACGAACACACGGGCCGGTTAGTTCGCGCTTCGCACCGTGACTTGGCCGTTGTCGCTGCGCGCCTTCACCACATGGGCGCTGTCGTCACCGCGCGGCACCTCGACGGAGACGTCCCCGTTGTCGGCGGAGGCGTCCACCGCGTACTTCTGCCCGCCCGGCGGCAGGTCGATGGTGATGCCCCCGTTGTCGCTCTCGGTGTCCACGAGATCGGGCACCGAACTGAAGCCCAGCCGGATCTCCCCGTTGTCGGCGCGGGCGACCACGGAGGAGCCGGAGATCCGGTCCGCCCGGATCTCCCCGTTGTCGCTCTTCAGCTTCAGCGCGCCGCTCGCCTCCCGGACGTTGATCTCCCCGTTGTCGGAGGAGAGGTCCAGCGCCCGGTCGAAGCCGGTGGCGGTGATCGTCCCGTTGTCCGACGCGGCCGTCACATCGACACCGCGCGGCACCTTCACCCGGTGCCGGGAATCGCAGTTGTTGAGCACGCCCTCGCACTTCACCCGGAGCGTGAGCGTGTCCTTCTCCATCTTCCAGACGGAGTCCGGCCCACTGCCGAACACCGACCACCCGTCGACCTGCCGCTCCACCTCGACCTGCTCCACATCGGCCGGCACGAGGTCCACGATCCCGTTCTCGGCCTCGATGGTCAGCACCTTCCCCGCCAGCGTGAAGGACTCCCGCTCGACGGGCGCGCCGTCCACATCCGTCCCCCCGCACCCGGTGAGAGCCAGCGCCAGCAACGCGACCCCGCCCCCGAGAGCGAGGGCCCGCCCGGGCGCCCCGGGGCGGGTGCGGGTCGGTGCGCTCGAAACGATGTCCACGATGATCGGTCCCCCAGTGCGTGCGGTACGTGCCACCGGACGTCGTTGCCGGTGCACTTGAACCGTATGCACCCGGGCCCTCCGGCGGGATCCGGACGGCTACCGTCTTCGGGGTGGGGTTATCCCCCGGAACGGTTTATGAGCAGGGGCCCCGGTCCATGTACGCTGTTGCCTCATCCACGGGTGCGTAGCTCAGGGGTAGAGCGCTGCTCTTACAAAGCAGATGTCGGCGGTTCGAAACCGTCCGCGCCCACCAGCACGAAGACCCCCAGCCGATCATGGCTGGGGGTCTTTGACATCCACCTCTGACATCAACGGGCGCGGTCACCCACGGTCGGGATGCTGCCGCTTCAGCATGCGGTCGAGGTGACCC
>MUNB01000234.1 GCA_002154345.1 Streptomyces griseus
CCCTCACGGTTCCGGGGGCCGGGAGGGTGTCCTTGGTCGGGAACAGGCCCTCCGGGGCCGTCGGCGACGACTGGCGCGACGACAGGCCCCGTACCGCGGCGGATCGTTCGGCCCCACAGGTCAGGGCGGATGTCCGATGGACCCGGCCGCGGGGTCCGTGGGGTCAGTGGTGCCAGTGGGGAGTGCCAGGATCAGCCCAGGCGCTCGACGAGCGCGTGGTACTCGTCCCACAGCTCCTTGGGCGCGTGGTCGCCGAAGGTGTTGAGGTGCTCGGGGACCAGGGCGGCCTCCTCGCGCCAGACCTTCTTGTCGACCGTGAGGAGGAAGTCGAGGTCGGCCTCGGAGAGGTCCAGGCCCTCGGTGTCCAGCGCGCCCTTGGCCGGCAGGATGCCGATCGGGGACTCGACGCCCTCGGCCTTGCCCTCCAGACGCTCCACGATCCACTTCAGGACGCGGCTGTTCTCGCCGAAGCCGGGCCAGACGAACTTGCCGGCGTCGTTCTTGCGGAACCAGTTCACGTAGTAGATCTTGGGCAGCTTCGACTGGTCGGCCTTGTCCGCACCGACCTTCACCCAGTGGTTCATGTAGTCGCCCATGTTGTAGCCGCAGAACGGCAGCATGGCAAACGGGTCGCGGCGCAGCTCGCCGACCTTGCCCTCGGCGGCGGCGGTCTTCTCGGAGGCGACGTTGGCTCCGAGGAAGACACCGTGCTGCCAGTCGAAGGACTCGGTGACCAGCGGCACGGCGGAGGCGCGGCGGCCGCCGAAGAGGATCGCCGAGATCGGCACGCCCTTGGGGTCCTCCCACTCGGGCGCGATGATCGGGCACTGTCCGGCCGGGACGGTGAAGCGGGCGTTGGGGTGGGCGGCGGGCGTGGAGGACTCGGGGGTCCAGTCGTTGCCCTTCCAGTCGGTGAGGTGCGCGGGCGCCTCCTCGGTCATGCCCTCCCACCACACATCACCGTCGTCCGTCAGCGCGACGTTGGTGAAGACGGAGTTGCCCCACATGGTCTTCATGGCGTTGGCGTTGGTGTGCTCGCCGGTGCCGGGTGCGACGCCGAAGAAGCCGGCCTCGGGGTTGATCGCGTAGAGCCGGCCGTCCTCGCCGAACCGCATCCAGGCGATGTCGTCGCCGATGGTCTCCACGGTCCAGCCGGGGATGGTCGGCTCCAGCATGGCGAGGTTGGTCTTGCCGCAGGCGGACGGGAACGCGGCGGCCACGTACTTGGACTCACCGCGCGGCGGCGTGAGCTTCAGGATGAGCATGTGCTCGGCGAGCCAGCCCTCGTCGCGGGCCATGACGGAGGCGATGCGCAGGGCGTAGCACTTCTTGCCGAGCAGGGCGTTGCCGCCGTAGCCGGAGCCGTACGACCAGATCTCGCGGTCCTCGGGGAAGTGCGAGATGTACTTGGTGGTGTTGCAGGGCCACGGGACGTCCTCCTGGCCCTCGGCCAGCGGCGCTCCCAGCGTGTGGACGGCCTTCACGAAGAAGCCGTCGGTGCCCAGCTCGTCCAGGACGGCCTGGCCCATGCGGGTCATGGTGCGCATGGAGACGGCGACGTACGCGGAGTCGGTGATCTCGACGCCGATCGCGGAGAGCGGCGAGCCGACGGGCCCCATGCAGAAGGGCACGACGTACATGGTGCGCCCGCGCATGGAGCCACGGAACACACCGTCGGCACCGGTGAAGATCTCCCGCATCTCGGCGGGGTCCTTCCAGTGGTTGGTCGGACCCGCGTCCTTCTCCTCCTTGGAGCAGATGAACGTACGGTCCTCGACGCGGGCGACATCGCTCGGGTCGGACGCGGCGTAGTACGAGTTCGGCCGCTTGATCTCGTCCAGCTTGGTGAACGTGCCCTTGGCGACGAGCTCCCCGCACAGGCGCTCGTACTCGGCCTCGGAGCCGTCGCACCAGACCACCCGGTCGGGCTGGGTGATCGCTGCGATCTCGTCGACCCAGGAGACCAGCTCCTGGTGGTGGGTGGGGACAGTGAGGGGAGCCGCGATGTCGCGCGCCACGATCGCTCCTAGTTGAGGGTGTCAGTTGTCTGAGGCCCCGTGGGGGCTGCGACCCGGATGCTTCGTACCCTTCGAATTCCCCTGGCGCTCATCCGGTGCCGACTGCACTCATTTGATCATCCGACCGATCCGCCCATCTGTCCAGGGGGCCTCACACGTGAGCATCGCCACTCATTTGCGCCCGATATCCAGTACCTACGGTGGCGTAGGTAGCATGCGGATATGACTGACGCCGCCGCTAGCGCCGCGACCCCGGGCCCCGTCGCCCTCGACCCCGTACCCGTCAAACCACGGATGCGCGGCTGGCTGCACGCCGGAATGTTCCCGGCGGTGCTGGTCGCGGGCATCACCCTGATCGCACTGACCGACAGCACCACGGGCCGGATCGCCTGCGCCGTCTACATCCTCAGTGCCTGTCTGCTGTTCGGCGTCAGCGCGGTCTACCACCGCGGCACCTGGGGGCCGCGCGGCGAGGCGGTGCTGCGCCGTCTGGACCACGCGAACATCTTCCTGATCATCGCGGGCACCTACACGCCACTGACACTGCTCCTGCTGCCCGAGTCGACCGCCCGGCCGCTGCTGTGGGCGGTCTGGGCGGCGGCCGCGGCGGGCATCGCGTTCCGCGTCTTCTGGGTCGGAGCGCCGCGCTGGCTCTACACCCCGTGCTACATCGCGATGGGCTGGGCGGCGGTCTTCTTCCTGCCGGACTTCATGCGGACCGGCGGCATCGCGGTCCTGGTCCTGGTGATCGTCGGCGGGCTGCTCTACAGCGCGGGCGGCGTGATCTACGGCATCAAGAAGCCGAACCCCTCGCCGCGCTGGTTCGGCTTCCACGAGGTCTTCCACTCGCTGACGCTGGCGGCGTTCATCGCGCACTACGTGGGCATCTCGCTGGTGGCGTACCAGCACGGATAGGGCACACGCAGGACAGACGGACGAGGGGCCGGCCGCACGAAGCGACCGGCCCCTCACTCCGTCCGTGGGCGCTCACCCGCCGAGCTTGCCCGCCAGCTCCCCCGCGTCCGTCGTCGGCGCGTCGCACACGAAGTGGCGGCAGACGTACGCGGCCGGCTCGCCGCCCACCAGCGGCCGGTCCACCAGCAGCGGGAACTCGGCCCCCGCCCCCGGCCCTTCGCCGGCCG
>MUNB01000235.1 GCA_002154345.1 Streptomyces griseus
CACCACCGACCCCGCCTCCGAGGCCCGCAGCAGCGGCAACGCCTCCTGTACGAGACCGAGCGCCGCCACCACATTCGTCTCCAGCGCCCGCCGCAGCCCTTCCAGCGGCAGCACGTCCAGCCGGACCAGCGGCTCCGCGCCCAGCACGCTCGCGTTGCTCACCAACAGGTCGAGACCGCCCAGCGACCCGGCGGCGGCCACCAGCTCCGCCCGGTGCGCCGCGTCCGTGACATCACCCGGCACGGCCACCACCCGCGTCCCGTACCGGCCGCGCAGCTCCCGCGCCGTGTCCTCCAGCACGTCGGCGGTCCGGGCGTCCACCACCAGGTCCCATCCCTGCCCGGCCAGCGCCGCCGCCAGCGCGCGCCCCAGCCCCTTCGAACCACCCGTGATCATCGCGACCGGCATGACGACCGTCCCCTTCGTACCCTCGGCGTCACCGGGAGACCCCGGCGCTCCCAACGTAGGAAGCCCGGACCGCGCCGCGCCTCGCCCGCGAGCCGCACCCTCGCCCGGCACTTCGACGTAGGACCCGAGCGGTCCTACGACCTCCGACCGAGAGGCGCGCCCGCCCGGACCTAGGCCCCCGCACGCCCGGCACCGCCCCCGGCCCGATACGGCCGCTCGGTCCCCGCCGGTACGGTGATCCCATGAGCCATCGCCCACCGTCGGGCCTCGCCGCGGTGAGTGCCGCACTGCTCGCCATGAGCCGGCACCTGGAAGTGGGCGACGTCCTGAAGACGATCGTCGCCTCCGCCCGCGAGCTGCTCGACGCCCAGTACGCGGCCCTCGGCGTCCCGGACGACCACGGCGGCTTCGCCCAGTTCGTGGTCGACGGCGTCAGCGACGAACAGTGGAAGGCCATCGGCCCGCTGCCCCGCCAGCACGGCATCCTCGCCGCGATGCTGCATCAGGCGAAGCCCGAACGCCTCGCCGACGTCCGCAAGGACCCGCGCTTCGAGGGCTGGCCCGACGCCCACCCCGACATGTCCGACTTCCTCGGCCTGCCCATCACGGACGGCGACGAGATCATCGGAGCGCTGTTCCTCGCCAACAAGATGTGCCCCAAGCCCGACGGCGGCTGCGGCTTCACCGCCGAGGACGAGGAACTGCTCCAGATACTCGCCCAGCACGCCGCCATCGCCCTCACCAACGCCCGCCTCTACGAGCGCAGCCGCGAGCTGACCATCGCCGAGGAACGCTCCCGGCTCGCCCATGAGCTGCACGACGCGGTCAGCCAGAAGCTGTTCTCGCTCCGCCTCACCGCGCAGGCCGCCACCGCCCTCGTCGACCGCGACCCCGCCCGCGCCAAGGGCGAACTCCAGCAGGTCGCCGTCCTCGCCGCCGAGGCCGTCGACGAACTGCGGGCGGCGGTCGTGGAGCTGCGCCCGGCCGCCCTCGACGAGGACGGTCTGATCGCCACCCTCCGTACCCAGATCCAGGTCCTGGACCGGGCGCACACCGCCGAGGTCGCCTTCGAGAGCTGCGGCGTACGCGCACTGCCCGCCGCCCAGGAGGAAGCGCTGCTCCGCGTCGCCCAGGAGGCCCTGCACAACGCCCTGCGCCACTCCCGCGCGGAGCGGGTGAGCGTCACCCTGGCCCGGCGCGGCGCGGCCACCGTCCTGCGCGTCACCGACGACGGCGTCGGGTTCGACCCCACCGCCGTCCGGCGGGCCGGCCGTCACCTCGGCCTCGTCTCGATGCGCCACCGGGCGAGCAGCGTCGGCGGCCGACTCACCGTTGCCTCGGAGCCCGGCAAGGGCGCCACGATCGAGATGGAGGTTCCCGGTGGCTGACAAGATCATCAGGGTGCTGCTGGTCGACGACCATCAGGTGGTCCGCCGAGGACTGCGTACGTTCCTGGAGATCCAGGAGGACATAGAGGTCGTCGGCGAGGCGTCCGACGGCGCGGAGGGTGTGGCCCGGACCGAGGAGCTCCGCCCCGACGTCGTGCTGATGGACATCAAGATGCCCGGCACCGACGGCATCGAGGCGCTGCGCCGCCTGCGCGAGCTCGACAACCCGGCGAAGGTCCTCATCGTCACCAGCTTCACCGAACAGCGCACGGTGGTCCCCGCCCTGCGCGCCGGAGCCTCCGGTTACGTCTACAAGGACGTCGACCCGGACGCCCTGGCCGGCGCCATCCGCTCGGTTCACGCCGGTCATGTCCTGCTCCAGCCGGAGGTCGCCGGCGCACTCCTCGCCCAGGACGACGCGGGCACCGGCACGGGCCGGGGGAGCACGCTCACCGAACGGGAACGCGAAGTCCTCGGCCTCATCGCGGACGGCCGTTCCAACCGCGAGATCGCCCGCGCACTCGTCCTCTCGGAGAAGACGGTCAAGACGCACGTCTCGAACATCCTGATGAAGCTCGACCTGTCCGACCGGACCCAGGCGGCCCTCTGGGCGGTACGCCATGGAGCGGCGGGCTGACGTCGCCGCCGACGCGGGTTCCCGTCCGGACCGAGATTCATACTGTCGGGTGTATGTCACCCGTACGGCGCATCCTTCCGGGGTGCGCGGCGTTCTCCAGGACGTGCTGCGGCGGCTCGTCGCAGCCTCTCTAGGAGGAACCTGAAGTGAAGAACCTGAAGAAGGCCGCCGCCGTCACCATGATCGCGGGCGGGCTCATCGCCGCCGGCGCCGGAGCCGCCTCCGCCACCGGCCACAGCGGTGCCGGCGCCGAGGGCCTGGCCGCCCACTCCCCGGGCGTCGCCAGCGGCAACCTCGTGCAGGTTCCCGTCGCCGTCCCGGTGAACGTGGTCGGCAACACGGTCAACGTGGTCGGCCTGCTCAACCCGGCCTTCGGCAACCTCGGCCTCAACCAC
>MUNB01000236.1 GCA_002154345.1 Streptomyces griseus
GTTGGTGGACTGGCTCGGCCTCGCCGACGCTGTCGGCCAGGCCGAGCCAGTCCACCAACAGGGCACGCGCTGAAGGCAGTTCGCGAGCGATACCGACATCCGGAGGCACGGGCCGCCGGGCGATGCGCAGGGCGAGCGCCGGGTCCCATCCGGTCCGCAGCAGCGCCGCCACCTCGGGGTCGGCCGCACCCGGCGGCTCGACCGGAGCCCCGGTCGGTGTCGGCACACCGTGCCGGGCCAACGGTTCCGCCAGGTCCGCCACGGAGCCGGCGGCGAGCCGTACACCGCCGTCGGCGACGAGCGCCAGCAGGGCGGGCACGACCGGCGAGGCGCCCACGTCGAGGGCGAGCACGGCGCGGGCGGTGATCTCGCCGTCGAGGGCGCGCAGCAGGAGGCGGCGGGTGTGCTCGTCGCGGGCCTCCTCGGCGGCGGCGAGGAGGGTCGCGGCGTAGGCCCGGCCCACGACGGCGCGCAGGGCCCGGGTCAGCGCGGTCCGCAGCCCCGGGTTGTCGTCGCGGCCGAGCGCCCTCAGGAGGTGCGGGACGGAGGCGGGCGCTCCGGTGTGGAGGAGGGCGGCGGCCGCGGTCTTCCTGATGTTCATGTTGGGGTGGTGAAGGCGGCCGGCGACCGCCTCGCCCGCCCAGCGGGCCCGTGCCGTGCCGAGGGCCAGCAGGGCCGCCCGTACGGTCCGGATGTCCGGGTCGGAGGTCAGCGGGACGAGCGTCGCGGACAGGGCCCGCGCGTCCTGGCCCGAGGCGTCGTGGGCCAGCAGGGCGATGACGTGCTTGCGTACCTGCGCGTCGCGGGTGCGCAGCATGCGGTGCACCCGGGCCCGGGTGGACGCGGTCGCGGGGACCTGGAGCAACGCCTTGAGCAGCACGGCCTGTTCACCGCCGGTGAGCCCGGGGCGCTCCAGCAGACCGAGCACCGTCGCGGTGAGGAACGCGTGGCCCGCTCCCGTGTCGTCCTGCGCGTCGAGCAGACAGACGGGCCTGATCCACCGCCGCCCCCGCAGCCGGCGCCCGAGGGCGCGCACGGCTTCCAACGCCTCGTGCGGCAGCTCGGGTTCGCCGTCCGGCCGGGGCGGTTCGGCGGGCTCGACGCCGCGGAGCGGAGCGTCCGTCCTCGGCCGGTCCGGGCCGTCGGCGGGGGCGCGGGGCGCGGCGAGGTCCCGCACGACGCGCAGGAGGAGGTCGGCCACGAGGGGCAGCGTCGCGGCGTCGGCGTACGCGGCGATCCGGCACAGCGCCGCCACCGGGTCGTCCACGTCCACGCGGGCGCGCAGGACGGCGAGTTCCCGCTCGTCGGGGGCGCCGAGGTCGGCCTCGATGCCGGGCGGGAGGGCCTGGGGGTCGAGCCGGGCGAGCAGGTCGCGGCGCTGCGCGGGTTCCTGGGTGAGGTGCCACAGGAGTGCCGCGGCCCGGTCGCGTACGGGGCGCAGTTCGGGCACGACCGGGAGGCGGGGTGCCCGGTCCGGAGCCGTGGAGGGACCGTCCGACGGGCCGTCCGACGGGCCGTCCACCGGGCCGTCCACCGGGCCGCCGATTCCGAGCCCTCGGGCCAGTGCCGATCGCGTACGGTCGCCGCCGATGGCCTCCAGGGCGTCCAGCGCGGCGGACGGGGCCGTGGGCAGCAGGGCGAGTACGGCCTCCTCGACGCCCGGCGGGCGCAGGACGCGGATCGCGTCGAGGAACGGACGCGGCGCACGGGCGGCCGGGAGGAGCCGTGCGACGGCCTCGCCGATAGGGACGTCGGCGGCCCCCTGCCGCGCCAGGGCGACGAGCAGTTCCAGCCGGCGCGGCCAGTCCGGGGCGGTGGGCGGGGCGTCGAGGAGGGCGTCGAACAGCGGGCGACGGCAGGTGTAGAGGACCGTGGCGATGTCCTCGGCCGGCAGCGTGCGGTCGGCCAGGGCCAGGGCGAGGAGCTGCCCGGTGTCCGGCTCCGCCGGGAAGTGGCCGCGCCGGTGCAGTCCGCGCAGACAGGTCAGTACGGGCCCGGCGAGCAGGAGGGGGTCCGTGGCGGCCAGGGCCACCAGGCGGCCGATGTCGGTGCGCTGTGCCTGGTCGCCCAGGAGTTCCACGGCCTGTCGGCGCAGAGCCGGGGCTTCGGACGGGTCCTCGGCCGTGGTCCAGAGCACCATGGGGCGGCCGTGCCGGGCTCCGGCGAGCAGAGCCGCGGCCGCGAGCGCCTCCGACCACACCGGCCCGCCGCCCTCGGCGCGCCGGCCACCGCCCCGGATCCCCGGACCATCGGCACACCGGCCGCCGCCCCGGGCGTCGACCGGCCGGCTCAGCAGCGATGCGTCCAGGGGCGTCACCACCGCCCAGGGCTCGGCGAGTTCGCGCAGCGCACCGGTCACGACGTCGTGCTCGGGCGCGTCGAGCAGCCGGACCAGCCGCCCTCGGACGAACGCCGGTGCGAGCAGTCCGGCGTGCAGCCCGTCGCGGGCCAGCCGCAGCGCCTCGGCCCGGAGGACCGGGTCCCCGCTGTCGACGAGTTCGGCCACGAGCAGGTCGGGGCGGCGCGCGTCGGCGGCGGCGCTCTCGCGGACGGCCCGGTAGAGGAGTTCGCCCGCCGGTTCCGTGCGGAGGACCGCCGGGTCGTCGAGGAGTTCGGTCCGCAGCCAGGCGATCCGTACCCGGGCGGGCAGCGCGGCGGCACGCCAGTCGGGCAGCCGGTGACCCGGCGTCTGCGTGACGAGCCGGGCGTGGAGCCGCGCGAGCAGGAGGGATTCCTCGGGCGACTCACCCGGGGAGGCGGGCAACAGCCGGGCCAGGAGTGCCGGATGACCGCCCCGGCCCTCGCCGCCGTGCCCCGCACCTCCGCCCCCTCCCCCGCTTCGGCCTCCGGTGTGCGGGGTGCCCGTGCGTTCGGCGAGGAGGGTGAGGCCGAGGTGCCGCATCCGGGACGCGGGGTGCCGGACCAGCCGGGCGAGCAGCTCCGGGGAGCAGGTGCGGGCGTCGAGGCGTCGGGCGAGCAGACCGGCGTCGGCGCGGTCGAGGGCGTCGCTGATCGGTTGGTCCGGTCGGGTGGTCACCGACGGAGCGTAGACGGCGCATTCACTCCTTCGCCTCGGGATATTCGGACGCCCGGTTCCGCACCGGCCCCGCCCTGATCGATGATGTCGGCCGGGGCCGCCGCCCCGGCAGGAGCAACAGCCGTTGGACGAAGGGGTTGTGATGCAGGAACTGCCACCGGACCCGTCGACGACGAACGCGCGGGATGTGCCCCGTACGGGAGAGGACGCCCAGGTGATCGTGGTCGGGGCGGGCCCGGCCGGCTCGTCTGCCGCGTATCACCTGGCGCGGGCCGGAGTCGACGTGGTCCTGCTGGAGAAGGCCCGTTTCCCCCGGGAGAAGGTGTGCGGCGACGGTCTCACCCCGCGCGCGGTGCACCAGCTCATCCGGATGGGCGTCGACATCACCGCACCGGGCTGGACGCGTTCGCGCGGTATGCGCTGGGTGGCCGGGGAGCACCGGGTGCACATCGAATGGCCCGCGCTGGGCCGCTACCCGGACTTCGGCCTCTCCCGCAGCCGGCACGACTTCGACGACATCCTGGCCCGGCACGCCGTGGCGGCCGGGGCCCGGCTGTTCAGCGGCTGGAAGGCGGAGCGGCCGCTGACGGACCGGGCGGGCCGGGTCACCGGCGTCGCCGCGTCATCGGACTCCCCGGACGTGCGGGAGCCGGTCGACTTCCGCGCTCCGATCGTCATCGCCGCCGACGGAGCGTCCGCCCGCCTCGCCCTGGCGCTGGGCCTGGAGCGGGACCCCCGACGACAGATCGCGACCGCGGCCCGGCGCTACTACCGCAGTCCGGAGCGCTCCCGGGAGGAGTATCTGGAGCTGTGGGCCGACCTCCGCTTCCCGGACAGGGGCCCGTACCTGCCCGGTTACGGCTGGATCTTCCCGATGGGTGACGGCCGGGTCAACGTCGGGCTCGGAGCGCTCCCCCACCGGCGGCACGGCAAGGCGGACCTGCGCGCGACCCTGGACCAGTGGCTGGCCCGGACCCCGGAGGAGTGGGGGCTGCGCGAGGAGAACGCGGAGGGCCCGGTCCGCAGCGCGGCCCTGCCGCTCGGTTTCAACCGCCATCCGCTGTACGCGCGGGGGCTGTTGCTGGTCGGCGACTCCGGCGGGATGGTCAGCCCCTGGAACGGCGAGGGCATCGCGCAGGCAATGGAGGCGGGCGAGGTCGCCGCCGAGAGCGCCGCCCTCGCCCTGGCCCACCCGCAAGGGCCGCGTCGCGAACACCTGTTGCTCGGCTACCCGGTGGAGATGAACCGCCGCTGGGGCCGCTACTACCGGCTGGGCAACACGGCCGCCGATCTGATCTTCAGCCGCTCGGGCTTCCAACCGGTGCTCAACCGGTACGTCATGGGCTCGCCGTTCCTCCTCGACGCGCTGGCCCGGCTGCTCACCGACCTCACGGACAAGCCCTCGCGCGATGTGGTCGACCATGTCCTCAACACGGCGTTCCGTCTCGTCCCGGCGCCGAAGCCGGGCCGGCGCGGCGCCGGGCGGTTCCGGAAGCGCTGAGCGCGGGGCGGGCGGACCGGGCCGGGGCGGTGACGCGTGCTCCGGCCCCGCGGGAGCCGGATCAGGAGGCGGCGGGCCGAGCGGTGCCGTGCGGCTCCGGTCCGTCGTCGGCGCGCAGCGCGCGGCGGGCCTCCGCGACGAAGTGCTCCCTGGCGTCCTCCAGTTCGTCGGGGCGGGCCTGGCCGCGCAGACCGTCGACGATGCCGCACGCCGCCCGGTGGACCTCCGACGGGCCTTCCAGGGCGACCTCGGCCAGGGCCGACGACAGCGTGACCGCCCCCGGGTCGCCGCCGACTCCGGTACGTGCCGCTGTGACGGCGCGTTCGGCGGCGTCCAGGAAACGCACGTAGGTCTGCCGACGCAGGTCGAGCACGCGTACCGAGGCCTGTTCCCGCAAGGTCATACGGACCGTGTCGAGCATCGCGTCGGCCTGCCGCTCACCGGCGAGCCGGGCGGCCTCCGCCTGCCTGATCCCGGCGCTGCGGCCGAACCAGCCGGTGACGGCGCCGCCCGCGATGGCGGCCGCCGCCGTGATCAGTGCGATCACCCATTCACTCATGAACGGCATTGTCCCGTCCGGCAGGTGACGTGCGCCGCCCGCCCTCGTCGACTGGGACGGGGATCACGTGGGCTCGGTCGTGGCGGTGCCGGAGCGATACGATCACCGCATGCCGTCCCGAACCCGCGCACCGCGTCTGATGTGGGAGGACGTCCCGTCCTCGGACCACTACAGCAGTGGAATGATCGAAGCGGCCAGCGACGGACGCACGGTTCTCGTTGCCGTGAGGTCCGCGGTAGCTCTGTACCGCCTCCTCGACGTGCTGCCGGTGCTCGCCGGTGACGAGCGGATCAGCACCTGCTTCACACTGGTGCCCGGGTCGGAGTTCGGTGTGGATGCGCTGGCGGCCGTCGACACCGCGGGAGCCCGGATCATTCCGTGGGACGAAGCCCGCCTCCGCGTGTTCGACCTGGTTCTGGTGGCCAGCCCGAAGGGCGATCTGCGGCTGCTGCACGGCCACCGCGTGCTCCTGCCGCACGGTGCGGGTTTCAGCAAGACGATCCGTAGCGAGGGCTCGCCCGGCTCCGCGTCGGGACTGGACCCGAAGTACCTCCTGCCCGGCGAGGGCAGCCGGACGACCGTGCACGCCCTCGCCCACCCTCATCAGGTCGACCGGCTGCGTGCCGCGAGCGCGCACCACGGCGAGAGGGCCCAGGTCGTGGGAGATCCCACCCTTGAACGCCTTCTCGCATCCCGTTCCCTCCGTGACCGGTACCGCGCCGCGCTGGGCACCGGCGCACGGCAGTTGGTGGTGATCGCCTCCACCTGGGGCCCTCGGTCGCTGCTCCGTCAACGCCCGGAGCTAGCAGCGGAGTTGGCTTCCGCACTGCCCCACGACACCCATCAACTGGCACTGATCGTGCACCCGAACGAGCGGGCCCGGGTGGGCACGTTCGAGCTGAGGGAGCACCTGGCGCCCGCTCTCGACGCGGGTATGGCGCTCGTCGGGGCGCACGAGGAGTGGGCCGCCACGCTCATCGCCGCCGACGCGCTGATCACCGACCATGGTTCGGCGGCTCTGTACTACGCGGCGGTGGCCGACCGTCCGGTGATCGCCGCCTGCGACGGGGGCGACGAACTGATCGCGGGCAGCCCGATGGCCCGGCTGCTGGGAACGGTTCCCCGACTGGGCCCGGCCCGGGAGATCCACCGCGCACTGGCCGCATACCGTCCGGGGGCCGGACCGGAGGCGGCCGGGGCCGCGTTCGCCGAGCAGGGACACGCTCTGGACCGCATGCGGCACCTGCTCTACGGACTGCTCGGCCTCACCGAGCCCCCCGGGCCGGTCGAACCGCGGACGCTGCCCGCCGTGTCTCCCACGACCCGTACGCCGGCCGCCTTCGACGTCTTCCTCGACCGGGCCGGCGACCGGGTGCGGGTGGACCGCTTTCCCGCGCACACGGGGCTGCCGGGGAACCACCTGGCCGTCGAGTACGGTGCGGCCGGCGAACGGAACGTACAGAGCGCCGGGTTGCTCTACCGCCGCCCTCTGGCCACCGGGCCGGGTCCGCTGGACGCCGCGTGGACGGCGGGCGGCTGGTCGGCCGATGCACTCGACCGGTACCCGGGCTGCCGGGCGGCGGCGGCCGTGCTGCCCTCGGGGACGAGCGTTCTGCGGGTCCGGGAGAACGGCCGGCTGCTCGCCGTCCGGGCCGAGCCCCGGATCGAGGACGGCCGTGTGGTGCGCGCCGATCCGGCGGCGGTGCTCTCCGCCGTACACGCCTGGGTGGTGAAGCGGGAGGAGCCGCCTCCCGCTCTCCACTGCGTCCTCGGACACCGCGACTTCCGGGTGGTGGTGGCACCCGCCACGGCCGCCGAGGAGGCCCGGACCTTCTGACCGGGCGTCTCAGGCCAGCCCGTGCCGGCGCCTGAGCTCTTCGGCGGCGTTCCGGTGTTCCTCGGCCTCCCCGGTGTTCCCCTCGTCGTCCGCGATCCGGGCGAGGACGTCCAGGGCCCCGGCAGCCCCGAGGTCCGACTTCCTCCCCCTGGCCGCGTCCAGCGACGCCTCGACGAACCCGCGGGCCTCCGCGGTCCGGCCGACCTGGCACAACGCCTGCCCGAGGGCGAGCCCGGTGCGGCCGGTCATGCGCGCCCGCCCCTGGGTCAGGGCCGTCGTATGGGCCAGGGACAGCAAGTCCGCCGCGGTCTCCGGATCACCGAGCTTGAGGTGAGCCTCTCCCAACCGGTAGGTCAGCAGCATCTCTCCGTACGGGTTGGGGATCGCCCGGTGCAGGTCGCGGGATTCCTCGAAGTCCTGGACCGCCGATGCCCAGTCGCCCCGTACACCGCTCAGCGTTCCCCGGAACTCCACGACGGAGGCGCGCAGCTTCGCGTCCCGCACCGAGTCGCCCAGCATGCGCGCTCCGGCCGCCGCGTGCCGGAGCGCGTCGCCGGCTTCGTCCGTCCGCCCCGACTGCCAGAGCGAGCGGGCCAGTTGGGAGTAGGTACGCACGATGGCGGGGATGTTGCTCCCGGCGCGGACCGCGGACTCGTTGGCCGTACGGAAGACCTCGGACACATCGGTCTGGTGCGGGTGATCCAGGAAGAACGTCCATACGGGTTCGCTGAGCTGCCAGGCCTCCTCGTCCCAGCCCCGCGCGTGGGCGAGGCGCACACAGGCGAAGAGCGTGTGCCGCTCCTCGTACAGCCACCGCGCGGCCCGCAGTTTCCGCGCCTCGGCGACGACCGGGTCGGTGGCCTCCTCCGGGTTCTCCAGGAGGGCGTCCGGGGCTCCTTCGCGTTCGAGTACATCGTCCGCGACGGTGAGGCGCGGGCCTGCGGCGAACCGGTCCGCCAACTGGCTCTGGTACAGCACCCATCGGACGAACCGGAGCTGGGCCGTGGCCAGTTCGCCGTCGGCAGCGTCCAGGCGTGCCCGGCGCCGGGCGTGATCGCCGAGCCACTCGGGGAGCCGGATCCGGCCGTTCTCCCTGTGCAGCAGGTCCCGGATGTCCAGGAAGCCCGCCCGGTTCAACTCCTGCAGGGCGTCGTCGCAGGCTTCGTCGCCCAGCCCCAGGAGCGCCGCGGCGGCCTCCCTGGTCAAGGAGATGTCCGGGACTCCGGCCAGCAGGCGGTACAGGAGAGCGGCTTCCGGTCGTAACTCCGTGTACGTCTCGTCCCAGAGGGATTCCACTTCCGAGATTCCCTTCTCCTTGAACTGCGTGGACAGCTCGGTGATCAGTCGCGACAGGGGGAGCAACGGATTTCTGCGCACCCAGCCGCCCACCGCATGCAGCGCGGCGGGGAGGCCGGAGCACAGCCTGACCAGTTCCCTGGCGGCGGCCGGATCGGCTGCCAGTCTGCGGTCGCGGACGAGGAGGCCCAGCAGCTCCAGCGAAACGGACTCCGGGAAGGACGAGAGGGCGATCTCCAGCGCCGTGCCGTCGGCCAGATCCGGAAGCGGACCCCGGCTCACCAGGATGACCACGGCGGTGCCCGACGGCGGCAGCAGCGGGGCGACTTCGGAGTCGTACTTCGCGTTGTCCAGGACCAGGATCAGGGGTTCGTCCCCGGTCTTCCGCCAGAACTGCCTGCTCCGGTCGTCGAGCCGGGCGGCGAGCGTCTCCACCTCCAGCGAGTTGAGCAGATGGCCGAGTACGTCCCCGGCGTCGAGCCGGCCGCGCAGCCGGAACCGGTCGAGGTCGGCGGTCAGCACCCGCCCTCCGGTCCGGGCGTACCAGGTACGGGCGATCCTGTGGGCGAGCTCCGTTCTGCCCAGTCCGGCGGGACCCCACAGCACCACGGGAAACGCGCGGTTGGGGGCGGTCCATTCCTCCAGCCCCGCGAAGACCTGCGCCGTCTCGTCCTCACGGTCGACGAAGTGCGCGATCTCCGGCGGAAGTTCCGTCGTCATCCTGGTCCGGCCCCGTCCACGCGATCAGCATTGCCCAGGCGAAGCGTGCGCAGGTTCCGGTGCGAACGGACAGGATCCCGGGGCACGTGTCCGCCACCGCCCAGGAGTGAACGCCCCTGATGGGCGTACGGTTTCGACGGCAGGTGACCGGTCGGCCGGAGGAACGGCCGGAGGAACGGATCGATGACCGCATGAGAATGACCGCACGGGGGCTCAACCGATCGACTCTCGCCCGGCAGTTGCTGTTGCGGCGGGAGGCGCTGGACGCCGCCGAAGGGGTGCGGCGGGTGGTCGCGCTCCAGGCCCAGCAGCCGGCCTCGCCGTATGTCGCGCTGTGGAACCGGCTCGCCGGATTCGACCCGGCCGGGCTCGACGCTGCGTTCACGGACCACCGTGCGGTCAAGGCGACCATGATGCGGCTCACCCTCCACGCCGTGCACGCGGACGACCATCCGGCCTTCCGGGAGGCCATGCATCCGGTGGTGCGCGCCTCCCGGCTGGGCGGCCGCTTCACCGCGTCCGGGCTGACGGCCAAGGACGCGGACGCGCTGGTCCCCCGGCTGCTGGAGTTCGCGGGCCGGCCGCGGACCACCGCCGAGTGCGAGGCCTGGCTGGGCGAGCAGCTGGGCGCGCCGCCGAAGGCCGGGGCGTGGTGGGGGCTGCGGCAGTACACGCCGCTGCTCCACGCGCCCACCGGGTCGCCGTGGTCGTTCGGCCACCGGCCCTCGTACATCGCACCGCGGACCGGTGCGCCACGCACGGATCCGGAAGCGTCCGCCGCGTCGCTGCGGACGCTGGTCCTGCGCTACCTCTCGGGGTTCGGGCCCGCCTCGGTCGCGGACGTGGCGCAGTTCGCCATGGTCACGCGGGCCAGGGCGCGGGCTGCGCTGGCCAGCCTCGCCGGTGACCTGGAACGCCTGGCCGGTCCGGAGGGCGAGGAGTTGTTCGACCTGCCGGGCGCTCCGCGGCCGGACGGGGCGGAACCGGCCCCGCCCCGGCTGATGGCGATGTGGGACAGCGTGCTGCTGGCGTACGCGGATCGTGGCCGGGTGCTCCCGGCTGCGTACCGCAGGACCGTGATCCGGGCGAACGGCGATGTGCTGCCGACGCTGCTCGTCGACGGGTATGTGGCCGGGGTGTGGCGTCCGGTGGCCGGGGGCGTCGAGGCGACCGCGTTCCACTCGCTGCCGGACGTCGTCTGGGAGGGGCTCGCCGCCGAGGCACGGTCGCTGGTGGGGTTCCTCGCCGACCGTGAGCCGGAGGTCTACCGCCGCTACGGCTACTGGTGGAGCCGCCTCCCCGGTGCCACCGTACGTCTGTTGCCGGGGAGTTGATCCGGGATCCGGGAGGTGTGATCCAGGAACCTGCGAACGGATGCTCTACAGCCCTGTAGATTCACCTCTGCAGACGCAGCTCTGAAGATTCACTTCTGAAGATTCACTTCTGCGGATTTCAGCCCTGCAGATTTCAGCCCTGCGGATTCAGCCCTGCGGACTCGGCGTCCGGTCCGCTCCAGAGAAAGCAGCGACCATGTTCGGGATCGGCGAACTCACCATCCTTCTCCTGGTGATCGTGGCGGTGCTGGCCGTGAAACGGCTGCCCGATCTCACACGGTCGGCCGGCAAGGCGGCGCGCATCCTCAAGAGCGAGAAGCAGGCGCTCAAGGAAGACGACGGCCCCGCGGCCGGTACGACGGCGGGCGACGGCGAGGCGCCCCGGACGCCTCCCCGGGTGATCCGCGGCGAGGCGACCGAGCGCGAGACGCCGTAGCCCTGGAGAGTCCGGCGGCTCGGGCCCTCAGCGCCGGTCGTCGTCGAACGCCCGGAGGAGCGTGTACCGCCGGCAGTCGGCCTTTTCGCGCGTGGCGGCTTTGTGGGCGGCGCTGTCGGTCCATTCGGCGACGACCTTCACCTGCTCACCGTCCGAGGTCAGATGGACGTGCGCCGCGAGCAGGCCCGGCGCCGGAGCGACGGCGGCTTCGGCGGTCTCCGCCGCCAGGGTGGTCACCACGAAGAGTCCGGTCGGCCGCTCCGCGTCGTGAACCACGCTGTCGGCCAGGCGGGTTCGGACCGGTCCGGGGCGCTCGATGCCGGGCACGAGCGTGTCGATGCGGCTGACGGTTCCGGTGCGATGGGCGCGGGCCCATGCCAGATGGTCCTCGTCGCTGGTCCACTGCGCGTAGAAGAGGAGCCCGCGGCCGTCCGTGGACAGGAAGACGTGCTGCGCCAGGCGCCCGGTGGGCGTCCTGGCCGCCGCCCACTCCTCCATCACCGCGTCAGCGGCCGCGAGGGACCGTTCGGCGGTGCCGGTATGCCATTCACTGATCAGAGCCGTTCCGGCCGCAGGGCGGACGAGATCCGAGAAACGTGTCATGGGCGCGACTCTCGATCATCAACCGCACTTGAGGTCAACCGCATGGCGGGAATCCTTCTGTCGTGGACACGCCGGGGAACCGTGCGGACACCCTCCGCAGTTGTGCGAATGGCCCCGACCGGGGCCGCCCGCCGTCAGGGCGGGGAGACACACTCCCAGGAGGCAGCAGTGGCCCAGATCGACCTGGACAAGGTGCTCGACAAGGCTTACGCGGACAAGGACCTGCCCACCATCCTCTCGGCTCCCGTCTCGGCCCTGAAGGGCGTCTCGGACCGCGACGGCGAGCTGCTCCAGGAGGCGTTCGGCGTCAAGACGGTGGCAGATCTGGCCAACTTGAAGTACGCCCGTTGGGCCCAGGCACTCGCCGCGCTGGACACCAGCTCGTCCTGACCCGACGGCACGTCGTGACCTGACAGCACGTCGTGACCTGACAGCACGTCGTGACCCGACGGCGACGGCCCGCCGGAGCGATCCGGTGGGCCGGGCGCCCCGCGACGGCTACAGCGGTGTCGCCGCCTCCAGGACGAGGAACAGCGCGACGGCCGCGTTCAGCGCGGACAGTGCGGAGACGGTCGTCCCGGCCGCGGCGACGAGCGCGGCGGCGCCTGCCGGGGTGAGGGCGGGCGGCCAGCCCCGGTCCGGCGGCACCGGGCCCAGGAGGGCCGCCACCCGGCGCGGCACCGGTCCGGCGGCGGCGAAGGCGGCGAAGGCCGTGCCGCCGGGGGCCGGGCGGGAGACGAGCGCCGCCTTGCCGACCGCGCGTGCGGTGAGCCGGCGGTCGCCGGTGACCCGGGCCGCCTCCTCGTCCGCCCAGCGCTCGGTGCTGTAGACCAGCGCTCCGAGCAGCGGCCACAGCAGCGGGTTGACGCATCCGGCCAGCCGCGTCGCGAGCAGCAGCCGGTGGTGGCGGCCCGTCAGATGGGCCCGCTCATGGGCGAACAGCGCCCGGTGCTCGGCCGGTTCGAGGGAGGCGAGCAGGGCCGTGGAGACCATCACCCGCCCCGGGGAGCCGGGGAGCGCATAGGCGTACGGGACGTCGTCGGGCAGCACGGCGACGTCGTCGGCGCCCGGCAGACCTGCCAGCGCCCGGTGGGCCAGGGCCCGGAAGCGGTAGTGGCGGTGGACGGTGAATCCGCAGGCCGCCGTGACGGCGACGAGCGCCAGGATGGAGGCCTTGCCCGCGAACGCGTCGTGCGGCACGGCATCGCGCACCTCGTCGTCGGACCAGCCGTCGGGCAGCGGGTTGCCGGGCAGCTGGGCCGTGCCCACGACCACCAGCAGCCCGAGGCACACCAGGCTGCAGGAGGCGAGGATCACGGCGACGGTGGTCAGCAGCCGGGCGGCCCTGCGGGGGTGCAGATGCTGTTCGGCCAGGCGGGCGATCGGCAGCGCGGTCAGGGGAAGGACGAGGGGCAGATAGACGAAGACCCCCACCGTCAGCGCTCCGGCCGGTCCGAGGGCGCGCCGGTTCCGTCGGGACCGCTCTCGGCGAGCAGAGCCCGCAGCAGGTCCTCGTCGTGCGAGGAGAGCACGGAGACGAAGCTGGAGAGCACCGCGTCACGGTCGCTCTGCTTGTCGAGGAGCCGACGCATCCGCAGGGCGGCGAGGCCCGCCTCGTTCGCCACGGGCTCCCAGAGGACGGGACGCCCCCGTCCGGTGCGGGTGACGGCCTGCTTGGCGTGCAGCCGCGTCAGGATCGTGATGACGGTGCTGTACGAGAGGCCCGCGCCGAGCCGCTCCAGCACCCAGGCGGCGGTCACCGGCTCGCTCGCCCCGCCCAGCACCGACAGCACCTGGGCCTCCAGCTCGCCCTGGCCACGCCTGCGGACAGGCGTCTCCCGTTCGCCACCGGCTCCTTCGGCGTCCACGGCACGGCCCCTTTCTCCTTCTCGCCACCCGGGCACGGCACTTCGCCCGCCGGGAATCGGGAAATCGTATCCAGCCGGCGGCGGCACCGGCCACCGGCCGGGGCCGGACCGCTCGCCTCCTGGCCCCGAAAATCTACAGTGCTGTAGATTTTGTTCATGGTCGCAGTGTGTCCGCGCCGTCACCCGTGGCGTGGCCGCAGGCACGTGAACACCCGTCACCGCACAAGGGAGAACATCATGGGCGTGAGCCTCGCCAAGGGCGGAAATGTCTCGCTGAGCAAGGAGGCTCCGGGGCTGACCGCGGTCCTCGTCGGTCTCGGCTGGGACGTCCGCACCACCACCGGCGCCGACTACGACCTGGACGCGAGCGCGCTGCTCTGCGACGAGGCGGGCAAGGTGCAGTCCAACGAGCACTTCATCTTCTACAACAACCTGAAGAGCCCCGACGGTTCGGTCGAGCACACCGGCGACAACCTCACCGGTGAGGGCGAGGGCGACGACGAGATCGTCAAGGTCGACCTCGCCTCGGTGCCCGCGACCGTCGCGAAGATCGTGTTCCCGGTCTCGATCCACGAGGCGGAGGGCCGGGGCCAGAGCTTCGGTCAGGTGCGCAACGCGTACATCCGTGTGGTGAACCAGGCGGGCGGCGCGGAGATCGCCCGCTACGACCTCAGCGAGGACGCCTCCACCGAGACGGCGATGGTCTTCGGCGAGCTGTACCGGCACGGCGCCGAGTGGAAGTTCCGTGCGGTCGGGCAGGGTTACGCATCCGGCCTGAGCGGCATCATCGCCGACTTCGGCGTCAGTCTCTGAGCCGCCGGGATCCGGACCCGCACCTCCCACCCACGTCACGACAGGCACCGAAGGCGGCACGATGACGATCAACCTCACCAAGGGCCAGCAGGTCAGCCTCACCAAGTCCGGCGGCGGCGAGCTCGACGTCGTACGGATGGGGCTGGGCTGGAAGTCCGCTCCCCGTAAGGGATTTCTGGCACGGCTGACCGCCCGCGAGATCGACCTGGACGCCTCGGCGGTGCTCTTCGCCGGCCGTGATCCGCAGGACGTGGTCTTCTTCCAGCACCTGACCAGCGACGACGGTTCGGTCCAGCACACCGGGGACAACCGGGTCGGCGGGGCGGGCGAGGGCGGCGACGACGAGTCGATCGTCGTCGATCTGCGGCGGGTGCCGGCCCACGTGGACCAGATCGTCTTCACGGTGAACTCGTTCACCGGCCAGACCTTCGAGGAGGTCGAGGCGGCCTTCTGCCGGCTGGTCGACGAGAGCAACGGCCAGGAGCTGGCCCGGTACACCCTGACCGGCGGCGGACGGCACACCGCCCAGATCATGGCCAAGGTCCAGCGGACCGGCTCGGGCTGGCAGATGACCGCGATCGGCGCGGCGGCGGACGGGCGGACCTTCCAGGACCTCATGCCCGCGGTCGTGCAGCACCTTTAGGAACAACCCACCGGACACCGGCGGGGGTGCGCGCCCGGCAGGCGCGCGCCCCCGCCGTCCGGTGGGCGGCACACACCCACCACACCTGTATCGACCGAGGGACAGCATGGGCAGACCTTCCCGGCTCGGGGACGAGGACAGATCCGACTACGCGAGCGCGCTCGACGAGGTGATCGCCTCCCCGGAGATCCGACGCCTGCTCGAACGCGCGGGGCTCACCGGCGGTCGGCTGCGGGTCCTGGGCCTGGCTGCCGTCGCGCGCACGACCGCCGCCGCCGACGCCGAGTACCGGCGGTACGCGGCGCTGCGGCGGCAGGCGCGGGGCGGGCGGCGGGAGGCCGGGGCGTCGCCGCTCTCCGGGCCGGGCGACCAGGAGCGGCCGGGCGCCGGGGTGCTGGCGGTCCTCGGGGTGCTGACGCCGTTGCTCGCCGCCGTGGCCGCGGCGACGTTCCTGGTCCTCGGGTACGGGCTGCGGCTCGCCGGAAGCCTGCCGGCCCTGGCGGGCACGCTCATCGGCGTCGGCTGGTCCAGTCTGGTGGTCGCGGCGGTCACGGGCCTGGTCGGCGTGGTCGCCCTCTACCGCACGGCGGCGCAGCAGCCGGCGGACGGCACGGCGGCCGTGCCCGACCGGTCCCCAGCCCTCCAGGACGCCCGTGAGGCGTGGCTCGCGGCGCTGCGCGACCGCGGGATCCGGCCGTTCCTGCTCCAGCAGCTCGCGGGGACGGCCACACCTCCGGCCGACCGCGGCGAGAGCTCCGGCTTCAGCTCGCCGGCGTTCGCGGGGCCCGAGTTCTCCGGGCCGGGCTTCGAGAGTTCCGGCGGGGTCGCGGGGCCGCGCCTCCCCGACACCCGCCGCTGAGCCGAGCCGACCCGCGCACGCGCGGGTCGGCTCGGCTCAGGCGCGTACGGGTGCTGCGGCTGCGGGCCGGGCGTCGGGCAGGCCCGCCGCTCCCCCGGCGGCCCGGACCAGGGCGGCCATGACCCGGGTGTCCTCGCCCATCTCCGGGTGCCACTGCACGCCGAGCACCAGGCTCCCGTGCCCGGGGAGCTCCAGGGCCTCCACGGTCCCGTCGGGCGCGTAGGCGGAGGCCACCAGGCCGGCGCCGAGGCGGTCGACCGCCTGGTGGTGGTAGGCGGGCACCACCGCGGTCTCCGGCACGGCGTCCGCGTACGCGGTACCGGGCACGGGGGTCACCGGGTGGCTGCCGAAGACGCCGGGGCCGCCGGTGTGGTCGTCCAGGTGCTGGTGCAGAGTGCCGCCGAGGGCGACGTTCAGGAGCTGCATGCCCCGGCAGATGCCGAGCAGCGGGACCCGCTGTTCGACCGCCGCCCGGATCAGGGCCAGCTCCCAGGCGTCGCGTTCGCGGGCCGGGGGGCCGGTACGGGGGTCGGCGACCGCCCCGTAGCGTGCCGGTTCCACGTCCGCTCCGCCGGCGATCACCAGTCCGTCCAGGGCGGCGACGGTGTCCCGGGCCGCGTCCGCCGCGTCGTCGGGCGGCAGCAGCACCGCGCGTCCGCCCGCCGCCCGGACGAGGCGCGGATAGGCGGCGGGCAGCAGCACGGCGGACATCTCCCACACACCCCAGCGGGCCGGATCCTGGTAGGTGCTGATGCCGATGACGGGCCGGGACATGGGACGTACTCCTCGTCGGGTCGTGGTGCTGGGCGGAAGGGCGCGGGGCTCAGTCGCGGGCGAGTTCGGCCTCGGCCGCCGCCAGGGCGGCGAACTCCTCCTCCGGGGCTCCCGCGACCAGCCGGTGACGGCTGTAGAGGGCGAAGTAGGCCAGGGCCACCGCGTACACGCCGAGCGCGATGAACGCCGCGTCGCGGTCCACCAGGAAGGTCGCCACCAGCGCCGAGCATGCCAGAACGAAGGCCACGGACGAGGTGAGCGCGCCGCCGGGGGTGCGGTAGGGGCGCGGCAGCTCCGGTTCGCGGCGGCGCAGCATCATGTGGGAGAGCGCCATGAGGGCGTAGCTGATCGTGGCGCCGAAGACGGCGACGTTCAGCATCCGGCCGCCGTTGCCGCTCCAGGCGGCGAGCGTGAACCCGATGACTCCGGGGATCAGCAGGCCGAGGTAGGGGGACTTGCGGCGGTTGGTGAGGGAGAGGAAGCGGGGCAGGTAGCCGGCCCGGGAGAGGGCGAACAGCTGACGGGATCCGGCGAAGATCAGGGAGAAGAAGGAGGCGACCAGGCCGGCGAGGCCCGCGTAGTTCACGAAGCGGCTCAGGACGGTCGGCTCGCCGCTGCCCTGCAGAGCCACCACCAGCGGGTTTCCGGCCTCCTTGATGGCGTTGGCGCCCTGGGCGCCGGTGGCGGAGACGAAGGTGATGAGGGCCAGGAAGACCAGGACGCCGAGCGAGATGGCCAGCGCCTTCGGCATCGAGCGGACCGGGTCCTTGGCCTCCTCGGCGGCGAGCGGCACGCCCTCCACGCCGAGGAAGAACCACATGCCGAAGGGGAAGGCGGCCCAGATGCCGAGGAGTCCGTAGGGCAGCCAGGAGTTGGAGCCGAAGGCGGAGGCGTCCGCCGGGATGTCGTTGAGGCGGCCCGCGTCGAACTCGGTGAACGCGCCGACGGCGAAGATGAGGAGGGCGGCCACCGCGATGGCGGTCACCACCAGGCTGAAGCGGAGCGCCTCGCCGACGCCCCAGAGGTGGATGCCGATGAAGATCGCGAAGCAGGCGAGGTAGACGGGCCAGCCGGAGGTGAGGCCGAACAGGCCGAGCGATTCGACGTAGTCGCCGATGAAGAGGGAGATGGCGGCGGGGGCGAGGATGTACTCGATGAGGATGGCCGTGCCGGTCAGGAAGCCGCCCCAGGTGCCGAGCGCCCGCCGCGCGAAGCCGTAACCGCCGCCCGCCGTGGGCAGGATGGCGGAGAGTTCGGCCAGCGCGAAGACCAGACACGCGTACATGACGCCCATCAGGACCATGGCCGCGGCGAGGCCGCCGAAGCCGCCCTTGGACAGGCCGATGTTCCAGCCGGAGAAGTCGCCGGAGACGACATAGGCGACGCCGAGGCCGGTCAGCAGGAGCCAGCCGGCGCTGCCCCGGCGCAGGGTGCGGCGGTGCAGATAGGCGTCCGTGCCGGACGTTCCCGGGTCACCACCGCCGGAAGGTCCGGCGGGTGGTCCGGCGGGTGTTTCGGTTCCCTGAGCCATGAGCGCTCCCGAGGTCTGTCGGCTCCGCGGTGGGGAGTCGATGGCACTGCGTCGGTCAAAGGTTCGTCGGCACACCTTTGTGGAACGTAGGAGCGAATGGCAAGGGCCGTGCGTTAAAGAGTGGTTACGGATTCGCCGCGCCGGTCCGCCGGGCCGGCTCAGGCGAGGAAGCCGCGCAGCAGGGCCGCCGTGCCGCCGCAGTGTTCGCGCATCATCTCGCGCGCCGCGTCCGCGTCCCGGTCGAGCACCGCCTCGACGACGGCCGCGTGCTGCTGCTGGGAGTGCTCCAGGTTGCGCACCAGCAGCGGGATGCAGTCGAGGAGTTCGTTGAGGGTGGCCCGGACCGCGGCGTACTGGGCGGCGAGCGTGCGGGAGCCGGAGAGTTCGGCGAGCGTGAGGTGGAGCAGGGTGTCCTGGCGGCGGTAGTCCTCCAGCCGGGCGCCCTGCGTGGCGTCGAGCGCTCCCCGCAGCCGCAGCTCGCCGTCGGCCGTGAGCCCCTCGGCGCACAGGCCCGCCGCTCCGGCCTCCAGCACCTCGCGGAAGCGCAGGGTGTCCTCCACGTCGACGGCGGCGATCCGGCGGCGCAGTTCGTCGCTGCCGTCGCCGCCGTCGGGGGCGGCGGTGCGCGGCAGGACGAACGTTCCTCCGTAGCGGCCGCGGCGGCTCTCGACCATGTTCTGGTCCTGGAGGACCTTGAGGACCTCGCGCAGCGTGACCCTGCTGATCCGCAGCTGCTGGGACAACTCACGCTCGGAGGGCAGCCGTTCGCCGGGCGGGACCAGGCCGAGCCGCAGAAGCTGGAGGACCTGTTCCAGCGCCTCCTCGAAGCCGTTGCCCGCGCGGACGGGGCGCAGCACGGAGGCCGGCCGGCCGGTCGCGGCGTCCGGCTCGCCCGCCGTCACGTCGGTGACGGCTGCCGCCGGACGGGTGTCGTCCGCTCTCTCCCTCGTGGCCACTGGCGGATCCCCTTCCCAAGCAATGGTTCCCTGTCATACCTTAAGCCTCCCGGTTCACCCAAGGAGGCATCCCGTGGCAGACCGCACACCCCCGCTCGCCGTCGACGAGCTCCGCTCACGTGTCGCGGACGGGTCGATAGACACCGTGGTGCTGGCCTTCCCGGACATGCAGGGCCGGCTTCAGGGGAAGCGGTTCGCGGCCGGGTTCTTCCTGGACGAGGTGCTGGAGCACGGTACCGAGGGCTGCAACTACCTCCTGGCCGTGGACACCGAGATGCGTACCGTCGACGGCTACGCGATGTCCTCGTGGGAGAACGGCTACGGCGACTTCGGCATGGTCCCCGACCCCGCCACCCTGCGCCCCGTGCCCTGGCACGAGGGGACCGCCCTGCTGATCGCGGATCTCACCTGGCACGACGGCAGTCCGGTGGTGGCGGCCCCGCGTCAGATCCTGCGCCGTCAACTCGACCGGCTGGCGGAGCTGGGCTGCACGGCCCAGGTGGGCACGGAGCTGGAGTTCATCGTCTTCCGGGACAGTTACGAGGAGGCCTGGGACCGCGACTACCGCGGGCTGACCCCGGCCAACCAGTACAACATCGACTACTCGATCCTCGGCACGGGCCGGATCGAGCCGCTGCTGCGCCGGATCCGCAACGAGATGCAGGAGGCCGGACTGACCGTCGAGTCCGCCAAGGGCGAGTGCAATCCCGGTCAGCACGAGATCGTCTTCCGCTACGACGAGGCGCTCACCACCTGCGACCAGCACGCCGTCTACAAGACGGGCGCCAAGGAGATCGCGGCCCAGGAGGGCGTCTCGCTGACCTTCATGGCCAAGTACGACGAGCGCGAGGGCAACTCCTGCCACATCCATCTCTCACTGACCGACGCGGACGGCGAGAACATGATGGCGGGCGACGGCGAGGACGGGATGTCCGAGCTGATGCGGCACTTCCTGGCCGGTCAGCTGGCCGCCCTGCGGGACTTCTCCCTCCTCTACGCGCCCAACATCAACTCCTACAAACGCTTCCAGCCCGGTTCCTTCGCCCCCACCGCCGTCGCCTGGGGCGTCGACAACCGCACCTGCGCCCTGCGGGTCGTCGGCCACGGGCGCTCGATGCGCTTCGAGAACCGGCTGCCCGGCGGCGACGTCAACCCGCATCTGGCCGTCGCCGGTCTGGTCGCCGCCGGACTGTACGGGGTCGAGCACCGGCTGCCGCTGCCCGAGGCGTGTACGGGCAACGCCTACACCGGGGACTACGACCAGGTGCCGACGACCCTGCGCGAGGCGGCCGAGCTGTGGGAGGCCAGCCCCATCGCCAAGGAGGCGTTCGGCGAGGAGGTCGTCGCGCACTACCTCAACATGGCCCGGGTCGAACTGGCCGCGTACGACTCCGCGGTGACCGACTGGGAACTGCGCCGCTCCTTCGAACGCCTCTGACCGATCCCTCTTCCTGATCGAGGTCCGTACGTGTCACAGCACTCCGCGGCGTCCACCCTGGACGTCCTGAACCCGGCCACGGCCGAGGTCATCGCCACCGTCCCCGCCGCCTCCGCCGCCGATGTGGACGCCGCCGTCACCCGCGCGGCGGCCGCCCAGGGGCGCTGGGCGGCCGCCGCGCCCGCCGACCGGGCCCGGCTGCTGCGCCGCTTCGCCGTGGTCGTCGACGAACACATCGAGGAACTGGCCCAGTTGGAGGTCCGCGAGGCCGGCCACACCATCTGCAACGCCCGGTGGGAGGCGGGCAACGTCCGCGATCTCCTCGACTACAGCGCGGGCGGGGCGGAACGGCTCCTGGGCCGGCAGATCCCGGTCGCGGGCGGTATCGACTTCACCGTCCTGGAGCCGCTGGGCGTCATCGGCGTCATCGCGCCGTGGAACTTCCCGATGCCGATCGCCGCCTGGGGTCTCGCCCCGGCCCTCGCGGCGGGCAACGCCGTCCTCCTCAAGCCCGCCGAGACGACCCCGCTCACCGCTCTCCGGCTGGCCGAACTCGCCCTGGAGGCCGGTCTTCCCGACGGGCTCTTCCAGGTGCTGCCCGGCGAGGGTCCGGTGGCGGGAAGCGCCCTGGTGGGGCACCCGGGCGTCGCGAAGATCGTGTTCACCGGCTCCACCCGGACCGGGAAGCACATCATGACGCGCTGCGCGGAGCGCGTGAAGCGGCTCACCCTGGAGCTGGGCGGCAAGAGCCCCAACCTCGTCTTCGCCGACGCGGATGTGGCGGCCGCGGCGGCGGCCGCCCCGATGTCCTTCCTGGACAACGCCGGTCAGGACTGCTGCGCCCGGACCCGGATCCTGGTCGAGCGGTCCGTGTACGACCGCTTCCTGGAGCTGCTCGTCCCGGCCGTGGCCGCTGTGGTGGTGGGCGACCCGGCCGACGAGAAGACGCAGATGGGCCCGCTGATCTCGGCGCTCCAGCTGGAGCGGGTGCGGGGCTTCGTCGACGGGGACCGTGGCGCCGACGGCGTACGGACCCTTCTCGGAACGGCCCCCGAGGGCCCCGGGTTCTGGTATCCGCCGACCGTTCTCACCGGCGTCTCGCCGGATGCGCCGGTGGCCGTGGAGGAGGTCTTCGGACCGGTCGCGGTGGTCCTGCCGTTCGAGGACGAACAGGACGCGCTGCGGCTCGCCAACGCCACCGAGTACGGGCTCGCCGGTTCGGTCTGGACCCGGGACGTCGGGCGGGCGCTGCGCGTCGGGCAGGGTCTGCGGGCGGGCAACCTCTCCGTCAACTCGCACTCCAGCGTGCGCTATTCGACCCCCTTCGGCGGCTACAAGCAGTCGGGTCTGGGCCGCGAGCTCGGCCCGGACGCCCTGGCCGCCTTCACCGAGACCAAGAACGTCTTCATCAGCACGGAGGCCTGAGCACCATGACCGACACTTCTTCCGTCTGCCGCCGCCTGGTCGGCCGCACCGCCGTCGTCACCGGAGCCGGCAGCGGCATCGGGCTGGCCACCGTGCGACGGCTGGCCGCCGAGGGCGCGCACGTCGTCTGCGCCGATGTGGACGAGGAGCGCGGCAAGGCCGCCGCCGAGGAGGCGGGCGGGCTCTTCGTCCGTACCGACGTCACCGACGCCGAGCAGGTCGACGCGCTCTTCAAGGCGGCGTTCGACACCTACGGTTCGGTCGACATCGCGTTCAACAACGCGGGGATCTCGCCGCCCGACGACGACTCCATCCTGGACACCGGCCTGGAGGCCTGGCGGCGGGTGCAGGAGGTCAATCTGACCTCCGTGTTCCTCTGCTGCAAGGCGGCCATCCCCTATATGCGCGCGCAGGGCAGGGGCTCCATCATCAACACGGCCTCGTTCGTGGCCCGGATGGGCGCGGCCACCTCGCAGATCTCGTACACCGCGTCCAAGGGCGGGGTGCTGGCGATGTCGCGCGAGCTGGGTGTGCAGTTCGCGCGCGACGGGATCCGGGTCAACGCCCTGTGCCCCGGGCCGGTCAACACCCCGCTGCTCCAGGAGCTGTTCGCCAAGGACCCGGAGCGGGCCGCCCGGCGTCTGGTGCACATCCCGGTCGGCCGGTTCGCGGAGCCGACCGAGATCGCCGCCGCCGTGGCGTTCCTGGCGAGCGACGACTCCTCGTTCGTGAACGCCACGGACTTCCTGGTCGACGGCGGGATCGCCGGGGCGTACGTCACCCCGGTCTGATCCCGGCACTCTCCGGTACTCCCCCGGCGGCCGGACGTCCTCGGACGTCCGGCCGCCGGTCGGCGTTCAGCGCGGGGCCGCAGCCGGCTCGCCCCGCAGACGCTGGGCGCGGAGCACCAGGAGCATCTCGAAGCGCTGGTCCGGTTCGTCGATGGCGTCGCCCCACAGCTCGCGGATCTGCCGCAGCCGGTAGCGGGCCGTCTGCGGGTGGACGCCCAGCCGGGCGGCCACCTCGGGGGCGCCGCCGGGGGTCTCGATCCAGGCGAGCAGCGTCTCGGCCAGCCGCTTCGTCTGCGTCGGGCTGAGGCCGTCGAGCGGGGCGAGGCAGCGGCGGGCGGCGGCGTCGATCAGCTCCTGGGCCGGGAGCAGCAGCAGCTCCTCCGTCCGTTCGGTGCAGTACAGCACCTCGCCCTGCGGCAGCAGGTCCTTCTTGATCAGCTGGACCGCGGTCTCGGCCCAGCGCAGCGAGGTCGCCGCGGCCGCCAGCGGGACCGCCGGGCCGATCGCCCCGGACCAGCCGGCCGTGGCGCGCCGCAGGATCTCCGCGCGGCCCGCCGTGTCCGGATCCGGGATGACGATGCGCGGCTGCTCGCTCTCCATCTCCAGCAGGATGCCCTGCCCCACCGCGGGGGCCACGGCCTCGCGGGCCGGGCGCATGAGCACGCCCACGGCGATCGTCTCCGGGAGCTCCCAGCCGATCCGGGCGGCCCGCTCGGCCAGGCCCCGGCCCGTGTCGCCGCGGTGTTCCATCAGAAGGAGTTCGATCAGCTGACGCTGGAGGCGGAGCCGTTCGCTGGCGCGCCGGGCCGCCGCCTCGGCGTAGCCCCGTACCGACTGTTCCACGAGCCCGTCCAGATACTCGAATCCCGATTCGGCCAGCTCGTACATGGCGGGCGCGGGGATGTCGACCTGCTGGCCGATCTCGGCGAGCCTGCGCCAGGTGAGCCGGACCCCGAGGCGGTAGATGGCCTGAAGCGCGTCGAGGCTGCGGCCTTCGAGCCCTTCGCCCCGGCCGAACTCCTGGAACATCTCCGGCGGCACCCGTGGGTGGGCGCCCGCGGTGAGGTTGTGGACGAAGCCTTCGATGGCGCGGCGGATGCCGACGAGGGCCAGCGGCTCTCCGGACTCGTCCTCGACGAGGTGCAGATAGGGATATTCCTGGCGTATCTGGTACAGGATCGTCTGGGCGAGCTCCGGGGCCTCGGACCGGGCGATCGCCTCGAAGCGGTCGAGCTTCGACCGGGGGACCTCCTGCCAGGCGGGGCGCGTCACGGAGCCGCCGGGCCGGTGTCATAGCTGATCAGAGGGGTGTTGGGCTGGTCGGGAGTGGCGTCGAGCAGTGCCACGACACCGACCGCCGCGGCAACGGCGAAGGTCGCGGCCACCAGAACGGTGACGGTTGCGGCGATGAGTCTGCGCATAAGTCGGGTCAGCTCCTTGCTGGAGACGATCCCCACCCCTTCAGCCGGGCCCCTCCGGCTGGGACACAGTGTCGACAGCACATTGACATTCCGTCAAGGGCTTGCTTACTGTTCACGCCAACCAAGGGCTGACCGGCCCGGGGCCCGTGCACCTCCGCGAAGAGATTCGACCCAGGAGTGCCCGGATGCGCCACAACGCTTCACCCCTGTCGCTTGTCCTGCTGGGGGCAGGGGTCTTCCTGCTCGTCCTCGCGCCACTGCTCGTCTGGTACGTCCAGCCGCATGCCAAGCGCACCCCCATAGACATCGACACCACCACCGTCTTCACCGGGACGGGCAGCTACTTCGACACCTCCGAGGTGGAGACGGTCGAGGGCAGAACGATCACGATCACCCGGCAGGTGCGCGGGGACGTGGCCGACAGCGAGAAGAGCGGCAACGCCGTGTGGGACGTGTCCACCTCGGTCGACCACCAGGGCACCCTGCCCGCCTCGGACCCCCGTGACGCCCTCCAGTGGACGCTGGAGCGCTGGGTGACCGACCGCTCCACCAACGAGCCGGTGCACTGCTGCGAGGAGTCCCCGGTCTTCGACGGGGAGGCGTATCTGAAGTTCCCCTTCGACGTCGAGAAGCGCTCCTACCGCTGGTGGGACAGCACGCTCGGCGGCGTGGTGCGGCTGTCCTACGCGGGTGAGAAGGACGTCCAGGGCTACTCCGGCTATCTCTTCAAGGGCGAGGTGGAGCCCACCAGGACCGGGGTGCGCCAGGTGCCGGGGCTGCTCGTGGGGAAGAAGAAGACCCCGCAGGTGCTGGCCGAGGAGTGGTATTCCAACAGCGGTATCGAGCTGGTCGCGGACCGGCGGACCGGCCGCATCATCAACGCGGCGATCGGACCGAAGAAGACGCTGCGCGCCCCGGGATCCACGAAGGACGCCGTCGTGCTGCTGGAGAGCCGGCGGGTGGAGTTCACCGAGGAGACCCAGCGCAAGCAGGTCGAGCTCGCTTCGGCGGACAGCGACCGGCTGGCGATGCTCGGCACGACCGCGCCGGCCGGGGCGGCCGGACTGGGCGGTGTGCTCACGATCGTGGGCGTCGTGCTCGTCGTACGGGGGCGTCGGACGGAGCCGGAAGCTCCGAATACTCACCTGATGACGATTCCGCACACCTGAGTTACCGGCAAGTTGTTGCACCGGTGAGTAGCCGGGTGCGTACCCGTGCCGAAAACTGTCTATCCCCACCAGAGCACGGCCCCCCGGTCTCGTCCTGTCCCCCTCCCTCACCTTCCTTCCTCGTTCTTCTCCGTTCCGTACGTCGCTCTTCTCCGTACGTCGCTTCTCCCCACCCTCACGCTCTCCGCCCCGCACCGCACGGCCCTCGACCCCGATGGCCGCTTCCCCTCATTCCCCACATCCCGAGCCGAGTTGGAGCACCGATGCCCCAGCACGTACCTCCCCCACTGCTCGACGCCGTCGCACGCCCGGGTCAGGGCCCGGCGTCCGCCCCGGTTCCCGCCGTTCCCCGACGTATCGTCTTCCTCGCCCACCGCGACCTGGGCAATCCGGCCGCCGGCGGCTCCGAACTGCTGGTCGACCAGCTGGCCCTCGGTCTCACCGAGCAGGGCCACGACGTCACGCTGCTGTGCGGCGGGCAGGCCGCCCGCCGGTCCTACCGGGTCGTCTCGGCGGGCAGCACGCTGGGGCACTACGTCGGAGCGCGCTCCGCGTTCGCCCGGCACATCGGGGCGTGCGACCTGCTCGTCGAGGTCTGCAACGGCATGCCGTACCTCGCGCCCCTGTGGCACCGCGGACCCACGGTGTGCCTGGTCAACCATGTGCACACCGACCTGTGGGACATGCGCTTCCCGACGCCGGTGGCCCGTGCCGGGCGCAAGCTCGAACACTGGGCGCTGTCCCGGGCCTACCGCGACCACCTGATGATCGCGGTCTCCCCGTCCACGGCGGGCGCCCTGCGCGAACTGGGCGTGCCCGACCGGCGGATCCGGGTGGTGCACAACGGGGTCCAGGAGCCGAGCCCGCAGGGCGAGCGGTCCGCCACGCCGCTGTTCGTGGCGCTGGGCCGGCTCGTCGACTACAAGCGCGTCGATCTGCTGCTCCAGCTCTGGGAGCGGGTCCGGCCGGTCACCGGCGGCCGGCTCGTCATCGTCGGCGACGGCCCGGAGCGGGCCCGGCTGGAACAACTCGCCGGTCCGGGTGTGGAGTTCGCCGGTCATGTGACCGAGGCGGAGAAGCACCGGCTGCTCTGTGCCGCGTGGATGCTGCTGCACCCGGCGGCCGTGGAGGGCTGGGGGCTCGTCGTCACGGAGGCGGCGGCCCGGTCCACCCCGACCCTGGGCTTCGACGTGCCGGGGCTGCGCGACTCCGTCGAGGACGGGGTCACCGGGATCCTCGCTCCGGGCGCGTCCTCCTTCGCCGCCGCCTGGTGTGCGCTGGCGCTGGACGACGAGCGCCGCGAGACGATGGGCAAGGCGGCCCGCGAACGCGCCGCGGACTACCGGTGGACCGCCAGTGTGCGCCGGTTCGCGGCGGTCGCCGCCGAGGCGGCCGCCGGTGCGGCGAGCGGCCCGGGCGCCCCGGCGATCGGTGCGAGCGCGTGAAGGACCCCTCGTTCCGGCGGTCGGCCGCCCTGTTCCACGCCTTCCTGCGCGAACAGGGCGACCCCGCCACCGCGTACACCCTGCTGGCCCGTGACGCGGCCGACCAGGTCGAGCGGCACGGTCCGCTCCGGGACAAGGTCGTCGTGGACATCGGCGGCGGCGACGGCTACTTCACCCGGGAGTTCCGGCGGCGCGGAGCGCACAGCTACCTCTTCGAACCGGATCCGGCGGAGATCGGCCCCGGGCAGCGCGCGGACACCGTCGTCGCCGACGGGTATCTGCTGCCGCTCGCCGACGGCGCGGCCGACGTCTGCTTCTCGTCCAACGTGCTGGAGCACGTCGCCGACCCCCACACCTTCCTCAGCGAGATGGCCCGGGTGACCCGCCCCGGCGGCCTCATCTACGTCTCCTACACCAACTGGCTCTCCCCGTGGGGCGGCCACGAGTGGGCGCCCTGGCACTACCTCGGCGCCGAACGCGCCCGGAGCCGCTACGAGCGGCGCACCGGCGGCCCGGCCAAACACCGGCTCGGCGAGAACCTCTTCAAGATCGGCGTCGGCGAGACGCTGAGCCATGTCCGGAGCCGTTCCGACGTGGCCGTCGTCTCGGCCCGCTCGCGCTACTGGCCCGTCCTTCCCCAGCTCGTGCCGCGGATCCCCGTACTGCGGGAGTTCGCCACCTGGAACCTCCTCCTCATCCTCCGGCGGTGTTCATGACCAGCGCTGTCCACCCACCCCGGCCCACAGCCCCGGACGGTGCGGGTCCCGTGCCGCCGGGCTCCTCCGAGGGCCCGCCCCGGTCGCGGCGTTGGCTGCTGGGCTTCTGGGCCGCCGTGTTCGCGGCGTTCCTCGCGGTGTCGCCCGGGCGGATGACGTTCGACACCAAGCTCGGCGTCGTCGCGGACCCCTGGCGCTTCCTGGGCGACCTGGGCGAGCTGTGGCACAGCCGGGCCGGGTTCGGCGGGATCGCCGACCAGTACGTGGGCTACGCCATCCCGATGCTGCCGTACTACGGGGCGGCCGACCTGCTGCACGTGCCGGTCTGGCTCGCGGAGCGGCTGTGGCTCTCGCTGATCGTGGCGACCGCCTTCTGGGGTGCGCTGCGGCTGGCGGAGCGGCTGCGGGTAGGCTCCCCGGCGACCCGGCTGCTGGGTGCGGTGGTGTACGCGCTGTGGCCGACGTACACGATCGTCGTGGGCTCGACCTCGGCCGCCGCCCTGCCGGGCGCGCTGCTGCCGTGGGTGCTGCTGCCGCTGACGAACCCGCGGCTGGCGCCGAGGATCGCCGCGGCCCGCTCCGCGCTGCTGATCCCGCTGATGGGCGGGGTCAACGCCGCCTCCACGCTGGCCTCGCTGCTGCCGGTGGGGCTGTATCTGCTGTCCCGGCCGGGCGGTCCGCGCAAGCGGGCGCTGCTGGCCTGGTGGATACCGGGCGTGGTCCTGGCGACGGCCTGGTGGATCGTGCCGCTGCTGCTGCTCGGGACCTTCGGCGAGAACTTCATGCCGTACGTGGAGTCCTCGTACACCACCACGACGACCATGTCGGCGACGGAGATGCTGCGCGGCGGCGGGAACTGGGTCGGCTATCTGAACTTCGGCGAGGCCTGGCTGCCCGCCGGCTGGACCGTCGCCACCGCGACCGTCACCATCCTGGGCTCGGCGCTCGCCGCCGCCCTGGGTCTGGCGGGTCTGGCGCGGCGTGATCTGCCCGAGCGCCGCTGGCTGGTGCTCACGGTCCTGAGCGTCGCGCTGGTGACGCTCGCCGGTTACGGCGGTGCGCTGGGCGGGCTGTTCCACGGGACCGTGCAGGACTGGCTGGACGGCTGGCTGGTGCCGTTCCGGAACATCTACAAGTTCCAGACGGGTGTGGCGCTGGCCCTGGCGCTGGGGCTCGCGCACCTCACGGCGGTGGCCTCCGTCGCCGTCGCGGCGCGCCGTGGCGGCGACGCGGTGCGGGCCCGCCGGCTCGCGCCGGTGGTCGCCGCCGTGATCGTGCTGCCGGGTCTGGCCTGGCCGTACGTCAACGGCTCGATCCTGCAGACGGGTTCGTTCCAGCAGCTGCCGACGTACTGGGAGGCGACCGGGGGTTGGCTGAAGAAGAACTCGGCGGACGACCGCGCCCTGGTGGTGCCGGCGACCGCGCACGGCATCTACACCTGGGGCTCCCCCATCGACCAGCCGCTGGACGTGCTGGCCGACTCGCCCTGGGCGCAACGGGATTACGTGCCCTTCGGCACGCCGGGCAACCGGCGGGCGATGGACGCCGTCGAGCAGGCGCTGACCTCCGGCGGTGAGGTTCCGGGGCTGAGCGAGTATCTGAACCGGGCCGGGCTGCACTATGTGGTGGTCCGCAACGACCTGGACCCCGACCAGCTCGGGTATGTCCCCACGACGACGGTGAAGCGCACCCTGGAGGCCTCCGGGTACCAGCGCGTGACCGGGTTCGGTCCGGTGATGACCGGCGGCCGGATCGCCGCGGACACTCCCGTACAGGTCGAGGGCCTCTATCCGCGGCAGCGGGCCGTGGAGATCTACGAACCGCCCGCCGGGACGGAGCGTCCGGGCCGGGCGAGCACGGCTCCGGTGGCCTCGACGGCCGTCGTGAGCGGCGGGCCCGAGTCGCTGCTCCCGCTGTCGGCGAGCGGCGCGCTGGAGGGCCGGCCGGCCGTGCTGGCCGGTGACGCGCACCCGGGTCTGGGTCGGCCGTCGCTGTACGCGGCGGGCGACGGGCTGCGGCGCGCGGACACCCGGTTCGGGCTGGTCAACTCCAACACCTCGTACACGTACACCGCCGACGAGCGCAACGCCGCCGAGGCCGCGCAGGATCCGGGCCGGAGCCCCCGGCAGATCCTGCCGACGTCCGGCGCGGAGCACCAGACCACCGCCGTGCTGCGCGGGGCGAAGAAGGTCAGCGCCTCCTCGGTGGGCAACTGGCTGTTCCATCTGCCGCAGTACGACCCGGTCAACGCGTTCGACGGCAATCCGGACACCGGCTGGGCGGAGGGCTCGCCCGGCTCGCCCGAGAACGAGTGGGTGCGGATCGACTTCACCACCCCGACGGATCTTCCGGGCTCGCTCCAGGTGACTCCGCTGCCCGGCGCGAACGTGCGGGCCGCGCCGACCGTCGTCCGGGTCGAGACGGACCGGGGCTTCAAGGACAGTCCGCTGCGGACGGACGGGTCGGCGCAGCAGGTGGCCGCGCCCGCCGGGCAGGCCGCCTGGCTGAAGGTGACGATCCTGGAGTCGCAGCAGGGGCGTCCGGGGCTCACCGGCGCCGGGTTCACCGACATCGCGATCCCCGGGGTGCAGGTGACCCGGATGCTGGAGCTGCCCACGGACGCGCCGCGCGAGGGCGCGGACTCCACGGTCTACTCGCTGCGGCGCGGCAGCGACCCGGGCGGTCTGTCCTCGGTGGCGGCCGAGGTCGGCCTGCACCGGCAGTTCACCGCCCAGGAGGCGGGCCCGTACAAGGTGTCCGCCAGCGCGGTTCCGGTGCCCGGGGACGAGCTGGACAAGCTGCTGTTCGACCTGACGGGCGAGCGGGACAAGATCGAGGTGACGGCCGACTCCACCGCGCGTCTGGGCACCAACCTCAGTCCGCGCAATCTGACCGACGGTGATCTGACCACGGCGTGGATCGCGGGCGAACGCCCCGTACTGCATCTGTCGTGGCCGGAGAAGAAGGAGGTCGGCGAGATCGTCTTCGCGGCGGCCGGCGGTCTGTCCACCCGGCCCGAGCAGGTGCAGATCAGTTCGCCGGACGGTACGGCGGTGGCCGCCGTGGACGAGAACGGCATGGCCCGCTTCTCACCGATCACCACCGACCGGATGGACATCACCATCTCGCGTCAGGCCCCGCTGACCGTCCACAACCCGGTCGCCGACGACCAGTTGCAGCTGCCGGTCGGTCTGAGCGAGGTCTACGTCCCGGCGCTGGAGGAGTACCGCTCGCCGCAGCCGAAGCCGGACAAGACCTTCAGCCTGGCCTGCGGCAAGGGACCGGTCCTGTCGGTGGGCGGTACGTTCCTGGAGACCCGGGCCGAGGGCCGGGTGCGGGACCTGACCCAGCGCCGCCCCATCGTGGTCACGCCGTGCACGAAGGACGGCACGGTGGAGCTGGCCGCCTCGTCCACCACCGTCGAGGCGGGGGACGCGGGACCGCTCGCCATCACGGACGTCACGCTGAGCAAGGGCGCCGCCGAGGCCGGGGCGAGCACGCCGCGGTCGGTGGACGTCGAGCAGGGCGACGGCGACCGGCGCACGATCGCCGTCGGCCCGGGCGCGGCCTCCTACCTCCAGATCCACGAGAACCACAACGCGGGCTGGAAGGCCACCCTGGACGGCAAGGAGCTGACGCCGCTGCGGATCGACGGCTGGCAGCAGGCCTGGCTGGTCCCGGAGGGCGAGGGCGGCAAGGTCACCCTGGAGTACGAGCCGGCCCGGATCTACCAGGTGGGTCTGATCGGTGCGGCGGTGCTGCTCCTGGTGCTCGTGGGACTCGCCTTCGTACGCCGGCGGGGAGCCGGTCCGGACGGGTCCGAGGAGCGGTCCGTGCCGCCGGGGCCGGGTCTGGTCCTGGGCACGGTGGCGCTCACCCTGGTGGGTGTGGTGATCGCGGGGCCGCTGGCCCTGGCGGTGCCGCTCCTCGCCGTACTCGCCCACTTCCGGCCCCGGTGGCTCGCACCGGTGGCGTTCGCGGCGATGGCCGCCGCGGGTGTCGTCGCGGCGGTGGGCACCGGGGACACCACGGCGGCGGACGAGGGCGCGTTCGGTGCGACGGCCCAGTTCCTGGCCCTGGTCGGTCTGTTCGCGGCCCTGGTCACGGTCGGGCGCGGACCGCTCGGCCGGCGGGCCGCCGGAGGCCCGGGCACGGCCGCCCCGGCCACGGCGGGCGGCGATGCGCCCACGGTTCCGGCGCAGTCCGCCGCGCCCTCGGGCCGGACGCTGTCCACCGACCCGAAGCGGCCGCAGGGAACGCCGCCGCCCCGTCCGGGAGGGAGCGACTGATGGCGACCACGCAGCAATCGCGGGCGCGGGGCGGCGGGCCCCGGCCCGGCCCCCCGGTTCGGGTGCCGTTCCCGGTGGTCGACGAGGTGGCCCGGCACTGCGAGCAGGACGCCGAGCCGAACACGGTGCACATCGAGATCCATCTGCCCGGCCGGGTGGACGAGGGGCGGCTGCGCTCCGCGTTCGCCGAGGCGCTGGCCCGGCACCCCCGGGCGCTGATGCGAGAACGCCCCCGGGGTGCGTTCGCCCGGCGCTACGAGTGGGAGCTGACCGGGAGCGCCGACCCGGATCCGGTCTCCTTCCCGCCGTCCGGGCCCGGGGCGCTCGCCCGGGCCCGGGCCCGGGCGCTGGACCAGGCCCCGCCGCTGACCGCGTCGCCGCCGCTGCGGCTGGACGTGGTGCGGGAGCCGGGCGGCGAGGGGTGTGTGCTGGTGTTCGCCGTGCACCACACCGCTCTGGACGGCCCGGCGTGCATGCGGCTGGCGGCGACGGCCGCCGAGGTCTACGGCGCGCACCGCGCCGCGCCGGCGCCCGCCCCGGCGCGCCCGGCGTCCGAGCCGCCCGCCGGGGAGTCCCCGGCGGCGCCGCTGGCCCGGCCCGCCCGGATCGCGGCGGGCGCGCCGGGACCGTCCCCGGTACCGGGCAACGCGATGCTGCTGGCCGAACTGCCGGTCCCCCGGCGGGAGTCCGGGGCGCCGTACACGGTGAACGACCAGCTGATGGTGGCCACCGCGCTCACCGTGGCCGACTGGAACCGAACGCAGGACGCGCCGGGGGCCGACCGCAGACCGCTGCGGATCACCATGCCGGTCGACGACCGCACCCGGGGGCCCGAGATGCCGATCGGGAACGGCACCCGGCTGGTGGAGGTCGGTTTCGCCGCCGCGGAGCTGCTGCCCGGGGCGGACGTCGCCGCCCTGCTCCGGGCGACCGCCGAGCGGACCCGGGCGCTCAAGGCGCGCCCCCGGCCCCCGTTGGGCCGTGCCGCCTCGCTGCTGACCGCGCCGCTGCTGCCGGTGGCCGCCCGTGCCGCGGTCACCCGGGGGCTGCGGGTGCTGGCGGGGCCGTGGACCTCGACGACGCTGCTGAGCAACATCGGCCGGGTGCCCTATCCGCTGGACTTCGGGGAGGCGGGCCGGGCGACGGCCGTGTGGTTCTCCGCGCCCGCCCGGATGCCCCGGGGGCTGACGTTCACCACGGCGTCCACCGGCGGCCGGCTGCACCTGGCGCTGCGCTGGTCGCGGACCCTGCTCGGGGACGAGGACGGCGTGCGCCTGCGCGAGATGTTCACCCGTCACCTGGCCTCGACGTCCTCGGAGACCGTATGACCGGCACCGCCTCTCCCCCGCCCGGGCTGCGGGACTTCTACGAGAACCCGGCCGTGCCCGTCGCCTCGGGCGACGGGCGCAGCAGACGGCAGGCCCGTCTGCTGGCCGATGCGCTGGACGCGCCGGGGCAGGTGATCCTCGACATCGGGTGCGGCGACGGCACAGCGGCGGCCACGGCGGCCCCGTTCCTCGCCGGGCACCGGCTGATCGGGGTCGACTGGTCGCAGGACGCGCTGCGCCGGGCCCGGCCCCGGATGGGGGCGGTGGTGCGCGGCGAGCTGGAGCACGGCGGGCTGCCGCTGGCCGACGGGTGCGCGGACGCGGTGCTGTTCAGCGAGATCCTGGAGCATCTGGTCGATCCGGACCAGGCGCTGGACGAGCTGCGGCGGGTGCTGCGGCCCGGCGGCCATCTGATGCTGTCCACCCCGAACCTGGCGGCCTGGTACAACCGGGCGCTGCTGCTCGCCGGGGTGCAGCCGGTGTTCTCGGAGGTCAGTCTGCGCGGGATCCACGGCCGGCCCGGCTCGGAGGTGGTCGGACATCTGCGGCTGTACACGGCCCGGGCGCTGCGCTCGTTCCTGACGGCGTCCGGCTTCACCGATGTGACGGTCAAGGGCGCCCCCTTCCACGGGGTGCCGCGGCCGCTGCGGCTGCTGGACCGGGCGGCGTGCGCGGTGCCCGGGGCGGCCTCCATCCTGCTGGCCCACGCGCGGCGGAGGTAGCGCGATGTGGTGGGGTGTCGGCGCGGCGCTGGTCGCCAACGCGCTGTACAGCGTGGGGTTCGTGGTGGAGAAGCGGGCCCTGGGCTCGCTGCCCGCGCTCTCGGCGGGCCGGCCGCTGCGGGTGATCCGGGTGCTGGCGACCAGCCCGCTGTGGATCGTCGGAGCGCTGGCGCTGGCGGCCGGGTTCGGGGCGCAGCTGGTCGTCTACCGCGCGCTGCCGATCGCGGCGGCGCAGGGCATCTTCGTCTCCGGTCTGGTGCTGCTCCTGCTGTTGTCCTCGGCCGTGCTCGGCGAGGAGTCGACGGGCCGCGAACGCTACGCGCTCGGCGGGGTGCTGGTCGCCCTGCTGATGGTCGTCGCCTCGGTGCGCGAGGGCGAGGACGTGGTGAGCGGCGGGGCGCCGTGGATGCTGGTGCTGCTGGTCTGTCTGCCGGCGCTGGCGGCGGGCGTCTGGCTGTACGTACGGGTGGAGAGCCGGGCGGCCAAACGGCACCGGGTCCCGACCAGCGGGATCGGGTACGGGGTGGCGGTGGGTCTGCTCTACGGGGTCAGCTCGCTGGCCATCAAGGGCACCTCCAGCCGCCTGACCGGCACCGATCTCGGCGAGGCCGCGTGGTCGCTGCTGGGGTCCCCGTATCCGTATCTGCTGCTGTTCACCGCGGGGGCCGGTCTGGTGATGTCGCAGGCGGCGCTGCAACGCTGCCGGGCGTCCCTCATCGTGCCGGTGTGCACCACGGTGACCTGCCTGTTCACCGCGGTCCTCGGGACGCTCGCGTTCGGCGAGACGCTGCCCGAGGATCCGCTGCTGCTGGCCCTGCGGGTGGGCGGCACGGCGCTCGCCCTGTCCGTCCTGCTGGCGATGCCCCGCCACGATCCGCCGGCCGCCGCGCCGTCCTGACCCCGGACACGATCCGCCGTCCGGTCCACCTGAGTTGAGGGAGCTGTACCGATGAACCCCGACGACCCGCTGCTCGCCCTGCTGGCCTGCCCGCTCGACAAGGGCCCGCTGTCGCTGCTGCCTGAGGAGGAGGCGGCGGAGCAGGCGCTCTACAACCCCCGGCTGCGGCTGAGTTACCCGATCGTGGACGGCATCCCGCAGTTGCTGCCCTCGTCGGGCCGGAAGGTCTCGGCGGACGACCACGAGCGCCTGCTCAGCCGGCTCAAGGCCTCGGCCACGTGACCACGTTCGCCGCGGCGGTGGCGTCCCGGCTGCCCGCCCGCCTGGTCGGCTCGGCGGCCGTCGCCCTGTATCCGCGCTTCGAGCCCGAGCTGCGGCGGCTCGCCGACTTCTGCCCGCCGGACGGCATCGCCCTCGACATCGGGGGCTGGTACGGCCCGTGGTCGCGGCGGCTGGCCGCCCGCTGCGCCGAGGTGGTCACCATCGAGCCGGTGCCGCATCTGGCCGATCATCTGCGCCGGACGCTGCCGTCGAACGCCCGGGTGGTCCAGGGCGCGGCGACCGACCGGGAA
>MUNB01000237.1 GCA_002154345.1 Streptomyces griseus
CTCTGACCGGGTGCGGGGGAACTGGCCCCGCACCCGGTCAGAGCGGCGCCGGTCAGCGCCCCGAGAACCGTCAGTGTCGTCATCTTCCGTGCAGCAGTGATCACTCACGGAAAATATCCGACAAGATGGTCATATCTTCTGATGGCACTCCGGTGGGCCCGGCTCTCCGGACCGCCCCGGCACTCCGGTGGGCCCGGCGCGCCAGGGCGGTCCGGGCTACCTCAGCACCACGGCCCCGTCACCGCGAACGTCGTCCCCGGCGTGTAGCAGTTCACGTACATCGTCGAGCCGTCCGGCGAGAACGTGACCCCCGCGAACTCGCCCCACTCCGGCTCCTCGGGCGTCCCGATGTTCTGCCGCCCGCGCGCCATCGCGTACACCTCGCCGCGCCGCGTCACCCCGAGCACGTGCTGCGCGCCGCCGCCGTCCTCACAGACCATCAGCCCGCCGTCGGCCGCCAGGCAGATGTTGTCGGGGGACTCGCCGGGCAGCTGGATGTCGGTGTCCGGGCCGAAGAGCACGACCAGCGTGAGCCGCCGCTTCTTCGGCTCGTAGCGCCACACCTGCCCGTAGTGGTCGGCCGCCGAGCCCTCGTCGCGGTGGGCGAAGCTGGAGACGAAGTAGACCGAGGAGCCGCCCCAGTAACAGCCCTCCAGCTTCTGCGCGTGCGTGATGCCCTTCGGCCCGAAGTCCTGGAAGCGGATCGCCGTCTCGGCGGCCAGCGGATCCGGTACGGGAACCCACTCGATCCGGTCGAAGCTCGCGCCGGTCTCCTGGACGGCCGACAGGTCCGGCACGCCCGGCACCCGCATCGCCTCCAGCGCCCCGCCCGCGCGCAGCGAACCGGTGCCGCCGAGCGGCTTCTCGGGCAGGAAGCGGTAGAAGAGCCCGAAGGGCTTCTCGAACGCGTCCTCCGTCTCGTACACGATCCCGGACCTCGGGTCGACGGCGATCGCCTCGTGCTGGAAGCGGCCCATCGCGGTCAGCGGGACGGCCCCGGTGCGGTGCGGATCGGCGCCGTCCACCTCGAAGATGAAGCCGTGGTCCTTGGCGTAGCCGTTGGTCCCGGCCTTGTCCTCGGTCTCCTCGCAGGTCAGCCAGGTGCGCCAGGGGGTGGGCCCGCCCGCGCAGTTCACCGCCGTACCCGCGATGGCGACGCGCTCGCCCAGCACCTTGTTGCGGCCGTCCAGCTCCAGCGACGTACAGCCGCCCTTGGCCGCCGGGTCGTAGGTCAGCCCCTCGACCGTCGGTACGCCGATCTCGGCCGTGTGCCGGTTCTCGTGGTTGCGGACGAGGTGGACCCGCCCGTTGCGGCCGGGCAGGGCGGTCATCCCGTCGTGGTTGCTGGGCACCGGCCCCTCGCCGGAGCGCAGCGGTTCGCCCTCCCGGGACAGCACCCGGTAGCGGAATCCTTTCGGCAGGTCGAGCAGACCGTCCGGGTCGGGGACGAGGGGGCCGTAGCCGGCGTGGCCGCGTGCGGCGGCCGTGCCCGCGAAGAGTTCGGAGAAGGCTCCCGTGAAGGCGACCGCGGCGGCTGCGCCGCTGCCTGCCAGGACCTGACGTCGGGTGGTGGTGGTGCGGGGTGCGGTTGACATGAGGTGACTCCCTGTTGGCGGACAGGTGAAGTGACCCGCACGTGTGTAGCACGCACTGAGGCGCGGGGGAACCATGCGTACCCCCGCGCCCCGTGTTGCCGCTGGGACAGGCCCCGTTGGGAGCAGCCGTCCGCGGAGGATCAGGCCAGCGAAGCCGACAGCGTGATCGTCGTGCCCGTCAGCGCCTGGCTGACCGGGCAGTTCGCCTTGGCGTCCTCGGCGGCCTTCAGGAAGGCGTCCTCGTCGAGACCGGGCACCTCGCCCACGACGGTGAGGTGGATGCCGGTGATGCCCGTACCGGGCTGGAAGGTCACCTCGGCCTTGGTCTCCAGCCGGGTCGACGGGGTGCCGGCCCCGGCGAGACCGTGGGAGAGCGCCATCGAGAAGCAGCTGGAGTGGGCGGCGGCGATGAGCTCCTCGGGGCTCGTCTTCCCGTTCGCCTGCTCCGAGCGGGCGGGCCAGGAGACCGGGTAGTCACCGATGCCGGAGGAGTCGAAGGTGACGACCCCCTTGCCCTCGATCAGGTTGCCTTCCCAGTTCGTGTGCGCCTGACGCGTGGTAGCCATGCTGGATCCCTTCGGACGGTGTGCGCGGTGGTACGGGATAACAGGAGGCACCTCGCGGCGCGCGGTGCCCCGTTGCGTTACGCCCCCGAACCTACTGCGCCACCAGTCCCTTCGCGTCACGCGCCAGCGCCGTCAGCCGGGAGATCGCCCGGAAGTACTTCTTCCGGTACCCGCCGTTCAGCATCTCGTCGCTGAAGAGCTTGTCGAACGGCAGCCCGGAGGCGAGCACCGGCACCTCCCGGTCGTACAGCCGGTCGGCGAGCACCACCAGGCGCAGCGCGGTCGACTGGTCGGGCACCGCCGTCACGCCGGTCAGACAGACCGCGCCGAGGTCGTCGGTCAGCGCGCCGTACCTGCTCGGGTGGACCCGGGCCAGGTGCTCCAGCAGGCCGGGGAAGTCGTCGAGGGACGCGCCGGGCGTGGCGTACGCGGCCCGGGTGACCTGCTCGTCGTCGTACGGCGGCGGGGCCTCGGGCAGCCCCCGGTGCCGGTAGTCCTCGCCGTCGATGCGCAGCGGGCGGAAGTGCGCGGAAAGGCCCTGGATCTCGCGCAGGAAGTCGGCGGCGGCGAACCGGCCCTCACCGAGCTTGCCCGGCAGCGTGTTCGAGGTCGCGGCGAGCGCCACCCCGGCCTCCACGAGCCGGCTGAGCAGCGAGGACACCAGCACGGTGTCGCCCGGGTCGTCCAGCTCGAACTCGTCGATGCACAGGAGCCGGTGCCCGCTCAGGGTCCGCACGGTCTGCTGGAAACCCAGCGCGCCCACGAGGTTGGTCAGTTCCACGAACGTGCCGAACGCCTTCAGTGACGGCTCGGCGGGCGTGGCGTGCCAGAGGGAGGCCAGCAGGTGGGTCTTGCCGACGCCGTAGCCGCCGTCCAGATAGACGCCGCGCGGCCCGGTCGGCGCGGCCGGCTTCCTGCTTCCGAACCACTTGCGCCGCCCGGCGCCCGTCGCGTGCGCCCCGCCGAGCCCGGCGGCGAAGTCCGCCAGGACCGTGACGGCCTCGCGCTGGCTGGGCTGGTTCGGGTCGGGTACGTACGTGTCGAAGCGCACCGAATCGAAGCGCGGCGGCGGCACCATCTCGGCGACCAGACGGTCTGCGGGGACGTGCGGCTCACGGGCGCACAGGGACAGCGGGGCCGTTTCGGAAAGGGGGCTCTGCCCCGGAAACGCGGTGGATGACGACACAACTCTCCACCCTAAGGCCCGTGCCAGACTGCAACCCATGCGAAGCCTGTTCCCTGTGACGGACCTGACAACGACGGGCCCCGCCGCCCCCGACCGCGAGTGGAGCCTCGACGAGCTGGCGGAGGCGTACGCCTACCCCGCCGAGCTCACGGCCGACCCCTCCGCCGGCCTCGGCGCCGGGACCCCCTGGCTGCGCGCCAACATGGTCTCCACCCTCGACGGGGCCGCCCAGCACGACGGCCGCTCGCAGCCCATCTCCTGCGCCGCCGACATGCGGATCTTCGGCACCCTGCGGGGCCTGGCCGACGTGGTGATCGCCGGGGCCGAGACCGTACGGCTGGAGGGGTACCGTCCGGCCCGCGCCCGGGAGGCGTTCGCGGCGCGGCGTGCGGCGGCCGGGCAGGGGCCCGCGCCCGCCGTCGCCGTGGTGACCGGCTCGATGGACCTGGACTTCTCGCTGCCGCTCTTCACCGAGCCGCTCGTCCCGACCCTCGTGCTGACCGGCGCCGGAGCCCCCGCCGACCGGATCGCGGCGGCCCGGAAGGCGGGCGCCGAGGTGGTGATCGCGGGCGACGGCACCCGGGTGGACCCGGCCCGTGCCGTGCGCGAGCTGGCCGGCCGGGGGCTGACCCGGCAGCTCACCGAGGGCGGACCCCGGCTGCTCGGCCAGTTCGTGGCCGCCGGTGTGCTGGACGAGCTGTGCCTGACGATCTCCCCGATGCTCACAGCGGGTGACGCCCAGCGCATCGCCGGGGGGCCCGGGGTCGCCGTGCCGGAACGTTTTTTCCTGGCATCACTGCTGGAAGAGGCCGGTTTCCTCTTCACTCGGTACCGTCGGACTGACAGTTAGCGGAATTTCCCGTTCCGCTTAGCTTCGGCTGGGCACACTTACCCCTGCAGTCCCCGTGGAAGCGCGGGGAAGGATGGTTTCAGCAAACGACCGTCGACGGTCGAGCCGGCAGTCGACGAGACGAAGAAGCGGAAGGGCGCCTGTCGTGTTCACAAGCGTTTTGATGATCGAGAAGCCGCTCACTCCCGAGGACGTGGATTTCGTCACCACCCTCCACGGCGAGGAGCGGATCTCGTTCGTCGTTCTGTTGCAGCCGCGCGGTGACCAGGCCGATGTCCTGCTGCGCGCGATCGACGACGTGGCGATGGGGGAACTGAAGGAAGCGGTCCGCGAGGGCGAGGAGCCGGAGGGCAACGAGGCCCGCGAACCCGCCGAGATCGGCCTCGAATACTCCCTACGGGCACTGCGCGAGGCGGGCTCCGAAGCGGTCGGACAGGTGATCGAGGAGCACCCGCTGGACAAGCTGAAGACCGTGGTCGAGGACGCGGGCGCGGACGAGGTGATCGTCCTGACGGCCCCGCACTACGTGGAGGAGTTCTTCCACCGCGACTGGGCCTCCCGAGCCCGGCACAAGGTGGGCGTCCCGGTGCTCAAGCTCTTCGCGCACAGCGAATAGGCTGGGCCCGCGGCCCGGAGTGGCACCGGACCGCGCCCGAGAGCACACGTCCAGAGGAGCACAGATGGCACCCGGCATTCCCGCCGCCATGGAACGACCGCACTTCATCGGCATCGGCGGCGCCGGAATGTCGGGCATCGCGAAGATCCTCGCGCAGCGCGGGGCGAAGGTGGCGGGCAGCGACGCCAAGGAGTCCGCCACCGCCGCATCGCTGCGGGCGCTGGGGGCGACCGTGCACATCGGACACGCGGCAGGCCATCTGGCCGACGACGCGTCCTGTGTGGTCGTCTCCAGCGCCATCCGCGCCGACAACCCGGAGCTGCTCCGGGCGAACGAGCTGGACATCCCGGTGGTGCACCGCTCCGACGCGCTGGCCTCGCTGATGAACGGCCTGCGCGCCATCGCGGTGGCCGGCACCCACGGCAAGACGACGACGACGTCGATGCTGGCCGTCGCCCTCTCCTCGCTGAGCCTCGCCCCCTCGTACGCCATCGGCGGCGACCTGGAGGGCCCCGGCACCAACGCCACGCACGGCGAAGGGGACATCTTCGTCGCGGAGGCGGACGAGAGCGACCGCAGCTTCCAGAAGTACGACCCCGAGGTCGCGATCGTCCTCAACGTGGAGCTGGACCACCACGCGAACTACGCCTCGATGGACGAGATCTACGACTCCTTCGAGACCTTCGTCGGCAAGATCGTCCCCGGCGGCACCCTGGTCGTCTCCGCCGACCAGCCGGGCGCGGTCGAGCTGACCCGCCGGGTCCGCGACCTCTCCGACCTCAAGGTCGTCACGTACGGCTCCGCCGAGGACGCCGACGTACGCGTCCACAAGGTCACCCCGCGCGGCCTGACAAGCGAGGTCACCGTCCTCCTCAACGGCAAGTTCCTCACCTTCACGGTCTCGGTCCCCGGCGCCCACTACGCCCACAACGCGGTCGCCGCGCTCGCCGCCGGGGTCGCCCTCGGCATCCCGGCGCACAACCTGGCCTCCGCCCTCGGTTCGTACACCGGGGTCAAGCGCCGCCTCCAGCTCAAGGGCGAGGCGGCGGGCGTGCAGGTCATCGACTCGTACGCCCACCACCCCACCGAGATGACCGCCGACCTGGAGGCCATGCGCGGCGCGGCCGCCGACGCCCGCATCCTGGTGGTCTTCCAGCCGCACCTGTTCTCCCGTACGCAGGAGCTGGGCACCGAGATGGGCCAGGCCCTCGCCCTGGCCGACGCCTCCGTGGTCCTGGACATCTACCCGGCCCGCGAGGACCCGATCCCGGGCATCACCAGCGCCCTGATCATCGACGCGGCGAAGGCGGCGGGCGCCGATGTCACCGCCGTCCACGACCAGGCGGACGTGCCCGCCGCCGTCGCGGGAATGGCGAAGCCCGGCGATCTCGTTCTCACCATGGGAGCGGGCGACGTCACCGACCTCGGCCCGCGCATCCTGGACCACCTGTCGAGCGCCCGGTAGCCGAGAGGCGACCGGAGCGAGCGACCATCTGTCGAGCTGAGGAGCGAGCCGTGCCGTACGACGTCGAGAAGCCGGACGAGCAGTGGCGGGAAGAGCTGACCCCCGCCGAGTACGCGGTGCTGCGCCAGGCCGGCACCGAGCCCGCGTTCAAGGGTGAGTACACCGACACCAAGACGGCGGGCGTCTACTCCTGCCGGGCCTGCGGGGCGGAGCTGTTCCGCTCCGACACCAAGTTCGAGTCGCACTGCGGCTGGCCGTCCTTCTACGACCCGAAGGACACCGACGCGGTCGAGCTGATCGCGGACCGCAGCCACGGCATGGTCCGCACCGAGGTGCGCTGCGCCCGCTGCGGCTCGCACCTGGGCCATGTCTTCGAGGGCGAGGGCTACCCGACCCCGACGGACCAGCGCTACTGCATCAACTCGATCTCGCTGACCCTGGCGCCGGACGAGAGCTGAGCCCGGCCGGGCTCACAGCTGTGCCCCGCCCCTTCCCGGCATACGCGGGAGGGGGCGGGGGCACAGTGCTGTCACCACCACGGCGGGGGATCACCCGTCGGAAGACGTCTCCGCCTCGGACCGCAGCAGCGGGTGGATCACGCCCGGGAAGACCGTCGCCTGCACGATCTCCTCGGCCGACCCGCCCCGGACGACGGTCTCCGCGACGCCCCAGGGCCGCCCGGCCAGGTGGATGGTCAGGGTGTACGAGGAGGAGCAGCCGGTGCACTCGTAGCGGTCGGCCCAGGTCTCGACCTCGGTGGTGGAGCCCGGGTAGCGCTTCACATGGCGGTGGCGGGCGTGGCAGCGGTCACAGGTCTCGCCCGGCTCGCAGGTCCCGCCGCACGGACACGGCACGTCGAAGGAGTCGGCGGGCGTCCAGCGCTGCACGAGGACGGCCTCGCGGGTGGCGCCCATGTCCTTCATCGCCTTGAGGTTGCGGGCGGCGACGTTGTACGACTCGCCGGTGGCGGCCATCCGGTCGCGGATGACGTCCTTGCGTCCACGGTTGGTCGTCATGTGGTTCCTCCTGGGTTCACGCAGCCCGCCAGGAGGCCCATGAGTCAGATCATTACCTCTTTACGTTACTAGAGACGGCGGAGAACACGGGGGCCACGGAGATCACGGAGGCCACGGGGGACTACGGGGGACTACGGAGAACTTCGTTGCTCGCCGTCGAGACCCCGTGAGAGCATCACGTCCGATGTATACAACAGAGGTATCAGAAGCCCGCATCGAGGACGTGAACAACGTCCTGGTCGCTCCTTCCGCATTGCAGGACGACGACGTGGTCCGGGATTTCTTCGGCCTCACGATCACGCCGGAGCACCTTGCCTCTGGTGCGCCGGACCTCGCGCGGAAGACCGTCTACCTGTGCGGCGACGTATCCGGAATCAGCGGCAGCCAACTGCGCGCGGCCGACCGGGTGTTCGTCGTGCGCGAGCTGTCGAGCGGTTATGGCGAGGGCGCCGACGCGCCATGGGCCGTCGTCGGCATCGGCAGGGTTCCTCTCCGCGTGCACGGAGTCGGCGTGTATTACCGCCGCTTCTTCGAACGCGACGCCGATCACTTCGGACGGATCAGCGCTGAGCACGCGTTCCAGTCCCTGACGGAGTCCACCAAGCCCGGAACCGCCCACCGCAGCGGAATCTATCTGACGCCCGTCACGGAGGACGGCGACGGACTGCATTTCCGTCTGCTCCGGTGTTCCACGAATTTCTCGGGGCCGACCGAAAGCTTCCGCCCGACCGATACGCAGATCGTCGATGCGCTGAATCGCGAGGCCGCCGGCGTCTTCCGTGACCAGGCGCCGCTGAACCACGTCCTCGCGCAGGTCTACCACAACACCCTTGCGACGCCCGAGCGCAAACAGTCCAAGGCGAAGATCTCGGCCCATGCCGACAAGACCAAGGACATGCCCGCCAACGGCATCATGGCTTTCTGCACGTTCTACGACGGTCTCGACAAGCTACGTCCCTTGGCCGAAGACCCCTTCGACCACGGTGTGAAGCGTGCCAGCGGCCTGACCAGACTGCACTTCCGCCTCAAGAGGTCGGCAGAGGGAGTGGAGGGGCCCGAAGAGACCGCGCTTCCGCAGCAGTTCACGCTGACGCTCTATCCCGGCTCCGTCTTCTTCATGCCGCTGTCCACCAACCGCCTGTACACGCACGAGATCCGGCCCTCGGGTCTGGACGCCGAGCTGCTGCCGACCCGCCTGGGCTATGTGGTGCGCTGTTCGAGCGCCGAAGCCGTGCACAAGGACGGCGGCACCTACCTCAAGAAGGCCGGAGGCCTGGTGAGGCTGGGGCCGCCCACGGAGGACGGCATGGACGATCTGCGCAGGCTGTACGCCGAGGAGAACAGGACCGCGTCCTTCATCGACTACGGCGACAAGTTCCTCTTCAGCATGAACTCCGGAGACTACGATGCGCCCCGGGTCTGACCTCTCTGACCGCTCTGACCGCGCTGACTTCTCGGACGAGATCCGCTCGTACGCGCTGCCGATCGAGCCGAATCCTTTCGCGGAGCTGTCGGAATCGGTTCGTTGGGAAGACGTGGGGAAAGGCCGGCGGGGCGCCACGCTGGCCAGGATCGACGAGGCGGGTGGAGTGCCGCTCGTGCGCACCACCACGCGGTACGGAAGCCCGACGCAGCGCTTCCGGGCGGTGCACGAGCGGTTGGCGCAACAGATCCAGGAACGTGCGGAGCTTTCGGCCGCCGCGTTCAACAACGCCCTCATCGAGAGCTACACGAACGCCTATACGACCATGGGCTTCCATTCCGACCAGGCTCTTGATCTGGCCGACGACTCGTTCATCGCCGTCTTTTCCTGCTATCAGCATCCGGAGGCGAGCCCGCCGAGGAAGCTGATCTTCGAAGTGAAAGAGACGGCCGCTGATTCCGGTGATTCCGGCGGCGAGAAGCTGGAGATCCCCCTCGCCCACAACAGCGTCGTCGTGTTCTCCGTCGCATCGAATCGGCGGCTCAAGCACAAGATCGTTCTGGACGCGCCCGACCGGACGGCGGACAACTCCTGGCTGGGTGTCACCTTCCGGACGTCGAAGACGCTGGTCCGCTTCCGTGACGGACACGCGCACCTTCCGCAGGGTGCGCGTCTCACGTCGGCCGACGAGGAGCAGCAGAGCGAGTTCTACCGACTGCGACGCCGTGAGAACAAGGAAACGGACTTCGTCTACCCCTCGCTGACGTACACCGTCAGCGCGAGCGATCTGATGCCGCCTGTCTGATGCTCAGTTGTCGATGAAGACGGCGCCGATCTCCGCCATGCGCTCGACCGCGTAGGCCGGGTCGACCAGGGTCTCCGGGGTGTGGAGGCCCGGCGGTGCGGCTTCGCCGCGCAGGCCGAGCTGTCGCTCGACACCGAGCGCGATACCGAGTGCGGTCAGCGGACGTTGTCCTGCCGGGTGAACGAGGTAGCGGCTGCTGCTGAGCGGTGCACCGCTCGTGTCCACTCCTTCGAGGTCGATCCGGATCGCGCTGGAGGCGGCGTCACCGCGGCAGCGTGCCGCGGATTCGCCGACGGCCATGTCGAAGCGGACGTTCGCCGCTCCGGTGGCGAGGGCGAGGCTCGGTACGTCGAGGACGGCGATGCTCCGGCCGGGCAGGACGACACCGTCGGTACGGGCCACATCCGCCTCGGCGTCCGGACCGTCGACCCAGGTGAAGACGCCGTCCCGGCGCACCGTCCCCGCCGTGGTGGCGACTGCCCACCGCTCCAGATCCGCTTGCCCCGCGGGCCCGCCGGTGTCCGACTCGTCCAGTACGGCGCCGATCCGGACGGTGTCGACCCGGTCGAACTCCCGGGCCGAGGCCAGCGTCGCGAGCACGACGGCACCGGCGCAGAAGTGGCCGGCCACCAGGATCGGTGAGGTGTTTCCGCGCTGTGCGGCGGCGAGGGCTTCCGGGGCGATCTCCACCAGGCTGCTGGAGATGCTGAGGTAGGGCACGCCGCGGTCCTGCGCGTAGCGCAGCCCGTTCAGGCGGTCGTCCCACAGCGCGGCGACCACCGCCGCGTAGTTGTGCCCGGCCGGTAAGCCGAGATCGCCGCGTCGCAGATCGACGGTCACGGCTGTCGCGCCGCCGAGGCCGTCGGCCACCCGCCGTGCGCGGCCGATGTCGCGACCCGCGATCGTCAGGGGCAGTTCCGGGTGCCACCGGCGCAGCAGAGCGGCGGTGTCCGAGCCCGCCTGCCCCGAGCCGCCCAAGATCAGTACTGGTTTCGACCGTTCCACCGTGAGCCCTCGCATCCGTGAAGCTACATTTTGTAGGCTACGTTTTGTAACATCGCCTGGAGGGCGACACAACGGAGGACCATGGCCACCACCTCGACCCGTCTGCCCAAGCAGGCCCGGCGGGAGCAGCTGCTCGACACCGCCGTGACGATCGTGCGGCACCAGGGCGCCGACGGCCTGACGCTGGTCACCCTCGCGGAGGCCGCCGGGGTGAGCAGGCCGATCGTGTACGACCATTTCGGCACGCGCCCCGGCCTGCTGCTCGCGCTCTACCGACGCCTCGACGAACGTCACCGCGCGGCGATCGTCCAGGCGCTGGAGGAGGCCGCGCCCACTGCCGACGAGGCCGCCCGCGTCATCAGCGCCGCGTACTTCGCCTGCGCCACGGGCATGCCGGAACTCAACGCCGTATCCGCCGCGTTGAAGGGAAATCCGGAGATGGAGGCGGTCCAGCGCGAGTTGCTCGACAGCTACGCGGACCTGATGGCCGCGGCGCTGCTGCCGCACTCCGGCCACACACCCGAAGCCCTCCGGCTGCGGTGCGTGGGCGTGCTCGGCGCGGCGGAGGTGATGGCCGCCGAGTTGAACCGGGGGCGGGTCTCCGCCGACGACGCGGTCACCGCGCTGACCGACCTGATCACGGGCGGTCTCGGCGCCCGGACCGGCGATTAGCCTCGCTGCTCTGCCGTCGGCAGAACACCGGCCGGACCGGGCTCGACGGTCACTACAGTCCGGTCCCATGGCGACGACGACGATGACTACGGCGACGACAACGGTGACGACGCGTACGGTCGAGTACCCGGCCGACGGTCTGACGATGGTCGGGCACCTCGCGCTCCCGGCCGGTGCCGGCCGCCGCCCCGCCGTGCTGATCGGACCGGAGGGCATGGGGCTCAGCGACGTCGAGCGCCGCCGGGCCGACGCGCTCGCCGAACGGGGCTATGTGGCGCTGGCCTTCGACCTGCACGGCGGGCGCTATCTGGGCGATCCCGAGGAGATGCTCGCCCGGTGCCTGCCGCTGCTCGCCGACCCCGACCGGATGCGGGGCATCGGCCACGCGGCGCTCGACGTGCTGCGCGCCGAACCGCGGACCGACCCCGACCGGATCGCCGCCATCGGCTACGGCACCGGGGGCGCGGTCGGGCTGGAGCTCGGCCGCGACGGCGTCGGCCTGCGCGCGATCGGGACGGTCAACGCGACCACCACGGGCCGGCCGGGCGAGGCGGCGCGCATCCGCTGCCCGGTGTGGGCCGGGGTCGGCTCGGAGGACCCGATCATGCCGCCCGCGCAACGGGAGGCGTTCACCGCCGAGATGCAGGCCGCGGGCGTCGACTGGCGTCTCACGGTCTACGGCGGTGCCCTGCACGCCTTCCACCACCCGCCGGTCGACCACCCCACGGTCCCCGGCGTCGGCTACCACCCACAACACGCGCGGCGCGCTTGGCGCGACGTCGTCGACCTGCTCACCGAGTGCCTGCCCGTGACGGACGATCAGGAGGCATGACCCGGGCAGGCATGCTCGCGTTGGGACCGGCGGCCTCAGGCTGCTTGTCAGCCCTGGACGGCGTACGCGAGGAAGTGCGTCCAGGCGGCCGGGGCGAGGGCGAGCTGCGGGCTCTCCTCGATCTTGGAGTCACGGACATGGACGGTGGAGGGGTAGGCGGCGACCTCGACGCAGTCGCCGGAGGAGCCGCTGCTGTAGCTCGACTTGTGCCACGCCAGCGCGACTTCGACGCAGGAGTCTCCGGAGCCGCTGCTGTAGCTGCTCTTGAACCAGGCCAGGTCTGTGGTGCTCATCTCGCTCCTCGCATCCGCCGCATCAGGCTCTTGGAGTCGTCCAACGAGAGAGCCTGTGAACGCATACTGGCACACCGCATCTGGAGTGCGCTGACCACTTTGGGGTCGGAGACGAACTGCCCGTGCTCCTGCCCTTCCAAGTAGCCCAGCCACTGGTGATCCGGCGTCTCCAGCAGCTGCATCGGCCCGTGCAGCCCCGCGTGATGATGCCGTACCAGCGGCATGATCTGCACGTCCACATTGCGCAGCTCGGACAGATCGAGGATGTGGTCGATCAGCTCGTTGGTGACCTGCTCGCCGCCCAAGTCCCGCAAGAACAAGTGCTCTTCGAGGATGAAGCTGAACGCGGTGTTGGGCCGGTTCCGCAGAAGCTCCTGACGTTCCAGCCGAGCCGCGAGCTGTGCCTCGATCTGCTCGTCGGCGAGCGGTGGCAACTGGTCGACGAACAGCGTCCGTGCGTACGCGGGCGTCTGCAACAGCCCCGGAATCAAACGGCACTCGTACGTGTACAGGCTCAGCGCCTCCAGCTCCAGCTGTGCCCACTGCCGGAACCAACTCGCCAGCCCCTTGCGCCGCGTCAGATGCTTCGCCGCCGCCAGGATCACCCCGAACGCGTCGAGGATGCTGTCCGCGCGCTCCGCGAAGTCCGGAGGCGGGAGGCGGCGGCCCTGTTCGATGGAGGCGACGGTCTCGGGGGAGTACCCGACGAGCGGGGCGAACTGCTCCTGCGTCAGCCGTGCCCGCTTGCGGAAGGTCTTGACCACCTCTCCGAACATCTTGAGGATGTACTGCGGTTCGGGTTCGCCGCTGCGCCCGCCGCCGTTGCCGAAGGTTCCGTACGTGGTGCTGTCGATGCCGTCCGTGCCGTGCGTCATGTACGGCCACCTCCCCGTGCGCCTGTCCTGGTCCGAGACCTGTCCATGCTCACGGAACGTGACCCGTACCGTCTACCCTTCGCACCCGTACGCTGACTGAGCGTACGGGTTGCTGACCTGGTGGACCGGGTCGGAGGCCCGGAATCTGGGGGCATGGAAGCATCTACGAAGACCCAACCCCCCGTAACCGTACGTGTGTTCAACCGTCAATACTGCGCGGATCCACGCGGTGCCCGGCTCGCCCGCCGTATCGGCCTCCACAAGCTGCACACCTGGGGCATCCCGTATCTCAGTGACGCATCGGAGTCGGCGGCCCTGATCATCGGTGAGCTGACGGCCAACGCGGCGACCCATGGCCGGGTGCCGGGCCGCAACTTCGAACTGCGCCTGTCGTACATGCCGGGCGACCCGGCCGCGCCCGGCCTTCTGCGGATCGAGGTGTCCGACACCCGGGGCGAGCGCCGGCCGCCCGGCCCCGGTGAGATCACCGTGCCGGACGGCGGCGCCGACGGCGGACGCGGGCTGCTGATCGTGGAGGCCCTGGCGGACCGCTGGGCGGTCTTCGACCGCAACCCGGGCAAGACGGTCCGGGCGGAGCTGGACCTGCTGCACTGACGGTTCCGGCCGGGGCGGGCGTTGGTCGTGTGCGGTCAGCGGCGGGCGAGCTGACGCTCTCCGCCGGCGCCCGGCCGGTAGGGCAGCCCGTAGTACGTGAAGACCTCTTCTTCCGCCTCGGCGGGCAGGATGTCGTCCATGCCGATCGACGGCGCCTTCTTCACCAGCGCCTTGTCGTAGGCGACCCTGACGTAGTCCGGGCCGACGAGCGCCTCGCCGAGGGGGACGAAGGCCAGTTGGTGACGGGTGGGGAGCCCGATACGCACGGTGGCCATGGCCGGTTCGTCGGTGGAGGTGTCCACGTAGACCGCTTCGAGCCCCCCGATCTTGTGGCCCTCCGGGTCGATGACGTTCCGGTCGCGCCACTCACGGATTTCGGCTGCATGGATCATGGTCTGCCTCCTGAAGCGCTCTCGGGCTGTTGCTCACGCCCTCTGCTCATCCAGGTTATCGGAAAATGTCGGAGTGTAACCGTGAGCTCTTTTTCTGATTCCCCGGACCTGAAACGCTGCGCTCCGGGTGGGGCAATATCTGTGGCCGTCGCATGAGGTTTCGGTTCGTCGGGCGAAGAGGGTTTTTGCTTCGAGTGGGGGAGCGGGGTTATTCTCGGCATCCGGATCACTACGGCGTGCTACTGTCATTCCCAGTTGCAGTCTTGCTGTCTCCCAAACTTCGAGCGCCGCCGCCGATTTACGGCTGGTGCAGGCGCTTCGGTTTCTCCGGACATCGTTCTCCGGGTGGGGCATCACCGCGGCGACCCGGCATCCGTACCTCACGGGCCGGTGTACTGCCCCAAGGGAGACACGACATGGCATCCGGCACTGTGAAGTGGTTCAACGCAGCCAAAGGCTTCGGATTCATCGAGCAGGACGGCGGTGGGGACGATGTGTTCGCCCACTTCTCCAACATAGCCACCGACGGCTTCCGTGAACTGCTCGAAGGTCAGCAGGTCACTTTCGACATCATGTCGTGCCAGAAGGGTCTGACGGCCGAGAACATCGTTCCCGCCTGACCTCGCCCGCATCTCGTATCTGCTGCTTCGTGCTCTCCTCCGACTGTGTGCCTGTGTGCCTGTGTGCCTGTGTGTCTGCGCGTCGAAATTTCTCGCACGTTTCTTTCGGCCCGTTCCTGTGATTCCCCGCGCTGTTTATCCGCTGCGGGAATTCCTTGGTACGTGCCGTATCAAGGAAGGCTTCCTGTGAACTCCACCCGTACGAACGACCGCACCTCACGCACTTCCCGCAACCGCAGCCGTACCGGCGGCCCGAGCAGCCCGCGTCCGGTCGGCCGCGGTCGGCGGCCCGTCGTGGTCCAGGGCGAGTTCGCACCGCCGAAGACGCTCACCCCCGCACTGCCCGCCGTCGAGGCGTTCGCCGAACTCGACATGCCCGCGCTGCTGTTGGCCGCGCTCACCGTGCAGGGTATGAGCGTTCCGTTCCCGATCCAGGGCGCGACCCTGCCGAACACCCTCGCGGGCCGTGACGTCCTCGGCCGGGGGCGGACCGGCTCGGGCAAGACCCTCGCCTTCGGCCTGGCCCTGCTGGCCCGTACCGCCGGACAGCGTGCCGAGCCCCGTCAGCCGCTCGCTCTGGTCCTCGTACCGACGCGTGAGCTGGCCCAGCAGGTCACCGACGCGCTCACCCCGTACGCCCGCTCGGTGAGGCTGCGCCTGGCCACGGTGGTGGGCGGCATGCCCATCAGCCGGCAGGCGGGCGCGCTGCGCGGCGGCGTGGAAGTCGTCGTCGCGACCCCGGGGCGGCTCAAGGATCTCATCGAGCGCGGCGACTGCGTCCTGGACCAGGTCGCGATCACCGTGCTGGACGAGGCCGACCAGATGGCTGACATGGGCTTCATGCCGCAGGTCACCGCGCTCCTGGACCAGGTCCGCCCCGAGGGCCAGCGCATGCTGTTCTCCGCGACCCTCGACCGTAACGTCGACCTCCTGGTCCGCCGCTACCTCACCGACCCGGTCGTCCACTCCGTCGACCCGTCCGCGGGGGCCGTCACGACGATGGAGCACCACGTCCTGCACGTCCACGGCGGCGACAAGCACCGGGCGACGACCGAGATCGCGGCGCGCGAGGGCCGGGTGATCATGTTCCTGGACACCAAGCACGCGGTGGACAAGCTCACGGATCACCTGCTGCACAGCGGCGTACGGGCAGCCGCCCTGCACGGCGGGAAGTCCCAGCCGCAACGGACCCGCACCCTCGCCCAGTTCAAGACCGGGCACGTCACCGTCCTCGTCGCCACGAACGTCGCGGCGCGCGGCATCCACGTCGACCACCTCGACCTCGTCGTCAACGTCGACCCGCCGACCGACCACAAGGACTACCTCCACCGCGGCGGCCGTACCGCACGCGCCGGGGAGACCGGCAGCGTCGTCACCCTGGTCACGCCCGGCCAGCGCCGCGACATGACCCGCCTGATGACCGCCGCCGGGATCGTTCCCCTGACCACGCAGGTCCGCTCCGGCGAGGAGGCGCTCAGTCGGATCACCGGATCCCAGGCCCCGTCCGGCATCCCCGTGACGATCACCGCGCCGGTGGCCGAGCGGCGTCGGCGCAGTGCGGCCCCGCGCGGACGGCGCGGCTCCGCCTCCGCCACCCGGCGTGCGGCGGGGCGTCAGTCGTCGTTCGGTGCGGCCGCCTAGCCTTCGCGGCCGTTCCTCGCCCTTTCTCGCGGCTTCGCCGCTTTTCCTTCGCCCTTCGCCCTTCACTCTGTGAGGCAACATGCGCTGTGTCATCGCCCGCTTCCCCTTCGACCTCACCAAGAGCGGCGTCCTGGAGTCGATGAGGGGCATCAAGCCCGAGCAGGTCAGCGGTGAGTCCGTGATCATCGGGCGGCGCACCTACCCGGTCAAGCAGGTCGGGCAGGTCATCACCCGCCAGGACCGCCGCGACTTCAGCGCGAGCGAAGTCCTCCGGGCCATGAGCCGACTCGGCTTCACCTGCACCGGCCGCGCCGCGACGGCCGCAACCGCCGTGCCCGAGCGTGCACTTGTCGCGCCTCGGCGTGTGCTCAGCCCGTTCGAGCAGGCCTCCGCACTGCTCGGCGGCCCCGCGGCCGCCTGACGGGCGGGCACGGGGCCGGTTCGAGCGGACGGCGCTGGTGGTCCGGCCGACGGAGGGCAGTGGACTGCGGGGCGTGGGCGGGTCAGTGGTCGGAGTAGCTGAAGTCGCCCATGGTCCAGGCGCTGACATCCTCGATGGCCACGCGGTACATCCCGCCCGTCTCCGGGATTCCCACCGATCCCTGGAGGATCCGGGCCACATGGAAATGCAGATGCGTGGGCGGCCCCTCCTTGCGTGCGGCGGAGGTGAAGACGGCGGCGAACTCGCTCAGCCGGTCCGAGTCCGCCAGGACCTCGGAGACCCGCTGCCTCCAGACGGACTCCGGGGCCAGGCGGCCGGTGATGACAGCGCCTCCGGCGACGACGGTCAGGGACATCTGGTTGCTGTGCCCGGACTCCACCAGGGCTGCGACAGCGGAGAGCAACTCGTCAGGCTTCGACATGAAAGAACATTCTAGTCGGCGGCTCCCACCCTCCGGCTGCCCGGTCGGGACCCGGATCTGCCGCGCCGAGGGTCCTCGGCGCGGCAGCCTCTGTCAGGCGCTGTCGTCGTGGTCGCCCTCGCGCAAGGAGCGAACCATGCTCCGCAGGACCCGGAACGCGGTTGCCTGTTCGGTCTCGGTCATGCCGGCCAGCATTCTGACCTCGACGGAACGGACCGCCGCGGTCGCCTTCTCCAGGCTCTGCCGCCCGCGGGGCGTGAGCTGCGCCGGAAGAACCTTCCCGACCGCCGCTTCCGCGGGCCTGACCACGTAGCCGTCCCGCTCCAGCGTCTGGAGCAGCACGTTCATCGTCTGCCGTGTCACGAACGCGCCGCGCGCGAGCTCGGAGTTCGACATGCCCGGCCGTTGCGCGAGCAGTTCCAGGCAGGAGTAGTGCGTCACGGTCATGCCGAGTGGCCGCAGCACCTCCTCCATGGCTGCGCGCAGAGCGCTCGAAGCCTCTTTGAGCAGGTAGCCCAGTGATGTGTCCAGGTCGACGCCGGGGCTCTTTTGACTCATGTCAGAAGTCTGACATACATTGACGCATGTCAGATAACTGACACGAAGTGCGACGAGAAGGAGCACCGCCATGCCCGCCACCGGTCCCGATTTCCTCTCGCTCCAGACGAGCGACCTCGACGCCTCGCAGGCGTTCTACGAGCAGTACCTCGGCCTCGTCCGCTCGCAGGCCGGGCCTCCGCACGCCGTCGTCTTCGAGACGAAGCCGATCGCGTTCGCACTGCGCGAACTCGTCCCCGGCGCGGACCTGGCGTCCGTCCCGCAGCCCGGCGTCGGGGTGGCGCTCTGGTTCCACGCCACGGAGGTCCAGGCCATCCACGACGCGCTCGCCGCCGCCAGTCACGCCATCGTCTCGGCCCCTGTCGACGGCCCCTTCGGCCGGACGTTCACCTTCGCCGACCCCGACGGCTACCACGTCACGCTCCACGACCGCGTTTGAGGGGTTGGGTGGGTGCTTTTCCTGGCTGAAATTGCACCGTTCTTTCCGGCGGCAACGCTGTCGTGCACCGGAACTGTTTCTTCCCGTTCTTGGGCGGGCTAGGCTGCCGCGACATTCAGCGTTATGTCGAGAGCGGATTCTCTCCGCCTACATGGACAGCAGCGGCGAATTCAAGCTGGAGGCGGTGGACAAGTCGTATGTCACTGCCATGCTCAAGAGCGAGTACTCTCCGACCGACCTGGTGATCAAGTACGATGCCACGCCGAAATTCTCGGGATCGGCAGAAACGGATGTCGTCTGGCAGGAAGGGGCGAAGGGTCTGGACGACGATGCGGAGGGAATGGCATGGTGCGACGACCCCGTCTCCGGGTACAAGTGTGATCAGCAAGTGATCAGGATCCGGGGGAACGGGAATGACGACCCCAGTATCACCTGCCATGAGATGGGCCACGCAGTGGGCCTGCTGCATGGCGGGAGCGCATACCCCGCGTTGCCCTCCGAAGACTCGAGACTGGGCTGCATGATCGCCCACGGCTACAGCGGGGATCTCGGAAGCAATAACGTGAGCAACATCAATGGCACCTACTGAGCGAATACGTGGGGTAATCCGTGATGAGCTGTGCGCGTATCTTCGGTTTTCTGGGTTTCGCCGTCTCCGCCGTATTACTTGCGGGATGTTCCGACAGTGCGGATACGGTGGTCGGACCGATTCGGGGTGAGGGCAAGGACCGTATGCCCAGTCGTACCGCTGAGGACTGGGTGACCTATGCGGACCATGTCGTCATCGCCACACCGACCAAGGAAAGTGAAGTGGCCCCGGGCCAGAGTGAGGTGGACCGGGGGGAGGGAATGATCGGTCGTGATGTGCGTATGAAGGTCGAGAAGGTTCTCTGGTCGAGAAGTGATCCGGCCCAGCCCGCACCGGCGACCTGGCAACGCAGTTCATCGGGGTGGGTGTTCAAGGAGGGCGACCTCGACAACCGCACCGAATACGCCCTCGCCGAAAGGCCGCGCATCGAGTTGGGGCACCACTACATCATCGCGCTCGCCTGGCGGGGAGCGACCTGCTCCGAAGGAGACCCCGAGGAGCCGGCGCGCTGGGTGGGGCTCGGTGAGGGAAGCACGGTGCCGTACGACGACGACACCATCGGACAAGGGGAGATGGAAGGTGGGGAACAGTCGGCCAAGGAGGTCGCCGCTGCCCTGTCCGGCTCCGGTGACCCCGTGCCCCGGCTGGAGGACGAACTCGCCGGAAAGAGCGCCGATGCCCTCGTGGCGGCATTGAAGGCGGCGCGTCCCACCGTCGCGTCGCGCTCGGAAGCGCCCGCTGCCAGGGCTCTTGCCTCCAACTGCGAGTCTAGCGCTGGCTGACCGCCGCGTGTCGGCGAAGCCCTGCGCATGCGCCGCCCGGTCTCGTGACCGCGGAAGCAATGGTGGTGTGCGGGTGCCTCGGCGCGCTGGACGGCCCCGAGGCGGTGCGGAATGCTGCGGATGTGATCGATCGAGAATCCGCCGTCAGGGCCGTCGAGGCGCAACTGGAGCGTGACTACCAGAGGTGGCGCGCCGTGGACGAAGCGGCACTCCGCATGGCTGTGGTGGATGTCGAGGAGCATGCGTTGGTGTGGATCGTCCACTGGACGTCCGAGGCGTTCGTGCGTACCGGGGATCCGTCGTTCATGCTGGCAGGCGGTGGGCCGTACCTGGTCGATCGCGTTGACGGGGGACTGCACGAGATCGGCGTCGTCTCGTCGGTGACGGGCGCGTGGGAGGACGACTACCGGGGCCGTATACGGGGGCTGCCGGTACGCACAGCCGTGGATGATCTGCACGATGCGCTTCGTGACGCCGCGTTCACGCGCGGACGCATGCATGCTGTGCGGACCCTGCGCCGCAAGCTCCCCGCGCTCTCGCCCGCCGAGGCCATCGAGTACGTGACCGCGCTGCTGGAGGGGGACGCGCCGGTCCGCCTCGTGGCCGTCGCCACCAGGGAACTCGTGGAGCCCCTCAACCCGGTGTACGCGGTGAAGACCGTTCTGAGCGGCGCGGAGCCCCCAGGGCGACCAGGCGTGACGGATGCGTAGCTCCCGGATGCCGGATGCCGGCGCCGCCCCCGCTCACCCCCGCCGCACCCGCCCCGTGATCCGGCGGCCCAGTCGGCCCAGGGTGCTGACGCGGTTCCAGGCGCGGAAGGCGTCGGCCCGGCCGCTGCTGCCCGTGCGGCCCACCGTCGCCTCGACCTCCGCGACGTCCTCGGCCGACATGGCGCGGACGGCGGGGCGCAGGACCTCCTCCAGGAGGGCGGCGGCCACCGGGGGCCAGGTGCGGCCCGCGTGCGGGTGGGCGGTCCAGACGGAGAAGCAGTCCGCCGCGTAGGCGGGCTGGGTGCGCAGCCGGGTCCGTACGGCTTCCGTACGGGCGGTGCGGTCGTACGCGGCGATCAGGTCGGGGTCGTCGCCGTGGACGAAGTCGTACAGCTCGGCACCCGGGCGGTCCGGGGCCAGCAGGCGTTCGACCAGGGCCGCGTACGCCCGCTCCCGGAGCGCCGGTTCGACCGGCTCCGCCCGGGCGCACAGGGTGCGGACCCGTTCCGCCCAGCCGGGCTCCGGCGCGCCCGTGCGCAGTTCGCGGATCAGGTCCAGCAGGAGGAGGCCGGCCCGTTCGCGGCCGCCGATCTCGGTCGGGTAGCCGCGCAGCAGGTCATGGGCGAGGCCGGCCGCCTCGTCCGTACCGGCGGCGGACGCGCCGAGCGCCGCGTCGACCAGGCGGGCCCACGTACCGGCCGCGCGGTGCGAGTCGGAGGTGGCCGCGTCCAGCAGCAGGCGGGCCTCCTCGACCGTCGGGGCGCGGTCCTCCCAGACCAGGCCCACCGCCGTGCGCAGCACCAGCGGCTCGGCGAAGGGGGACAGGCCCGCCGCCCGCAGCACCCGGTGCCACACCGCCGCCCGGTCACCGCCCAGCGTCGCCATCGCGCCCGGCACCTCGGCGCACATCCGCAGATGCGGCAGCGCCTGCGTGCCCGTGAACGGCAGCGTCACCCGCTCCAGGAACCGGGCCACCGCCCCCGGGTCCTGCGGCGCGATCCGGTCCAGTGCGCCGAGCAGCGCCGTCCGCACCTCGAACTGCTCGTCCAGCAACTCCAGCAGGGCGGGTGCGAACGCCGGGGTGCTCTCAGGGCCTTCGTCTTCCCCCTCGACCTCCTCCTGCGCCGCCTCCGCCAGGAGTGCCGGCGCCAGGCGGGCCACCACGCCCGGCAGCAGGTCCGTGCCGTCCACGCCCAGCAGCCGTGCCACCCGCAGCAGTTGTACGGTCCGCGCCACCGAGCGGGAACCCACGGTGTCGGCCAGTTCGGTCAGGATCTCCGGGCCCAGCCGTCCGGCGACCTCCGCCCCCTCCGGGCCCATGAACGCGTCCCGGCGCGGCAGTTCCAGCGAGCCGTTGCCGCCCCGTACCGCCTCGGTGACCAGCATCGCCGCGAGCGGCGCGGTGACCGAGGCCGGGCTGCGGCCCTCCAGAGCGCCGAACAGCCGCCCGGCGGCGTCGAATTCGGGGCCCGTACGGTCGTCGATGCCGGGGGAGGTGAGGGCCTCGACCAGCTGGCCGGTGCGCTTCGCGTCCAGGGTGTAGGGGCGGTCGGCCGCCCAACCGGCGGCCGCCGCGCGCCCGTCCGGGCCGAGCGCGACCCCCGCGCAGAGCGCCGTCACCGCCAACGGGCCCGCGGCGAAAGGCTCTCCGGGCAGTTCGCGCGCCTCCCGGAACAGCTCCGGCGACCGGCTCCGCCAGATCCGGGCCGCCGTCGTCGCCCATACGTCGTCGTCCGTACCGGCCACCGGAGCCTGCCCCGCGCACTCGTGCACCCGCAGGCCCGCCGCCCGCGCCGCCGCCGCGTCCTCGGGCAACACCCCCACCACCCGCGACGCCGAACTCCCCGGCCGCCGGGTGTACGTGGTGAACGTCAGCCGCTCCACGCCCTCTCTCGGAAGGGTCACGGACGCCAGTCCCAGCCATCGGGCCACGTCCGCGCACTGCCGCTCCACCAGCACCACCGGGCGGCCGTCGGAGGCCTCCGCCTCGCTCGCCCGGCGCAGATCCGCCAGCACCGCCGCCAGCCAGGGGCCGCGCGAGACGGCGAAGTCGTCCAGGCCCTCGGAGACCGCCGTCGGGCCCGGCGGCAGCGTCAGCGGGTCCGGTATCGCCCCGGCGGGCGTCGTCGACACCCAGAGCGGCGAGCGCCACGCCTCGACCGGCAGCCGGTCGCCCGGCAGCGGAACCCCCGGCGGCAGGTGCACCGCGTGCGCATGGAACCGGATGCCCTGCCTCGACCCCGACCCCGGTCCTGACCCCGACGCCGAGTCGTTGCCGCCGCCCGTGTCCCGTACCGGGGCCGAACGCGCCACCAGCCTGCTGCCGTCGGACAACACCGCGTACGTGAACGCCTGCGGCAGCGAACGGAGTTCACTGTCGGACGGCCGGTCGGGAACGCCTCCGGGAAGCTCGTGGCGCAGCAAGGGCTCGATCTCCGCCAGCAGGGCGCTCGATACCCCTGCTCCGACCGCCGTGAACCGGCCCGCCGACCCTTCGGATCCCTCGGCCCCCGGCGCGGCGGAGGTGTAGTGCACCTGTGCAAGGCTCATCTGTCGGCCCTCTTCGTCCTGCCGCGCCCGGTCCCCGTGCCTGCCCCCGTACGGCTGGGTCGGGGGAGAAGTCCGCAGCCGCGGGGGCGACGCTATCAAGGACGGGGAGGTAATCCCTACGCTGCGTCAGGCCCCGGCCCGAGGTCGGCCCGAGGGCGGACGGACTAGGTTGACCTCATGGGCGACGTGAGGCTTTCGGCGGGCGTGATCGAGTACCGCGACACCGGTGGTGACGGGCCCGTGGTGGTCCTCCTGCACGGCGTGGCCATGGACGGATCGCTGTGGGACGACGTCGTCGCCGGACTCGGGGACGGGGTGCGGTGCATCGTGCCGACCCTGCCGCTCGGCGGCCACCGCAGGCCCATGGAGGCCGGGGCCGACCTGTCCGTCCTCGGGGTGGCGCGGCTGGTCGCGGAGTTCCTGGAAGCCCTCCGGCTGGAGGACGTCACCCTGGTCATGAACGACTGGGGCGGCGCTCAGGCGCTGGTCGCCGACGGGCGGGCCGACCGGATCGGGCGGCTCGTGATCACGTCCTGCGAGGCGTTCGACAACTATCCGCCCGGGCTCCCCGGCCGTAACCTCGCGACCTTGGCCAGGGTGCCCGGCGGGCTCGGGTTCGCCTTCTCGCTGCTCCGGCTGAAGCCCGCGCGGCGGCTGCCCATGACCTGGGGGTGGATGAGCAAGCGGCCCGTCCCGCACGCCACGATGGACCGGTGGTTCCGGCCGGCGCAGAGCTCGGCGGAGATCCGGCGCGACCTGCGCGCCTATGTGCTCGGCGTCCCCGAGAAGGCCGAACTGCTGCGGTGGACCGAGCAGTTGCGTACGTTCGACCGGCCCGCGCTGGTGATCTGGGCGACCGAGGACCGGGTCATGCCGGTCGAGCACGGGCGCCGGCTCGCCGAGATCCTGCCGCGGGGGCGGCTGGTGGAGGTGGCCGACAGCTACACGCTCCTTCCCCGGGACCGGCCGGACGCCCTCGTCGAACACATCGGCGCCTTCCTCGCCGAGACGGCCTGACGGCCCGACGGCCTCGGCCGGGCGGCCCCGGGGCGGTGCCGCCCAGGTCCCGACGCGGTAACAGTCCCTGGACAAGCCCCCGCCTGCCGCGCCGGGCGAACTTATGATCGACGCGGCGTCGAGGAGGAACGGGGAAACGCTGTGACCGGTCGCGTGCCGTTAAGAGGGGTCCGCTTCGCGCTGCCCCTGACCCGGGTACTGGCCCTGACACTGACGACCGTGCTGCTCGCCGGCTGCTCCGGAGCCGCGGACGACCCCGGGGGCGCGGAGAAGCGCGACACCTCTGCGAGTGAGAGCGCGAGTTCGCGTGCGGGTGCGGGGGCGGACTCCGGTGGTGGAACCGGGAGCGGACCGGGCCCCGGGGCGTCGGCCACGTTCGAACCCGACCCCGCCCGGCTGCCCAGGACCAAAGCCTCGGCACGCGCGTTCATCGACCACGTCATCGCCGCGCCCGACAGCTTCGGCCCCGGAGTGGTGAAGCGGAGCCCGTACGAGAGCGACCCGGCCACCTGGCCCGTGCTCGGCGAGGACTGCGTCTGGCAGCAGCGGAAGCCCGCCCGCAGTGTCCTCGCCACCCTCACCCGGTCGTTCGAGCTGCCCGCGGAGAAGGGCAAGGGGCCGGTGCGCCTCGCCGCCATCGTCACCGTGCACCGCACCCGCGAGGACGCGGCCTGGGAGATGGCGGAGTCGATCGAGGAGTCCATGCGCTGCCCCACCCAGCAGTTGCGCGAGGGCGAACAGATCGGGTCCATGATCGCCGGTGCGCTCCTCGGCGGCGAGGCCACGCAGACCGCCTCCGAGGACTCCCTCACCGAGCTGGGGGAGTACCGGAGCTCCGAACTCGGCGGACCGCACCACTACTTCTGGCAGCAGGCGCAGACCCTGCAGTTCACCGTGGCCGTGACCGGCAAGGGGGCGAAGGGGCGCACCGAGCGGGAGATCGACGAACTCGTCGTCCAGGCGCAGGGCGCCATGCTGGCCCGGCTGGAATCCGCCGTCGAGAAGCAGAGCTGAGGCCGGACGATGGACGACCTGCGACCCACCGACCCCGCCCGGATCGGCGGCCACCGGCTCCTCGGCCGCCTCGGCGCGGGCGGCATGGGCGTCGTCTACCTCGGGCGCACCGACGCCGGCGCGCTCGCCGCGATCAAGGTGATCCTGCCCGAGCACGCCGGGGACGACGACTTCCGGGCCCGCTTCCGTCGCGAGGCCGAGGCCGCCCGCCGGGTCGACAGCCCCTGGGCCGTGCCCGTCACCGGCGCCGACACCGAGGCCGAACGGCCGTGGCTAGCCACCGAGTTCGTGCCCGGGCCGACCCTGTCCGACGTCGTCGTCCGGCGCGGTCCGCTGCCCGTGCGCAGCGTCACCGTCCTCGGCCGGCTGCTCGCCCGCGCCCTGGCCGCCGTGCACGCCGCCGGGCTCGTCCACCGCGACGTCAAACCGGGCAACGTCCTGCTGACCGCGAGCGGCCCCCGCCTGATCGACTTCGGGATCGCCCGCGCCGCCGACGCCACCGCCCTGACCGCCACCGGACTGATCGTCGGCACCCCCGGCTTCCTCCCGCCGGAGCAGGCGTCGGGCAGTGCGACGGGGGCCACCGGGGCGGACGGCGCCGACGGGTCTGCCGGTTCCGCCGGGGACGTCTTCTCGCTCGGCTGCCTCCTGGCGTACGCGGCCACCGGCCGGCCGCCCTTCGGCAGCGGCGCGGTCGACGCCGTCCTCTACCGCACCGTGCACGGCGCACCCGACCTCGACGGCATCGACGACCCCGGGCTGCGCGCGCTGCTGGACCGGTGCCTCGCCAAGGACCCGGACGAGCGTCCGGCCGCCGCCGACCTCGACACCCTGATCGCCGAGGACGTGCCCGCCGGAGCCAGTGCCGACTGGCTGCCCGAGGACGTCGCCCGGATCATCGCGGACCGGGCCGCCGCCCTGCTGGCCCTGCCCGACATCGACGCCACCGTCGGCGTCACCGAGGAACCCGGACCCCCGCGCCCCGCCCCCGGCCGACGGCGTTTCCTGTTCCTCGCGGCCGGTGGCGCCCTCGCGCTCGGCGCCGGGGCCTTCGCCGCCGTACGGCTCACCGGCGACGGAGCAGACGGGGCAGGAGGCGACGGGGCGCCCGGCGGACGGCGCCTCATCATCGGCGTCCACGCCGATCTCACCGGGCCCCTGAGCGCCGCCGGCCGTGCCCAGGAACGCGGCGTCCGGCTCGCCGTCGACCGCTTCAACTCCCTCGGCGACCAGCCCTTCCGGCTCGCCGTGAAGGTCCTCGATGACCAGGGAGACGCCGCCCGCTCGGCCCGGGTCGCCGAGGAGTTCGCCCGCGACCCGGAGGTCATCGCGGTGATCGGCCCCACGGGCGACGCGGCGGCGGGGGCGGCCCTGTCCACGTACGACGAGGCGGTCATGCCGGTCCTGACGGTGTCGGTCCTCCTGATGGCCTTCCCGGAGCGTGCCAACGCCTCCTTCTTCCAGGCCTCCCCCACCTACGCCGAGCTCTCCTTCCCCGTCGTCAACCACCTGCTGCTGCGCCCCGACGTCGAGCGGCTGGGCATCCTGATCGACCGGTCCGGCGGGCAGTCCGCCTACCAGGCGGGCTACGCAGTCAACCTGATGACGCCCCAACTCACCACGGGCACCACCCACCCCCGGGTGGTGCCCGCCGGGACCACCGTCTTCGACCCGGTCGTCACCGACCTCCTGTCGCACCGGAGCGACGCCCTCTTCTACGCCGGTGAAGCGGCAGGCGCGGCCAAAGTCGCCCGCATCCTGGCCGAGCAGTCCTTCGCCGGGCCGCGCATGGCCCAGCACACCGTCATGGGGCCGGACTTCCTGGAACAGGCGGGCGCGGCGGCCGAGGGCTGGGAGTTCGTCGCCCCGTTCATCGACGCCACCACCCCGGCCGCCGCGACCTTCGCCGCCGCCCACCGCAAACGCTTCGGCGCCGCGCCCGCCGCCTGGTCGGCCGAGGCGTACGACGTGGCAGGGCTCGTCGCCCGCGAGCTGGCCACCCTCGCCGGGGCCGCCTCCAAGGCGGCGACGGCCGGGACGAAGAGCGCGACCGCCGGTGACAAGAGCCCGTCGGCAGGCGCGACGCCCTCCGGCGACGGCCGGCCCACCCGGTCCGCGCTCACCACCGCGATCGCCGCCGCCCGGTACGAAGGGGTCTCGCGCTCCTACGCGTTCGACGAGGAGCGTCAGCAACTCGTCGGCCAGGACGCTCACCTGTACCGGGTGGAGGACGGCCGCCTCCGCTACGTCGGCCCCGCCCCGAAGCCGAAGAGCTGACGTGCGGCCCCTCACCTCCGAGGACCCGCGCACCGTCGGCCCGTACCGCACCCTCGTCCGGCTCGGCGCGGGCGGCATGGGCGTGGTCTATCTGGCGCGTTCGGCGGGCGGGACGCTCGTCGCCGTCAAGGTGATCCGGGCCGAGCACGCCGCCGACCCCGGCTTCCGGGCCCGCTTCCGGCGCGAGGCGGAGGCCGCCGCCCGGATCACCGGCCCGTGGGTGGTCCCGGTCCTCGGCGCGGACACCGAGGCCCACGAACCGTGGCTGGCGACCGCGTTCGTACCCGGGCCCTCGCTGGCCGAGGTGGTCGGAGCGGGCGGTGCGCTGCCCGAGGCCACCGTGCGGGCGCTCGGCAGCCGGCTCGCCGCGGCCCTCGTCGCGGTCCACGAGGCCGGGCTGATCCACCGCGACGTCAAACCCGGCAACGTCCTCCTCGCCCTCGACGGCCCCCGCCTCATCGACTTCGGGATCGCCC
>MUNB01000238.1 GCA_002154345.1 Streptomyces griseus
GCGCACGGCCTCCGCGGAGGCGCGGTCGCGTTCCCGGGCCGAGTCTTTCATCCGGACCTGTGCGCCGGAGCCCCGGCGGCTCGGCGGCCCCGTGTTTCCCGTACCCTCTTCCCTGGCCCACGCGTCCCCCGGGCGGCCTCGGCGAGAGGTCCGGCGCGCGACACGCGATAGGGCCCAAAACGCGACTCAACCCTAGATCTAGTGGTTGGATTGCTCCAGTCACCCAGAAGTTGTGGTCTCGGTTCAACCGCGCCGTGGTCATCGCCTATGCTGGGGACTGCTTCCAGGGGCCCGAACACGGCCCTGAAGAGGCTATTCAGTCGTGCGTGTGAAGGAGGGTTGGGAGCCATGCACTGCCCCTTCTGCAGGCACCCCGACAGCAGGGTCGTCGACAGTCGCACCACCGACGACGGGACGTCGATCCGTCGCCGTCGGCAGTGCCCCGACTGTTCCCGCCGTTTCACCACGGTGGAGACCTGCTCGCTGATGGTGGTCAAGCGCAGCGGCGTGACCGAACCCTTCAGCCGCACCAAGGTCATCTCCGGCGTCCGCAAGGCCTGCCAGGGGCGACCCGTCACGGAGGACGCCCTCGCCAAGCTCGGCCAGCGGGTCGAGGAGGCGGTGCGCGCCACCGGCAGCGCCGAGCTGACCACCCACGACGTTGGCCTGGCCATCCTCGGCCCCCTGCAGGAACTCGACCTCGTCGCGTACCTGCGCTTCGCGTCCGTGTACCGGGCGTTCGATTCCCTGGAAGACTTCGAGGCCGCCATCGTGGAACTGCGTGAGCAGCGGCCTTCCACCGAGGACTGCGGGAGCGGCGAGACCCTTGAGGTCCCCGCGCCCGCCATTGCCGCCGACTGAGAGCGGTACCCGCCCGGGACGCCCGTGCCCGCAGACGTATCTCTGTGGACCGGCGGCAGGGCGACATGAGAGTGCTTCCGGCTGCCGAGTGCGGCTTCCGGGGCAACGGACACACATTGTGCCTGGGAAGATCTGGGCACTTCAGGGCGTTTTCGCCCACATATGGGAGGCGGCATGACAGAGACGGCGAGCGGCCCGGCACGAGGTTCCCGCACCAAGGGCGCCAAGGCGAGCAAGGGTCTGCGTATCGAGCGCATCCACACCAACCCCGGCGTGCACCCGTACGACGAGGTGGCGTGGGAGCGCCGTGACGTCGTCATGACCAACTGGCGCGACGGCTCGATCAACTTCGAGCAGCGTGGCGTCGAGTTCCCCGACTTCTGGTCGGTGAACGCGGTCAACATCGTCACCAGCAAGTACTTCCGCGGAGCTGTCGGCACGCCGCAGCGCGAGACCGGTCTCAAGCAGCTGATCGACCGGATCGTGAAGACGTACCGCAAGGCCGGTGAGGAGAACAGCTACTTCGCCTCTCCCGCGGACGCCGAGATCTTCGAGCACGAGCTGGCCTACGCCCTCCTGCACCAGGTCTTCAGCTTCAACTCCCCGGTCTGGTTCAACGTCGGCACGCCCCAGCCGCAGCAGGTCTCCGCCTGCTTCATCCTGGCCGTCGACGACTCCATGGAGTCGATCCTCGACTGGTACAAGGAAGAGGGCATGATCTTCAAGGGCGGCTCCGGCGCCGGCCTGAACCTCTCCCGCATCCGCTCCTCCAAGGAGCTCCTCTCCTCCGGCGGCAACGCCTCGGGACCGGTCTCGTTCATGCGCGGCGCCGACGCGTCCGCCGGAACGATCAAGTCGGGCGGCGCCACCCGCCGCGCGGCCAAGATGGTCATTCTCGACGTCGACCACCCCGACATCGAGAACTTCATCGAGACCAAGGTCAAGGAGGAGGAGAAGATCCGCGCCCTGCGCGACGCGGGCTTCGACATGGACCTGGGCGGCGACGACATCACGTCCGTCCAGTACCAGAACGCCAACAACTCGGTCCGCGTGAACGACGAGTTCATGAAGGCCGTCGAGTCCGGCGGCAAGTTCGGGCTGCGCGCCCGGATGACCGGCGACGTCATCGAAGAGGTCGAGGCCAAGTCCCTCTTCCGCAAGATGGCCGAGGCCGCCTGGGCGTGCGCCGACCCGGGCATCCAGTACGACGACACCATCAACGCCTGGCACACCTGCCCGGAGTCCGGCCGGATCAACGGCTCGAACCCGTGCAGCGAGTACATGCACCTGGACAACACCTCGTGCAACCTCGCCTCGCTGAACCTGATGAAGTTCCTCAAGGACGACGGCCTGGGCAACCAGTCCTTCGAGTCCGAGCGCTTCGCCAAGGTCGTCGAGCTGGTCATCACCGCGATGGACATCTCGATCTGCTTCGCGGACTTCCCCACGCAGAAGATCGGCGAGAACACCCGCGCCTTCCGCCAGCTCGGCATCGGCTACGCCAACCTCGGCGCCCTGCTGATGGCGACCGGTCACGCGTACGACAGCGACGGCGGCCGCGCGCTCGCCGGCGCCATCACCTCGCTGATGACCGGCACCTCCTACCGCCGCTCCGCCGAACTGGCCGCGGTCGTCGGCCCGTACGACGGCTACGCCCGCAACGCCGAGCCGCACCAGCGCGTCATGAAGCAGCACTCCGACGCCAACGCCAAGGCCGTCCACGTCGACGACCTCGACTCGCCGGTCTGGGCCGCCGCGACGGAGGCCTGGCAGGACGTGATCCGGCTCGGCGCGAAGAACGGTTTCCGTAACGCGCAGGCCTCGGTCATCGCGCCCACCGGCACCATCGGTCTCGCGATGTCCTGCGACACCACCGGTCTGGAGCCCGACCTCGCCCTGGTCAAGTTCAAGAAGCTGGTCGGCGGCGGCTCGATGCAGATCGTCAACGGCACGGTGCCGCAGGCGCTGCGCCGTCTCGGCTACCAGCCGGAGCAGATCGAGGCGATCGTCGCCCACATCGCCGAGCACGGCAACGTGGTCGACGCCCCGGGCCTGAAGACCGAGCACTACGAGGTCTTCGACTGCGCGATGGGCGAGCGCTCCATCTCCGCGATGGGCCACGTCCGGATGATGGCGGCCATCCAGCCGTGGATCTCCGGCGCGCTCTCCAAGACGGTGAACCTCCCCGAGACGGCCACCGTCGAGGACGTCGAGGAGGTCTACTTCGAGGCGTGGAAGATGGGCGTCAAGGCGCTCGCGATCTACCGCGACAACTGCAAGGTCGGCCAGCCCCTCTCCGCCAAGACCAAGGACAAGGAGAAGGAAGAGGTCACCGCGAAGGCCGAGGAGACCATCCGCGAGGCGGTCGAGAAGGTCGTCGAGTACCGCCCGGTCCGCAAGCGCCTCCCCAAGGGCCGTCCCGGCATCACCACCTCCTTCACGGTGGGCGGCGCCGAGGGCTACATGACCGCCAACTCCTACCCGGACGACGGTCTCGGCGAGGTCTTCCTGAAGATGTCCAAGCAGGGCTCGACCCTGGCGGGCATGATGGACGCCTTCTCCATCGCCGTCTCGGTCGGTCTGCAGTACGGCGTCCCGCTGGAGACGTACGTCTCGAAGTTCACCAACATGCGCTTCGAGCCGGCCGGTATGACGGACGACCCGGACGTGCGGATGGCGCAGTCGATCGTCGACTACATCTTCCGTCGCCTGGCGCTCGACTTCCTGCCGTTCGAGACCCGCTCGGCCCTCGGCATCCACTCCGCCGAGGAGCGTCAGCGCCACCTGGACACCGGCAGCTACGAGCCGTCGTTCGAGGCGGACGGCCTGGACGCGGACAGCCTGGCCCAGTCGGCCCCGGTCCACGCCGAGCCCCTGAAGGTGGTGGCGGCTCCCCAGGAGTCCGCCGCGAAGCCCGCGCCGAGGACGGCGCACACCTCGGCCGAACTGGTCGAGATGCAGCTCGGCATCAGCGCCGACGCCCCGCTCTGCTTCTCCTGCGGTACGAAGATGCAGCGCGCCGGCTCCTGCTACATCTGCGAGGGCTGCGGCTCCACGAGCGGCTGCAGCTGACCGGCCGCGGAAGCGTGAGCGGCACCGCGTAGGGTCCGGCTGACCTGCGGGTGCACGAAGGGGACCGGCCACCGGCCGGTCCCCTTCGGCATGCCGTCCCGGGTTGTCCGGAACTGACCGCTGTCAGCCCTCGGCGGCCCGGCTTCCCATCGCGGCCGCGAACGCGTCGGGGTCGCCGTCGTAACCGCGTACGGCCGACCGGAAACCCCAGGGGCCCGAGCCGTCCCGGGTGAATTCCCCGACCACCGCCGCGGTCGCCCACGCCACGTCGGAGAAGTCGTTCTCCGCCAGCTTCGTGTAGCCCTCGACGATCTCCATCGCCGTACTCCCTATGGCGCCGAAGGTCTTGTGACCCTCGCGCTGCTGGATGGCGACGCCGACCACCACCCGCCCGTACCGATCCGCGAGCCGGTTCAGCTCGATGGTCATGACCTCGTCGAAGCCGAAGCCCTGGCCGGTCCGGCTGTCCCGGTTCAGCGTGATGGTGCCGTCCGGGGAGCGGCTGTCGAAGTGGACCAGATAGGCGGGGGCGCCGTACGGATCGTCGGCCGCGTAGGTCGCCGCGATGATGTCGAGGTCGTTGGCCGGCGCCCCGTGCGGGCTGGGGTCCCATTTGACCCGCACTTCGACCTTCTCGATGTCCTTGTTCGGAGTGCTCAAGAAACTCCCCTCCCGGCCTACGGCCCACGGACCGTTCTCTTCGCCCGATACACGACTGACCCGATCATGTACGGAACCGGCCGCCGAACCAACTGCCCCGGAACCGGACGGCGGATTCGGGCCACCCACCGGGACCGTGACCGGCGCCACGTTCCGCGCCGTACGATGGCGCGGTGCTGGTGAAGTGGATTCGCTGCTCCGTGGTGGACCGTCATGGTTTCGAACGGGGACAGCGGAAGTGGGCGGGGCTGCTCGGCGAGCCGGGGTTCAGAGGACAGAGCGGTGGGTGGAGCCGAACGCGCCCCGACGTCGCCCATGTCTTCGCCTTCTGGGAGAACCGCGTCTTCTACGACTCCTTCATGGCCCGCGGACACGACCGGCTGGCAGCCGGGCAGTCGGGCATGTTCCGGGACATGCAGGTCACCCTCTTCGAGCGCCGCTTCGACGTGAAGACGGGCTTCGAACCCCACTTCGCGGAGGCGGACGTCGTCAGGGTCGCGCACAGCCGGGTGCACGAGGAGCGCGCGGAGCACTTCGTGCTGATGCAGAAGCAGGTGTGGAATCCCGCCATGGCCGGATCGCCCGGCATGGTGCGCGGTGTGTTCGGCGAGGCGCCCGGCAACGAGTTCCTGGCGCTGTCCCTGTGGAAGTCGAGCGCCGAGCGCGGCAAGTACCGCACGGCGGGGGCCGAGCGGCTGGCGGCCCGCGCGCAGACCGAGACGGACGTGATCGAGCTGACGGGCGACGTCGTGGACCTGGAACCGTCCTGGACGGTGTGACCCGGGCGGCCCGGCCCCTCCCGGACCGGGCGACCCGCGCGGCCCCCTCCGGCCGCCCCGGCCGGTCGTGCGGCTCCGATCCGATCTAGGCTCGGGACATGGCACGACCGCAGCGCATAGTCCTCGTCCGGCACGGCGAGTCCGAGGGCAACGCCGACGACACGGTGTACGAGCGGGAGCCCGACCACGCGCTCCGGCTCACCGACACGGGTCTGCGGCAGGCCCGGGCGGCGGGGGCGGAGCTGCGGGAGCAGTTCGGCGAGGAGCGGGTGAGCGTCTACATCTCGCCGTACCGCCGTACCCACGAGACGTTCCGGTCCTTCGGCCTGGACCCCGCACGCGTCCGGGTCCGCGAGGAGCCCCGGCTGCGCGAGCAGGACTGGGGCAACTGGCAGGACCGGGACGACGTACGGCAGCAGAAGGCCTACCGGGATGCCTACGGGCACTTCTTCTACCGTTTCGCCCAGGGCGAGTCCGGCGCCGACGTCTACGACCGGGTCGGGGCGTTCCTGGAGAGCCTGCACCGCAGCTTCGAGGAGCCGGACCACCCGGAGAACGTCCTGCTGGTCACCCACGGACTGACGATGCGGCTGTTCTGCATGCGCTGGTTCCACTGGTCGGTCGCGGAGTTCGAGTCGCTGTCCAACCCGGGCAACGGCGAGACGCGGACCCTGCTGCTCGGCGAGAACGGCCGCTACACGCTCGACCGGCCCTTTCAACGCTGGCGAACCCCTGAGCCGTACGGCCGCACCGGATAGAGTGGCTGTGCGATGACCGCTGATTCTGTTTCCGCGCGGCGCTTCGAACGCGCCCTGGCCAGCCTGCGTGGGCTGTCCGTGGGAGACGCCCTGGGCTCCCAGTTCTTCGTCCCCGTCAACTACCCCCTCCTCAAACAGCGCGCCCTGCCGCCCGGGCCCTGGCAGTGGACCGACGACACCGAGATGGCCTGCTCGGTCCTGGCCGTGCTCACCGAGCACGGCCGCATCGATCAGGACGCGCTCGCCCGCTCCTTCGCCGAACGCCACGACTTCGACCGGGGCTACGGCCCCGCCGTCAACCGGCTCCTCAGGCTCGTACGGGAGGGCGGCGACTGGCGGGAACTGTCCTCGGCGCTCTTCAACGGCCAGGGCTCCTGGGGCAACGGTTCGGCGATGCGCATCGCCCCGCTCGGCGCCTGGTACGCGGACGATCCCGAGCAGGCCACGCACCAGGCGGAGATCTCCTCGTACACCACGCACCAGCACCGCGAGGCCGTCGTCGGCGCGATGGCCGTGGCCGCCGCCGCCTCGCTCGCCGCCGCCCCCGGCGGGCCGCCGAGCCCCGAGGACCTCCTCGACGGCGTCATCGCGCTCGTGCCGCGCAGTGCCGTCGGCGCGGGGCTGCGCCGGGCCCGCGACATGCTGGACTACCGGGACGCCGGGACGGTCGCCGCGGTCCTCGGCAACGGCCGCCGGACCAGCGCACACGACACCGTGCCGTTCGCACTCTGGTCGGCGGCCCGGAGCCTCGGGAACTACGAGGAGGCGTTCTGGGTCACCGCCCAGGCCGGCGGTGACGTCGACACGACGTGCGCCATCGTCGGCGGTGTCGTCGCCTCGGGCGAGGCCGGGGCACCGCCTGCCGACTGGCTGGCACAGACGGAGGAACCGCCGGCGTGGATGACCCCGTCGCTGCGCTGACCCGGGCCCTGCGCTGACGCCGGTTCCTGAGCTGATCCCGGCCGCCGCACCGATCCCGGTCCCGGGCTGACACCGTTCGCGCCGTCCTCTGTCACGGTCCTGCCACAGGAGCCCTCGGCGTGTCGGTGAAGCGCCTGCGAACGCGAGTTCGGGATTACTCTTTCGGCCACGCCGTCCCTGGTTGATCTTGAGGGCGTGCGCCGAATGAGACGCCGGGACAGGCGGACGGCCCCGGGCCGCGCGTGGACCCGGTCGGGGAGGGGTCCCATGTCCGATCAGCCGTCCGAACCGTCCAGACCGCCGGAGAAGTCCGAGGAGGCCGGCACGCCCCGGCCACCGGAGCAGCCGGATCCGCCGGTGACCTCGGAGGCGGCCAAGCCCGCCGAGGTCGCCGCCACACCGTCCGCGGACAAGCCGCAGCCGGCCCGCGCCCGGACCGCCGGTGCGCGGGCCGCCGCCGGTGCCGGTAAGCCCGGCGGCCCCTGGCAGCACGCCGCAGGGGCGCCCGGCGCCAAGGACGACGGTGTGACGGCCCGGCTCCGCCCCGCCGCTCCGCCCCTCATCCGCCCCGCAGTGCTCTGGTCGGTCCTGGCCACCGCCGTCCTGAGCGCGCTCTTCCTGGGCGACGGAATCGGGGTGAACCTTCTCATCGTGGCGGTGCCCGCCGCGCTGGCCGCGTTCTTCGCCGCACGGGCCGCGGGTCGCAGGCTGCGGCCCTGGACCGCGACCTGGGCGCTGGGAGGTCTCGCGCTGCTCGCGATACCGGCGCTCCGGGACGCGGGCTGGCCCACCTTCCTCGCCGTGGTGTCGGCCTTGGCGCTCGGCTCGCTGGCGCTGCACGGCAGCCGCAGCTGGCTGGGCGTGCTGGTCGGCTCGCTGGGCCTGTTCGACTCGGTCGTGCCCGGCATCATCTGGGGCGTACGGGGGATCCGCGCGCGGGCCGACGGCTCCCGGGCGCGCTGGGGCGCCGCCCTGCGGACCACGGCGGTGGCGCTCGTGCTGCTGGTGGTGTTCGGAACCCTCTTCGCCAGTGCGGACGCCGCGTTCGCCGATCTGCTCGGCAGCCTGATGCCCGACGCCTCGATCGGCGAGGGGCCGTGGCGGATCTTCCTGTTCGCCCTCGGACTGGCGGGCGCGCTCGCCGCCGCGTACGCCGCCGCGGCCCCGGTGCGCTGGGACGGTCTCACCGTACGGCCCGGCAAACCCCGGGGACGGGCGGAGTGGGCCCTTCCGCTGATGGTGCTCAACCTGCTCTTCGCCGCGTTCATCACCCTCCAGCTCGTCGTCCTCCTCGGGGGCTACGAGAAGGTGCGGGCGGAGACCGGGCTCGATCACGCCGAGTACGCCCGCCAGGGCTTCTGGCAACTGCTGTGGGCCACCCTGCTCACCCTCCTCGTGATCGCCCTGGCCCTGCGCTGGGCGCCGCGCGGCGGCAGCCGGGACCGGACGCTGGTGCGCGCCGTCCTCGGCACCCTCTGTGCGCTCACCCTCGTCGTCGTCGCCTCCGCGCTGCGCCGCATGGACCTGTACGTCGAGGAGTACGGCCTGACCAGGCTCCGGATATCCGTGGCCGCGATGGAGCTCTGGCTCGGGGTGGTGCTGATCCTGATCCTGGCGGCCGGAGTCTTCGGGGCCCGGTTCCTTCCGCGCGCCATCGCGGTGAGCGCGGCCGCCGGGGTCCTGGCCTTCGGGCTGCTCTCGCCGGACGGACTGATCGCCGAACAGAACGTCCAGCGCTTCGAGAACAGCACGTCGACCGCCATCGACATCGACTACGTCAAGGACCTCTCCGCCGACGCCGTGCCTGCCCTGGACCGACTGCCCGAACCGGAACGCTCCTGTGCGCTGCGGATCATCCAGAACGAAGTCCTCCACGCCGACACCCCCTGGTACGCGACCAGCTGGGGCGAGGCGCGGGCGAAGGAGATCCTGGAGAAGCGGCCGGTCGAGGGCGACGGCCGCGACTGCTACCGGGCGGGCCGGAGCGGAACCCGCGACGGCTACCAGCCGGACGACGACGGGTACGACCCGTACTGAGCACGTCCCGCCGGGGCGAAGGCCCCGCCGAGCCCCATGGGTTCGGCGGGGTCGCGAGGTCTCGAAGCCGCCTCCGACGACTGATTCGCGGTATGCCCGGCGCCCCGGGGTGTTGCTGCCGTGGCACTCGGCGTACGCTGTCAGGCGCCATGCCGTACGAACCACCCACGCACACCGTCGAGCGCTCGCTTCGCGCTACCACCGGTGCCAGGACCGTCGCCGGTGTCGATGAGGTCGGACGCGGTGCGTGGGCCGGACCCGTCACCGTGTGCGCGGCGGTCACCGGACTGCGCCGACCGCCCGAAGGCCTCACCGATTCCAAGCTGTTGACCCCCCGACGGCGTGCCGAACTCGCCCCCGTACTCCGGAGCTGGGTCACCGCCTACGCGCTGGGCGAGGCCTCGCCGCAGGAGATCGACGACCTCGGCATGACCGCCGCCCTCCGGCTCGCCGCCGTGCGGGCCCTGGACGGACTGCCGGTGCGGCCCGACGCGGTGATCCTCGACGGCAAGCACGACTACCTGGGCGCCCCCTGGAAGGTCCGCACCGTGATCAAGGGCGACCAGTCCTGTATCGCGGTCGCGGCGGCCTCGGTGATCGCCAAGGTGCACCGCGACGGGATGATGGCCGAGCTGGGCGCCGCGTCCGAGGACTGCTCCGACTTCGCCTTCGACGCCAACGCGGGGTACCCCTCGCCGGTGCACCGGGCCGCGCTGGAGGAGCGGGGGCCCACGGCCCATCACCGGCTCTCCTGGGCGTATCTGGACGCGCTGCCCCGGTGGCAGCACCTGAAGAAGGTCCGTATTTCCGCCGAGGCGGCCGCACTCGAAAGCGGGGGCCAGCTCGGCTTCGAATTCTGATCGCGCACACGCGCCCCTCTTACCGACGCCGACGACATCGGCGTTCGCACCGACCACTTTCCTGCCTCTGATCTTCGAGGAGCCTCAGATTCCCGAGAGCGCCCAGGGTCCCCGCGTCACTCCGGCCGCCGGCCGCACCGCGCCGACCCCCCGTCCCGTACCCGGCCCGCGTTCCGCGGCCACCCCGCGTCCCGGTCGTCCGGGCCCCGGCCCCGCGCGCC
>MUNB01000239.1 GCA_002154345.1 Streptomyces griseus
AGATGTGTATAAGGCACAGGCGGTACCCCCCACACAAGGACACCCGCGCCTCCCCCGGCGCGGGTGTCCTTATGTCTGTGTTCTGTCACGACCGTTTCGGCGGGCACAACCCCCCTTGTCCGGCACCGGTCTTGAGAGGTGAAGGACCGCAGTCCGCCCCACGCGCCCCACGACCGAAGGACTTCCATGCGCATCACACCTTCCCGCCGCCGGACCCTCCGTGGCTCCACCGCCGCCGTAGCCGCCACCGCGCTGGTGGCGTTGGGCGCCGCGCCGGCGCTCGCCGACGAACCGGAGCCGGACCTCGGCGTCGGAACGATCGCACCGATCAAGGGGGTTCAGGCCGGAAGCGCGTTCTCCACCCCCCTGACCTTCCTCAACAAGGGGACGGAGGAGGTGCCTGTCTCCTACGTGACGTACGCGGTGTCGCCCGGCCTCCAGGCGGATGAGACGTACAAGAACTGCAGCTATTACACGATCCCGTCCCACGACGAGATCCCCGATGAGCAGGTCGCCGCCTGCAAGATCGACCAGCCGCTGAAGCCGGGCGTCGTCTACGGGACGGAGAAGCCTCTCTCCCTCAAGGCGCTCGACTCCGCGCTCAACGACGACCTGCGGGTGACGATCGGCGTCACCGAGCCGGACCCGGACTCGGGCGACACCGGCGCCGACGAGCCGGTGCCGGGCACCGGCGACCCGCTCACGCTGGTCGAGAAGGGTCCGGCCACCGACGCCGACCGGGCGAACCACCCCGAGTCGGCTGCCTCGGCCGACGTCACCGCGGCCAACACCGCCGACTTCGGCCTGACCGGCGCCGAGCTGAAGGGCGAGCCCGGTGAGAAGGTCACCGCCACGGTGAAGTTCACCAACGCGGGCCCCGCCCGCGTGCAGGGCGCCCGCGACCAGAGCGTGGCCACCGTCGACGTCCACATCCCGAAGGGCACGTCCGTCGTCAAGGCGCACGGCTACTGCGACGCGGTCACCAAGACGCACTACCGCTGCGGGACCTCGCAGTCCTGGGTCGACGTGAACGGCGGCGAGAGCTACGACTTCGTCCTGCGCATCGACAAGGCGGTGGGCCGCACCACGGGCGAGGTCTCCTTCGGCGGCCCGGAGCGGCCCTTCGACCGCAACGCCGCCAACGACACCGCGCAGATCGTGATCGACACCGGCAAGGGCTCGGACACCTCGGGCTCCTCCGGCTCGTCCGGTTCCACCGGCGGTACGGGCGGCTCCTCGTCCACCGGCGGCTCCGACACCACCGGCGGCACGAGCGGCACCGGCGGTTCGGGCTCCTCCGGCGGCTCCGCCGGCACGGGCGGCACGACGACCGGCGGCGCCACCCCGCAGACCGGCGGCAACCTCGCGGCGACCGGCTCGGACTCCACCGCTCCGCTCGCCGGCATGGCGGCCGCCGCGGTGGTCGCGGGCGGCGGCATCGTCTGGGCCGTGCGCCGGCGGTCCGCGGCCCGGGGGAACTGACACCCCGGCCCCTCGCCCGCGTCGACGCCGGCCGTGCTTGCGTTGACGTCGGCGTCAAGGAATACGTTCTTCCCATGCGAATCGGGGAGCTGGCCGAACGGGCCGGGACGACGACGCGGACACTCCGCTACTACGAGTCGCGCGGGCTGCTGCCCGCCCGGCGCGCGGAGAACGGCTACCGCAGCTACGACGAGGGCGACCTGCGCCTCCTCCAGCAGATCCGGACCCTGCAGGACTTCGGGTTCGACCTGGAGGAGACCAGGCCCTTCGTCGACTGCCTGCGCGCCGGCCACCCGGCCGGCGACTCCTGTCCCGCCTCGCTCGCCGTCTACCGGCGCAAGCTGGCCGAGCTGGACGCGCTGATCGGCCAGCTCACGTCGGTGCGCGTCGAGGTCGGCGCCCAGCTCGCCCGAGCCGAACTGGAGGCGTCGGCCGACCTGCCCGGCGGTCCGGCGCCCCGCTGCGAACTGGGAGGACACCCATGATCAGGACCGAAGGCCTCATCGAGGCCACCGAGGAGACCTTCGACGCGGAGGTGCTGGAATCCGCGCTGCCCGTGCTGGTCCAGTTCACCGCCGACTGGTGCGGCCCCTGCCGCCAGCTCGCCCCGGTGCTGGGCGAGATCGCCCGCGAGGAGGCCGACCGGATCAGGATCGTCCAGCTCGACGTCGACCGTGCGCCCGGGATCAGCGTCCGGTACGGCGTACTGGCGACGCCGACCCTGATGGTCTTCCGGGCGGGCGAACCGGTGAAGTCGCTCGTCGGCGCCCGGCCGAAGCGCAGACTGCTCCAGGAGCTGGCGGACGTACTCGACCCCGCCGGCCGCTGACCTGGATCCTTTCCCCGAAGTGCGTATCTGACAGTCAAGTGGGTTCTGGTCAGCCCCTGTTCGCGCGCCCAGCATGGTTCCCATGAAGCAAGCGAACACGACCACCGATCCCGCCCCCGTCACCGTTCTCGGCCTCGGCGACATGGGCCGCTCCCTGGCCCGCGCCTTCCTGGCGGCCGGTCACCCCACCACCGTCTGGAACCGTTCGCCCGGGAAGGGCGAGGACGTCGTCGGCCTCGGCGCGGTGCGGGCCGCGTCCGCCGAGGAGGCCGTGCGGGCGAGCGGACTCGTCGTGGTCTGCCTCGTCGACTACGACGCCTCCGACGCGGTCCTGGAACCACTGGCCGAAGCGCTGCGGGGGCGGGTCCTGGTCAACCTCACCTCGGACACCCCGGCCCGTTCGCGGCGGACCGCCGCCTGGGCCGAGAAGCACGCCCTGTCCTACCTCGACGGCGCGATCATGGTGCCGGTCGACGTGGTCGGCTCGGCGGAGGCGCTGATCTTCCACTCCGGCGACCGGGCCGCGTTCGAGGCGCACGAGACCGCCCTCAAGGCGCTCGGCGCGCCCGCCACCTTCCTCGGCGAGGACCACGGGCTCGCCGCCGCCTACGACATGGCGATGCTGGACTTCTTCTACGGAGCCATGGGCGGCCTGGTCCACGCCTTCGCGCTGGCCCGCGCGGAGGGCATCGACGGCGCGTCGCTCGCCCCGTACCTCAACACCATCGCGGGCATCCTGCCGCCGATCGCGGCCTACACGGCGACCGACATCGACTCGCGTACCTACGTGGGCGAGGGCGGGAACCTCGCCATGATGGCGGCCAGCGTCGACCACATCCTGCACACCTCGAAGGACCACGGCCTGGACGTCTCGCAGTTGGCGGGGCTGAAGTCCGTCACCGACCGGGCCGTCGCCGAGGGCCACGGCTCCTCGTCCTGGTCGAGCATCGTCGAGGTGATCGCCGCCGGGCGCTGACCCGCCGGGAACGGGGGAGGGGCCCGTACCGCGTCCACCGTCGACGCGGTACGGGCCCCGGATCGTCCCGCCGTGGCGGTTACGCCGGGCGGAACCACACCGTCGCCAGCGGCGGCAGCGTCAGCGAGATGCTGGCCGGCCGGCCGTGCGCCGGCACCGCCTCCGCCTTCAGCGGCTCCTCGTTGCGCACGTCGCCACCGCCGTACCGGGCCGCGTCGGTGTTCAGGACCTCCACCCAGCCCTCCGTACCGGTCTCCGGCACCCCGAGGCGGTAGTCGCTGCGGACCGCCGGGGAGAAGTGCGAGACCGCGAGCAGCGGCGAGCCGTCCGCGTCGTACCGCAGGAACGCGAACACGTTGTCCTCGGCCGCCCCGCCGTCCACCCAGCTGAACCCCTCCGGCACGGTGTCGCGCTGCCACAGCGCGGGCACCGCCCCGTACACCGCGTTCAGATCGCCGACCAGGGTCCGCACCCCGCGGTGGTCGCCGGACGCGTCGTACGCCGGGTCCAGCAGCCACCAGTCCGGGCCGTGCCCCTCGGACCACTCCGCACCCTGGGCGAACTCCTGGCCCATGAAGAGGAGTTGCTTGCCCGGGTGGGCCCACATGAAGCCCAGGTAGGCGCGGTGGTTGGCGCGCTGCTGCCACCAGTCGCCGGGCATCTTCGACACCAGCGCCTGCTTGCCGTGCACCACCTCGTCGTGCGAGATCGGCAGCACGTAGTTCTCGCTGTAGGCGTACACCATCGAGAACGTCATCTCGTTGTGGTGGTACTTGCGGTGGATCGGCTCCTTGGACATGTAGACCAGCGAGTCGTGCATCCAGCCCATGTTCCACTTCAGCCCGAAGCCCAGGCCGCCGCTGTCGGTGGGCCGGGTGACGCCGTCCCAGGCGGTGGACTCCTCGGCGATGGTGACGACGCCCGGATTGCGGCGGTAGACGGTCGCGTTCATCTCCTGGAGGAAGGCGACCGCGTCCAGGTTCTCCCGGCCGCCGAACTCGTTGGGCGACCACTGGCCGTCCTCACGGGAGTAGTCGAGGTAGAGCATCGAGGCGACCGCGTCGACCCGCAGCCCGTCGATGTGGAACTCCTCGCACCAGTACGTGGCGTTGGCGACCAGGAAGTTGCGCACCTCGGTGCGGCCGTAGTCGAACTCCAGCGTCCCCCAGTCCGGGTGCGCCGCACGCTGCGGATCGGCGTGCTCGTACAGCGGACGCCCGTCGAACTCGGCCAACGCCCAGTCGTCGCGCGGGAAATGGGCCGGAACCCAGTCCATGATGACGCCGATGCCCGCCCGGTGCAGGGCGTCCACCAGGAAGCGGAAGTCGTCCGGGGTGCCCATCCGCGAGGTCGGCGCGTAGAAGCCGGTGACCTGATAGCCCCAGGAGCCGCCGAAGGGATGCTCCGAGACCGGCATCAGCTCGACATGCGTGAAGCCCAGGTCCTTGACGTACGCGGGCAGCTGCTCAGCGAGCTGACGATACGTCAGCCCCGGCCGCCAGGACCCGAGATGGACCTCGTACACCGAGAAGGGGGCCTCGTGGACCGGCCGGTCGCCCCGGTGCGCCATCCAGTCCGCGTCCTGCCACTCGTGGTGCGAGGCGGTGACGATCGACGCGGTCGCGGGCGGCACCTCGGTGCGCCGGGCCATCGGGTCGGCCCGCACCGTGTGCGAACCGTCCGGGCGGCAGATGTCGTACTTGTACAGCGCGCCCTCGCCGACCCCGGGCAGGAACAGCTCCCACACCCCGGTCGAGCCGAGCGAACGCATCGGCGTGCCCGTGCCGTCCCAGTAGGTGAAGTCACCGGTGACCCGCACACCGCGCGCGTTCGGCGCCCACAGGGTGAACCGGGTCCCGGCCACCCCCTGGTGGACCATGGGCTCCGCGCCGAGCGCCCGCCACAGCTCCTCGTGCCGGCCCTCGCCGATCAGATGCAGATCGAGCTCACCGATCGCGGGCCAGAAGCGGTACGGGTCCTCCACCTCGACGGTGGTGTCGTCGTACGCCACTTCCAGCCGGTACGCGGGCGCCTCCGGCACCGGCAGCACGCCGGAGAAGAAGCCGTCGCCGTCGTCGTGCAGTTCGGCCCGGAGTCCGGTCGCCAGCACCGTGACCGACCGTGCGAACGGCCGCAGCGCCCGGACGAGCACCCCGCCGGGAACCGGGTGCGCGCCGAGCACATCGTGCGGCGCGTGATGGTCGCCGGCCAGCAGCCGGCCACGGTCCGCGCCGCCCAGGGCCGGTGCGGGGCGCGCGCCCTGGCCGTCACCGGCCTGCCGGGGGCGCGGCGGGCCCGCGTCGGCGCGCCGGGGCCGGGCGCGC
>MUNB01000024.1 GCA_002154345.1 Streptomyces griseus
AGCCACGGGCGACCCCCAACTGCCGTGGGACAACCGCGATGACTGCCAGTACGACGGCGAGAGCTGGCCGTGCGACGACCTGCTCGACCTCGCGTCGCCTTACGCCGATCACCCCGATTACCCCCGCCCCCGACGCCCCTGAGCGCAGATCGTTCACGGGACTGCCCCGGGAAACGTCGGCAGGCCGAGCATGGCCCTCACCCCGCCTCCGCCTTCGACAGCGCCTCCGTGATCATGCGCGTCGCGAAGTTGTGGTCGTCCGTCATCCGGTTGATGTGTTCGGCGAGCAGGAATGCCGTCGCCTCCAGCGGGGTCAGTTCCGCCTCCGTCCAGTCGCCGTACTGGTTGCGCCACAGGGTGGGGCTCAGGCCGATGGCGGCCGCGATGGCCAGGCCCGCCATCGTGGGTACCGCCTCGGGCGGGACGCTCTTCGGCAGCATCTTCAGGGAGGTGACGAGAGTCGGCACCACGTATTCGACGACGTCCTTCTCGTGCGCCTCGTGGGCCTCCCGGAGCCACTTCATGTACAGGTAGATGAGCGTGCATGTTCCGTCCAGCACGTCGTCGACACCCTCCGGGCCGAGTGACGTGAGGAGGTGCTGGACGAGCTGCTCCTGTTCGGGGTCGGGCCCGCTCTTGCCCGCGTGAACGGTCCTGATCCGGGAGTCGACCAGCATGAGCGCCGCGCCCACATCGCCGGCGGGAGCGTGTCGAGGTTCGAAGGGCGACAAGGCGGAAGTCCTTTGCGGAGGGCTGCTGGTCGGCAGCGCGCGGTGTCCGGGTGCGCTTCGTATCTGTGCGCACTCGGACGACTACGCAATCGACTCTCCACGATCCGCCGCCGCGACGCCGGGCGTTTCGCGGATCCGGGCGGTCCTCGCCGTCACTTCCGCCAGAACAGGTGATGTGTCATGCCGCTCGGGCTGGGCACCGCCTCCAGGTGGTAGCGGTCCAGCAGTTCGTCCGGCGAGTCCCACAGGCGCAGGCCCGTGTCCAGCTTCACCGGGGAGACCGCCACGTGCAGGGTGTCGATCAGGCCGGCGTCGAGGAACGCGCGGATCGTCGTGACTCCGCCGCCGAGCCGGACGTCCTTGCCGTCCGCCGCTTCCTTCGCCCGGTCCAGCACCGTCGCCGGGTCGGCGTCGACGAAGTGGAACGTGGTGTCGGAGAGCGTGAACGAAGGGCGCGTGTGGTGGGTCATCACGAACACCGGGGTGTGGAACGGGGGTTCGTCGCCCCACCAGCCCTGCCACTCGTGGTTCTCCCAAGGGCCGCGCTGCGGGCCGAACTTGTTGCGGCCCATGATCTCCGCGCCGATGTTGTGGGCGAAGTCCCGCGTGAAGTAGTCGTCGAGGCCACGGCTCCCGCCGGGGTCCGTGCGGTTCGGCCAGCTCGCCGTGGCGCCCGCCCAGGAGAAGAGACGCCCGGGGTCGACGTGGCCGAAAGGCCGCTCCAGCGTCTGGTTCTCGCCGGCGGCGATGCCGTCGCTCGACACCGTGAAGTTCTGCACTCGCAGCAGTTGAGCCATGCCGTCCTCCTGTGTTCCTGGCGTTCTCCACGGGTAGACCGGGGGCGCCGCCCGAACTCATCGGTCCCGGTCGTGCCCGCGGCTCTCTCCACCCACTATCGCCGTCCGCCCCCCGTACGCTGCTGAGCCGCACCGCCTCAGCGATCAACAGGGGAGCCCATGAGCGATCAGCCGGACCGTAAGCCGTTCCTGTACGTCGTCGTCTGCGCGGCCGGGGTCGCCCGGGAGGCCGACCGGCTGTTCGCCGCCGCGCTGGACGCCGGGTGGGACGTGGGCGTCGTCGCCACCCCGCAGGGGCTCGGGTTCCTCGACGCCGCGGCCGTCGAGGCGCGGACCGGGTATCCGATCCGGTCCGCCTGGCGCTCGCCCGGCGACCCGCGGCCGTTCCCGGACCCGGACGCGATCGTCGTCGCGCCCGCCACGTTCAACACGATCAACAAGTGGGCGGCCGGAATCTCGGACACCCTCGCCCTCGGCATCCTGTGCGAGGCGTACCGGCTCGGCGTCCCCACCGCCGTCCTTCCGGCCGTGAACTCCGTCCTCGCCAAGCACCCCGCGTACGCCGAGAGCCTGCGCAAGCTGCGCGAGATGGGCGTCCTCGTCGGCTCCCGTACGTCCCGGCCGCCCGCCTCCGACGGCGGCCAGGAGCCCTTTCCCTGGGAAGAGGCCCTGGAGCTGCTGCGGCCCCTCGACGGCCGGGAGTCGCCCGATAAGGTAATGGCCGAATAAAGAGATCGCCAAGTGCGCGCACGCCGCCGCACGCCTCGGGAGGAAGCCATGGGAACCCGCCGTACATCACTGCCCGGAGTGGGTGCTCAGTACGACTTCACGACCGAGACGGGTCAGCACATCTCGGTCGTCGTGCACCACGACGGACGCCGGTTCATCGGGTTCTACGAACAGGACGATCCTGATTCGTGCCAACTCTCCGTCCCTCTGACGACGACCGAGGCCACCGCGCTCGCGCACCTCATCGATCCGGCGCCCATCGACGCCGTACGGACCGAGGGCATCGACCTCGTCACCGAGCACATCCCGCTCGGGTCCCGTTCCCCGTACGGCGGGCGGCTGCTGGGGGAGACGCGGGCACGGACCCGGACCGGGGCGTCCATCGTGGCGGTGCTGCGCACCCACAGCGCGCACCCGTCGCCGGAACCGGATTTTCGACTGGCCATCGGGGACACACTCGTCGCCGTCGGTACGCGTGAGGGCGTCGACGCGCTCTCCGAGATCATTGCGGAGGGCTGACCGTGCATGACACGACTGCATTGCTGGTGGAGCTGGGGGCCGTCATCCTCGGGCTGGGGCTCGTGGGGCGGTTCGCGGGCCGGATAGGGCTCTCCCCCATCCCGCTCTACCTGCTCGCCGGGCTGGCGTTCGGCCACGGTGGTCTGATCCCGCTCGACGCGAGCGAGGAGTTCACCATGGTGGGCGCCGAGATCGGCGTCATCCTGCTCCTTCTGCTGCTGGGGCTCGAGTACAGCGCGTCGGAGCTGGTCACCAGTCTGAAGACGCAGTATCCGTCCGGGGCCGTGGACTTCGTCCTCAACGCGACGCCCGGCGCCGTCGCCGCCCTGGTCCTCGGCTGGGGCCCCGTCGGCGCGGTCGCACTGGCCGGTGTCACCTGGATCTCCTCGTCCGGCGTGATCGCCAAGGTGATGACCGATCTCGGCCGGCTCGGCAACCGCGAGACCCCCGTCATCCTCGGCGTCCTCGTCATGGAGGACCTGGCGATGGCGGTGTACCTGCCGCTGCTCACCGCCATGCTCGCCGGGGTCAGCCTGGCCGGCGGCAGCCTCGCGCTCGTCATCGCGCTCGGGGCCGTCGGGCTCGTCCTCTACCTGGCGCTCCGCCACGGCCGTCTGATCAGCCGCGCGGTCTCCTCCGACAACCCGGAGATGCTGCTCCTGGTCGTCCTCGGCCTCACCGTCCTGGTCGCCGGTGTCGCCCAGCAGCTCCAGGTCTCCGCGGCCGTCGGCGCGTTCCTCGTCGGCATCGCGCTCTCCGGCGAGGTCGCCGAGGGCGCCCGCAAGCTGCTCACGCCGCTGCGGGACCTGTTCGCCGCCGTGTTCTTCGTCTTCTTCGGGCTCTCCACGAACCCGGCCGACATCCCGCCGGTGCTGCTCCCCGCGGCCCTGCTGGCCGTCGTCACCGTCTTCACCAAGATCGCCACCGGCTACTACGCGGCCCGCCGCGCCGGCGTCGGTTCGCGCGGTCGCTGGCGGGCGGGCGGCACCCTCGTGGCGCGCGGCGAGTTCTCCATCGTCATCGCCGGTCTGGCCGTGGCCACCGAGCCGCGCATCGGCCCCATCGCCACCGCGTACGTCCTGATCCTCGTCATCGTCGGCCCGCTCACCGCCCGGTGGACGCAGCCCATCGCCGCGAAGATCGAGGCCCGGCGCGGCGGCGGCAAGGACACGAGCGACGCCCTGGCGAAGGAGCCCGTCGCGAAGTCCGCGCCCGAACGCCGACTGCCCACGCACGACGACCTCACCCCCGAACCGGCGGGCGAGAAGCACGAGTAGCGGTTCCCCCGCGCCGGCCACCGATGCCGGCGCCGTAGCTCCCTGAGCGTGGTCGAGCCCCCGGACGCCCCCTGGTGTCCGGGGGCTTCGTCGTCCGTACCGCACCTCTCCGTGCGCGATGCCGTTCAGTGCGCGATGCCGTCGATCAGTTCCCGCGCCCCCTGCCGCAGCAGCGCGACCGCGACGGACGTGCCCAGGGTGGCCGGGTCCAGCGCCCCCGCCCACTCGTGCGCGTTCAGCACGGTCTTGCCGTCGGGCGTGAACACCTTCGCGCGCAACGAGAGATCACCGTTCCGCTCGACCTGCGCGTACCCGGCGATCGGGCTGTTGCAGTGGCCCTGCAGCACATGGAGGAACATCCGCTCGGCGGTCGTCTCGCGGTACGCCGCCGGGTCGCCGAGGCCGCTCACGAGGTCGATCACGGCGTCGTCGCCCTCGCGGCACTGGAGCGCCAGGACGCCCGCGCCGATCGGCGGGCACATCACCTCGGGCGACAGGACCTCGGTGATCACGTCCGTACGGCCGATGCGCTCCAGGCCGGACACCGCCAGCAGCAGCGCGTCGGCCTCGCCGCCGGCCAGCTTCTCCAGCCGGCGGTTGGCGTTGCCGCGCATCGGTACGCAGTCGAGGTGCGGGTGCGAGGCCGCGAGCTGCGCGGAGCGGCGTACGGACGAGGTGCCGATCCGGGTGCCGGACGGCAGCTCGTCCAGGGTCAGCCCGCCCGGGTGGATCAGCGCGTCGCGGATGTCGTCGCGCCGGAGGAAGGCGGCGAAGACCGTGCCCGCCGGCAGCGGGCGGTCCGCCGGGATGTCCTTCACGCAGTGCACCGCCAGGTCCGCCTCCCCGGCGAGGAGCGCCTGGTCGACCTCCTTGGTGAACGCGCCCTTGCCCTCGACGGCGCTGAGATCGCCCATCCACTTGTCGCCGGTCGTGCGGACCGGGACGACCTCGGTACGGATACCGGGGTGGGATTCGGCCAACTCGGCGCGTACGCGCTCCACCTGGGCGAGCGCCATCGGGGAGTCACGGGACACGATGCGGATCAGATCGGCGGGCATGGCGCCCACGATAGAGGGTCGGACGCGGGTTCCGTGGACCGGACCCTCCGTCACCTCCGGTTCATGCAAAGGCTGTTGAGTATCGCTCAGTCGTGCGAGACGACATTCGGCCGATGCGTGTCCGAGGGCTGTGGAGCGACTCGTTCCCGGCGTCCGGAGAGGCCTCGGCTGTTAATCTCTACATATTTGTAGAGATGTTCGACGCAGGGAACGTAGGGAGACGTCATGGCTCTGTGGGACCGCATCAAGGAATCCGCCTCGTCGATGCAGACGCAGTTGGAGGCGAAGAAGAACGAGCTGAAGTCGGGGTCGTTCCGGGACGCGAGCATGGCCATGTGCGCCCTGGTGGCCGCCGCCGACGGTTCCGTCGACCCGTCCGAGCGCCAGCGCGTCGCGGCGCTCATCGCGTCCAACGACGTCCTGCGGAACTTCCCCGCGGACGACCTCCAGCGGCGCTTCAACACGTACGTCGACCAGCTCACCGCCGACTTCGCCCTCGGCAAGGTCGGCGTGGTCCAGGAGATCGCCAAGGCGAAGAAGAAGCCGGCCGAGGCCCGTGCCGTGATCCAGATCGGCATCGTCATCGGCGGCGCCGACGGAGACTTCGACGCCACCGAGCAGGCCGTCGTGCGGGAGGCGTGCTTCGCGCTCGACCTGCCGCCGCACGAGTTCGACCTGTAGAGCGCGTACCACCGGGCCGGCCGGGGCGTGTCACAGCTCCTTGGCCGGCCAGTCCAGCAGCCGGGCCCCGATGACCGCCGTCTGCAGGCTGTAGCGGTGCATCGGGTCCGAGGGGTCGGACCCGGTGAGCTGGTGGATGCGCTCCAGCCGGTACGTCAACGCCCGTACGCTCAGCGCCAGTCGGCGGGCCGTCTCGGCGGCCACGCAGCCCGCGTCGAAATAGACCGCCAGCGTGTTCAGCAGCGGTTCCGCACCGCCCCTCGCCTTCTGGAGCGGGCCCAGCTCGCTGCGCACCAGATCGGCCATCGCCTGCCGGTCCCGGGTCAGCACCGGGTAGACCATCAGGTCCGAGGCGTAGAGCACGGGGTCGTCCATCCCCATCCGGTCCGCCAGATCGAGGGCTTCGAGCGCCTCGTCGTACGAGTGGACCACCCCGCCCGGGCCCTTGTGCGGGCGGCCGACCGCGACCCGGCCGCCGTCCGTCGCCGCGTGCGCCTGCTTGGCGAAGTAGCGCAGGACGTCGGGCTGGCTGCCCGGGGCGATGCAGACGATCCGGCCGTCCTTCGTCGTCAGCAGGATCTTGCGGCCGCTGAACCGAGTCAGCAGCGCCGTCTCCACACTGCGCGGCACCGCGTCCGTCTCCGTGTACGCCTCCGGGCCCGACGCCACCGCGACCGCGTGCGCCCGGGAGAGCCGCAGGCCGAAGCGGGTCGCGCGCTCCGCGAGCCGGACCAGGTCGCTGCGCCCGTAGAGCAGGTCGTCGATGAATTCCCGGCGCGCCGCCTCCTCCCGCCGTACGGTGAGCCGTTGGGCGCGCTCGAAGCCCTCGGCGAACGCGTCGACCGCCTGTTCCACCGCGGCCAGCACGGCATCGGTCACGGCGGGGGAGTTTCCGGCAGCGGCGCGCGGCCAGGCTTCACGCGTCTGTGCCAGATGCATCGTCACCAGGGCGCGCAGCTGATGCCCGGCATCCGCCGCGGCACGGCCGAGTGCCCGGCGCGCCTCCAGTTCGTTACGCGTCAGGCGGCGGCCCGTGAGGGCGACTTCGCCCAGAATATGGGCATAATTGCCCAGTATTTCCTCGGGAATCCTTGGCTCGGCCACGCACTCTCCTTCAGCCTTGCAACAGTCCTGTCATTTCCCCAACGCACACGGGGCGGTGCCGGTGCCCGGCATCAGCAAAGCGTAAAGATTGCCGGGATCCGGCAATGCGCCGGGCGGAGTCCGGATGACAGGATCAGGTCAGCAACAACACGGGGGAAGCACACGGGGGAGCACGGGGAAACGGGGGAACGGGAGCCCTTCCCGGGTCTCGGATCCCGGATCGTCCACGGGGGAACACGGACGGTTCGGAGTCGGTTCGGGATCCGGCGGAAGGCCCCCACCGGGGGAACGACCCGGCCGCTGCGGCAGGCACCGACAGTGCCGCAGCGGCCGGGGTCCCGGACCACCCGCCGGCCGCTCGCCGCCCCCGTACCGGCAGGAAGCACGAAGGACGCGCACCGCCCCAGGGCCCGTGCGCAGGACACAGGGGGGCGGGACCGATGGACGAATTCCTGAGCGCGGCACTCGCCTTCCCCGCCGTCATCTTCGGCGCCGCTCTGATCGTCGTCATCTGCTTCTGGCTGCTGGTGCTGGCCGGGGCCGCCGGCCACGACTCCTTCGACGCGGACCTCGACACCGGCCCGGCCGGTCTCGGCGGTGTTCCGGTCTCCGTCTCCGTCTCCCTGCTGGTCGTCTTCTCCTGGTTCGGCAGCCTGTCCGGCACCGTTCTGCTGCGCCACGGCGAGCACGGCACCGCCACCCGCGCCGTGCTCGCGGTCGCCGTGCTCGCCGGTTCGCTGCTCCTCGCCTGGGGGGCCGTCCGCCTCCTCGTCCACCGCTTCCGCCGGTACTTCCCGGCGGAACCTCCGCCATCGAGGCTGGACTTCGTCGGGAGCGTCTGCACGATCCGCACCGGCTCCGTCACCGCGACGTTCGGCCAGGCCGAGGTCGTGTCCCACGACGGATCGACGGCCATCGTGCAGGTCCGCCGGGCCGAGCCCTTCCCGCTCCCCCGACCGGGCGCGGAGGAGGCGCCGCTCGTGCTGGGCGGCTCCGGACTCCTCTACGCGTACGACGAGGACGGCGAGTTCTTCTGGGTCTCGCCCTACGACGCGGCGCTCGACCCCGGTCCGAACACCCGACCACAGCAGTTGCCGGGCGGACCGGACAGCTGAACCGGCCGATCCGCCGATCCGGGTGACCGGGCGGCACCGGCTTCCCGGCCACCCGGGTCGCCTGTCCGGTCCGGGTGATCCGTCCGCCCGGACGACCGGGGCACCAGGTCACCGGATCGGTCGGCCCGCCCGGCCCGGCCGGGGCTCCGAGGCTCCGGATCGTCCCGACGTACGCACCCGCCGCCCGTCCCCGTGACGGCCCGCCACCCCTACTTCGCTTGTGCCACTTCCGTACCGACAAGCCGCCAAGGACTCTTCTATGGATGCCATCTCCTTGGGCATCGGCGTGCTCATCGCCGTTGTCCTGCTCATCGTCATCGCCATCGCCTTCGTCATCACCCGGCTGTTCCGCAAGGTCGAGCAGGGCAAGGCGCTGATCATCTCCAAGACCAAGAAGGTCGACGTCACCTTCACCGGGGCCGTCGTCCTGCCCGTGCTCCACAAGGCCGAGACGATGGACATCTCGGTGAAGACGATCGAGATCCGCCGTGCCGGGCGCGAGGGTCTGATCTGCCAGGACAACATCCGCGCCGACATCCAGATCACCTTCTTCGTCCGGGTCAACAAGACCGTCGAGGACGTCATCAAGGTCGCCCAGGCCATCGGTACGGGACGGGCGAGCGACAAGGACGCCATCCAGCAGTTCTTCTCCGCGAAGTTCTCCGAGGCGCTCAAGACCGTCGGCAAGCAGCTCGACTTCGTCGACCTGTACACCAAGCGCGAGGAGTTCCGGGACCGGATCATCCAGGTCATCGGCACCGACCTGAACGGCTACCACCTCGACGACGCCGCGATCGACTTCCTCGAGCAGACCCCGATGGCGCAGCTCGACGGGGCCAACATCCTGGACGCCCAGGGCATCCGGAAGATCACCGAGCTGACCGCGATCGAGCACGTGCGCACCAACGAGTTCCAGCGCACCGAGCAGAAGGAGATCACCCGGCAGGACGTCGACGCCCGCGAGACGATCCTGGAGCTGGAGCGCCGGCAGGCCGAGGCCGAGATCAAGCAGCGCCGCGAGGTCGAGACGCTGCGGGCCCGCGAGGAGGCGGCCACCGCTCGGGTGCAGGAGGAGGAGCGGCTCGGTTCGCAGAGCGCGTTCATCAAGACCGAGGAGCAGCTCGGCATCCAGCGCGAGAACCAGGCGCGGGAGATCGCCGTCGCGCAGAAGAACCGCGAGCGCGTCATCGCCGTCGAGAGCGAGCGCATCGAGAAGGACCGGATGCTGGAGGTCATCGGGCGCGAGCGCGAGACCGAGCTGAACCGGATCGCCGCCACGAAGGAGGTCGAGGCCGAGCGCCGCGAGGTCGCCGACGTCATCCGGGAGCGGATCGCGGTGGACCGCACGGTCGCCGAGCAGGAGGAGTCGATCCTCACCCTGCGCGCCGTCGAGGACGCCGAGCGCGCCCGCAGGTCGGTCATCATCGCGGCCGAGGCGGAGGCCCAGGAGAAGCTGGTCAAGGACATCAAGGCGGCCGAGGCGGCCGAGGCGGCGTCCACGCACCTGGCGGCCGAGCAGCTCACGCTCGCCGAGGCGCGGCTGAAGACCGCGGACCTCGACGCGCAGGCCAAGCTGCGGCTGGCCGAGGGGATCCAGGCCGAGACGGCCGCGCCGGGGCTCGCCGCCGTACAGGTGCGGGACGCGGAGGCGGACGTCACCGAGAAGGCCGGACTCGCGGAGGCCGAGGCGACGGCGGCCCGGCTCAAGGCCGAGGCGGAGGGCGCGCGGCTCAAGGCGCTCGCCGACGCGGAGGGCACCCAGGCGCAGGCGACCGCCGACGCGGCGGTCATCGGCGAGAAGCTGAAGGCGGAGGCCGCGGGGCTCACGGAGAAGGCGGCCGCGATGGCGGCGCTGGACGAGGCGTCGCGCGGGCACGAGGAGTACCGACTGCGGCTCGACGCGGAGAAGGAGATCCGGCTGGCCGGGCTCGATGTGCAGCGGCAGGTCGCCGAGGCGCAGGCGACGGTCCTGGCGACGGGTCTGGAGAACGCCGACATCGACATCGTCGGCGGCGAGTCCGTCTTCTTCGACCGGCTCGTGTCGTCGATCTCGCTCGGCAAGGCGGTGGACGGGTTCGTGGACAACTCGCAGACCGCGCAGGCGTTGGCGGGGCCGTGGCTGGACGGTTCGTCGTCCTTCACGGACGACCTGAGCCGGGTGCTGGGGTCGGTCTCCACGGGTGATGTGCAGAACCTGACGGTGTCGGCGCTGCTGATGCGGCTGATGGGGTCGTCGGGTGCGGCGTCGGGGCAGGTGGAGCAGTTGCTGGCGGCGGCGAGGGAGCTGGGGCTCGCGGATCTGCCGGTGTCTTCGGTGACCGGTACGAAGGTGGCTCCCGCGGCGGTGTCTCTGAACGGGGCCAAGGGGTAGCCCCAGGCAGCGGGCGGCCCGCTGTCAGCCCGTCCGGCGTTTGAGGACGGACCCCTCGGCCGGGGGGCCGGAAGGTCTGCGTGTGCGTCCCACGGGGGTGGGCGCACAGGCCTGGCCCGCCCGGTCGGGGGTTCCGTCCTCAAACGCCGGACAGGCTGGAATTCGGGCCTGCCGCAGCACGTCGGGAAGCGGGCCCACCAGCCCGAGGGTTCCGTCCTCAAGCGCCGGACGGGCTGGGTGTGCCGGGGCACGCGGGCCCACCAGCCCGAGGGTTCCGTCCTCAAGCGCCGGACGGGCTGGGTGTGCCGGGCCACGCGGGCCCACCGGCCCAAAGGTTCCGTCCTCAAGCGCCGGACGGGCTGGATTTCCGGGTCCGCGCCACACGCCAAGAACGGGCCCACCCGGACGGGCCGAGTCTGAAGATCACGTAGGGAGCCGTACGCATGGACAGCGACATCACCGCCACCGCCACCGCGCCTCAGGGCGGGCAGGCCGATGTGGATGCCGGTGCCTACGAGGTGCTGCGGCGGCGGCTCTCCGCGCAGGCCGGGGAGCTCGTGCGGCGGGCCGAGGCGCTCAACGTCCGGCGGACCGAGGAGTTCGGGTCGACCGGGCTGCGACTGCTGGCCACCGAGCAGGTCCGCACCGAGCGGGCCTCCGTGCCGCGTGATCTCGTCGCCGTGGGCGGCCGGCTGCTCTTCGGGTTCGAGCGGGGCCCTGGCGCCCGGGGCGAGGCCGGGGTCGAGGACGTCCTGCTCGTACGGGACGCGGACGCGGAGGACGGCGCTCCCGTAGCAGAGAGCACCCTCCTCGACGACGAGGCCTTCCGGCGCGAGTTCTCCTCCCTCCACCGCTACTTCCGCGACGCCCGCCTCCTCCGGCTGCGCCGCGTCAACGGCAAGCTGCTGGCCGTCTTTCGTACCGGCGAGAACGCCGAGGACATCCGGGTGCTGCGCTGGGCGCTCGGGGCGGACGGGTCGCCGGGGGCGTTCCTGGACGCTCAGGGCGAGCGCGATCACGTCTTTCCGCCGTCGCACGACTTCGAGTGGACCGTGGCGGGCCGGGACGCCCACGTTCCGGGACGGCATCCGCACATCGCCGTCGGCAAGGGCGGCGGGCTCTTCGTCGACACGCTCGGTGGCACGCTCACCGTCAAGGTCACCGACGACACCGAGTCGCCCGACGGCATCTACGAGGAGCCCGTCGACGAGCCGTTGCAGTCGCTGGCCGACGCCGATGTCGAGTACGCCGAGGTCGGGCCGCTGGTACTGCTGCGGGTGCGGCCGTACAAGGAGACGGACTGGCGGTACCTGGTCTTCAACTCGCTGCTCTCCAGTGTCCAGCGGCTCGACTCGATCGGGCCCGCCTGCCACCGGCTGCCCGAGGACCAGGGGATCATCTTCCCCGGCGGCTACTACCTCACCACCGGCACCGCGAAGACCTTCGACACCGCCGAGGAGCTGACCGAGCCGGTCTTCGAGGGCGCGGTCCGCTCGCCCAACGGCGAGGACGTGCTCTACGTCTTCCGCTCCCGCGACGGCCTGCGCAGCCTCCTCCTCCCCTACAACCTGATCCGCCAGGAGGTCGCCACCCCGCTCACCGGACGCGGCCACGCGCTGCTGGACGACGGCACGCTGATCCTGCTCCGGGACAACCCGGACGGGCCGGCCCGGGTGCACCCGTTGCAGCGCTGGCAGACGCCGTACGTCTCCGACACCTACGCCGCCGCCCGGCCCGCCGGGACCGGTCCGCTCGCCCGGACCGGCAACGCCGACCTGGTGCGCGGGATTTCGGACTGCCTCGCGCTCGCGCACGGCGTTCAGGACATGACGCCGACGACCGCCGTCTACGGGCAGCTCGCCGCCGACTGCGCCCGCGCGCAGGACCGCTACCACTGGCTGTCCGACCCGGAACTGGGTTCGCTGGCAGAGCCGTTGGGTGAGCTGCGGGCCACGGCGCAGCAGGTGCTGGCCGAGTTCACCGCCGTACAGGAGCTGACCCGGCGGGCCGCCGACGCGCTGGAGGAGACCGCCGCGCGGATCACCGCGCTGGTGCGGCGGGTGCGGGGCGAGGTGCCCGGGTCGGCTTCCGTGTGGGTCGAGCGGCTGACCGAACTGCGGCAGGCGCACGGCCACTTGGCGACGGTCGGCGAGATGCGGTACGCCGATGTCGAGCGGATCGCCGAGCTGTCGGCCCGGACCGAGGACGACCTCGCCTCCGCCGCCCAGCGGGCCGTGTCGTTCCTCGCCCGCGAGGACGCCTTCGACGGGTACCACGAGGACATCGCGGAGCTGGTGGCCGACGCGGGCGCGCTGGAGACCGTCCGGGACGCCTCCGCCGTGACCGACCGGCTGTCCGCGATGACGGAGGGCCTTGCCACCGTCACGGACGTGGTCGCCGGTCTCGACATCGGCGACGCCACCGTGCGTACGTCGATCCTGGAGCGGATCGCCGAGGTGCTGGGCGGGGCGAACCGGGCCCGCGCCACGCTGGACGCGCGCCGCCGGGAGCTGCTGTCGAAGGAGGGGCGGGCCGAGTTCGCCGCCGAGTTCGCGCTGCTCGGGCAGGCCGTCACGGGCGCGCTGGCCGCCGCCGACACGCCGGAGGCCTGCGACGACCAACTGGCGCGGCTGCTGCTCCAGTTGGAGAACCTGGAGTCGCGGTTCGCGGAGTTCGACGACTTCCTCGCCGAGCTGGCCGAGCGCCGCACCGAGGTGTACGAGGCGTTCTCGGCGCGCAAGCAGACCCTCCAGGACGAGCGGGCGCGGCGCGCGGAGCGGCTGGCCGGGTCGGCGGAGCGGGTGCTCGACACCATCGCCCGGCGGGTCGCCGCGCTGGATGACCTCGACGCCGTCCACACCTACTTCGCCTCCGACCCGATGGTCGCCAAGGTCCGCCGGACCGCCGGCGAACTGCGCGAACTGGGCGACCCGGTACGGGCCGAGGAGCTGGACGGGCGACTGAAGGCGGCCCGGCAGGAGGCGGGCCGCGCCCTGCGCGACCGTACCGAGCTGTACGCGGACGGCGGGTCCGTGATCAAGCTGGGCCGCCACCGGTTCGCGGTGAACACCCAGCCGTTCGACCTGACGCTGGTGCCCTCCGGGGACAGCCTCGCCTTCGCGCTGACCGCGACCGACTACCGGGCCCCGGTCACCGACCCGGAGTTCGCGGCGGCCCGGCCGTACTGGGAGCAGCTGCTCCCCTCGGAGAACGCCTCCGTCTACCGGGCCGAGCATCTGGCCGCCCGGCTCCTCGACGAGCACGGGGCCGCACACCTCGCCTCGCTCGCCGATGCCGAACTGGCCACTCTCGTACGGGAGTCGGCCGCCGAGGCGTACGACGAGGGGTACACGCGGGGCGTCCACGACGAGGACGCCACCGCGATCCTGGCCGCCCTGCTGCGGCTGCACACGGACGCCGGGCTGCTGCGCCACGAGCCGGCCGTCCGCGCGGCGGCCCAGCTCTTCTGGGCGTACGGCTCCGACGAGGCGCGGCGCACCTCCTGGACCAGGCGCGCGGCCTCCCTGGCCCGGGCCCGCGACACCTTCGGGCTCGCCCCGGCCATCGCGGTGCTCCAGGAGGAGTGGGCGTCGGAGATCGGCTCCCGGTTCTCCTCCGCACCGGCCCACGCCGTCGCCGCGTACCTCTTCGAGGAGCTGACCACCGGGCCCTCCGGGTTCGTCGTGGGCTCCCCGATCCGGGCCTTCCTGGAAGCCTTCCACCGGGCGGCGGGCCCGGACGCGTACGCGGACGACCTCGCGGCCCTCGGCGACAACCTGGCCGCGCGCCGGCAGCTCGTGGAGGGGTGGCTCGCCCCGTACGCCGGGGCCACGGGGGCGGAGCTGGGCGACGGGGATCTGGCGGAGGCCGTGGCGGTGGAGCTCTGCCCGGAGCTGGAGCGGTACGACTGCGACGCCCCGCTCACCGAGCGCCTCGAGGGCCTGCTCGGCGATCACCCGCGCATCGCGGGCGGCGGGGTCCTCACCGTACGGATCGACGAACTCCTCGCCCGTACGGCCGAGTTCCGCACGGACACCGTGCCCGGGTTCCGCGCGTACCAGCGGCTGCGCACCTCGCTGGTGACCGCCGAGCGCGGACGGCTGCGGCTGGACGACCACCGGCCGCGCGTGATGTCGGCGTTCGTCCGCAACCGGCTGCTCGACGAGGTGTATCTGCCGCTGATCGGCGACAGCCTGGCCAAGCAGCTCGGCACCGCCGACGCCGACCGGCGGACCGACTCGCAGGGCATGCTGCTGCTCGTCTCGCCGCCCGGCTACGGCAAGACGACGCTGATGGAGTACGTCGCGGACCGGCTCGGCATGGTCCTCGTCAAGATCAGCGGCCCGAACCTGGGCCACGACGTGACCTCGCTCGACCCGGACCAGGCCCCGAGCGCCACCGCCCGACAGGAGATCGAGAAGATCAACTTCGCCCTGGAGGCGGGCAACAACACGCTTCTCTACCTCGACGACATCCAGCACACCTCGCCCGAACTCCTGCAGAAGTTCATCCCGTTGTGCGACGCCACCCGTCGTATCGAGGGGGTGCGGGACGGCGAGCCGCGCAGCTACGACCTGCGGGGCAAGCGGTTCGCGGTGTGCATGGCGGGCAACCCGTACACCGAGTCCGGCGAGCAGTTCCGGATCCCGGACATGCTCGCCAACCGGGCCGACGTGTGGAACCTCGGCGAGGTGCTGAGCGGCCGGGACGACGTCTTCGCGCTGAGCTTCGTGGAGAACGCGCTGACCGCCAACCCGGTGCTCGCCCCGCTGGCCGCCCGCTCCCGCGACGATCTGGCGCTGCTGGTGCGGCTGGCGGGCGGCAGCGACCCGGCCGCGCGCGCCGAGCACCTGGAACACCCTTACAGTGCGGCCGAGTTGGACCGTATCCTGGCCGTGCTGCGCCATCTGCTCACGGCCCGGGACACCGTGCTCGCGGTGAACGCGGCGTACATCGCCTCGGCCGCGCAGACGGACGCCACGCGCACCGAACCGCCGTTCCGGCTCCAGGGCTCCTACCGCAACATGAACAAGATCGCCGAGCGGATCGTGCCCGTCATGAACGACGACGAACTGTCCGCCGTCGTCGAGGACCACTACGCGGGCGAGGCCCAGACGCTCACCACCGGCGCCGAGGCCAACCTGCTGAAGCTGGCCGCCCTGCGCGGCACGCTCACCGCCGGACAGGCCGAGCGGTGGGCGGCGATCACCGCCTCCTACGTCCGTACGCAGGCGCTCGGCGGTCCGGACGGCGACCCGATGACCCGGGCGGTTGCCGCGCTCGGACTGCTCGCGGACCGGATCGCTGCGGTCGAGACGGCGATCCAGCGGGCGGCGGACCCCCGCCACCTGCTGGCGGGCCCCCAAGGAGGGGCCAACGGCGGGACGGTCGACGACCGGCCCGCCCCCGGCCGTCATGCGAAGATCACCAACACTCCACACTGATCGGGACCGATCGGGAAGACCGAGCCGGAAGGATCACGGCATGCTGGGTTTCGTGCCTCCACTTCCTCAGCAGCCGGGACGGCCGCCGTCCTCCGGCCACATGATCGTCTGCGGTGACGACGCCCTGGCGCGCCGGCTCGCCGTGGAGCTGCGCTTCGTCTACGGGGAGCGGGTCACGCTGCTCCTGCCGCCGGGCCGGGACGCGAACAGCCCGGAGACGCCGCTGACCCAACGGGGTCGGGCGGCCGCCCTGTTCGGCCGGATGTCGGCGGCGATGAACCGCGCGGGCAACGGCGGCGGGACCACCGGCGGCAGCGGCGACACCAACGCCGGGGTCGAGGCCGTCCGCATCATGGAGGCCCCCGAACCCTCCGACGACGTACTGGAGGAGGCGGGCGTCGACCGGGCCGCCGCCCTCGCGCTCGTCTACGACGACGACGAACGCAACATCCGCGCCGCCCTGACCGCCCGCCGCCTCAACCCCCGCCTGCGGCTGGTGATCCGGCTCTACAACCGCAAGCTCGGGCTCCATCTGGAGGAACTGCTCGACCAGGCGGCGGCCGTCGCCATGCCCGGCATCGACCCGGCGTTACTGGACGCCTCCACCACGGTCCTGTCCGACGCCGACACCGCCGCCCCGGCCCTCGCCGCCACCGCGCTGACCGGCAGCAGCAAGATCATCCAGGCCGAGGGGCTGCTCCTGCGCGCCGCCGAGCGTCCCCCGCCCCGCTCCGGCGAGCGGGCCGACCCCGGCCTGTGCACCCTCGCCCTGCTCTCCTCCACCACCAACGACCCGGCGGGCGCGGAGGGTTCGGACAGCAGCGGCGACGAGGCCCCGCAGCTGCTGCCCGACGAGAGCGCCATCGCCGCCGCGACCGGCCGGGGCACGGTGGTCCTCGAAGCGGTCAGCCGGGCCGACCCGGACCGCCCGGCCACCCGCATGGGCGGCCGGGGCGCCCCGCTCTCCCAGGTCTTCTCCCGCAGGCTGCGCTGGTCGGCCCTCGGCATAGCGCTCGCGGCCCTCGCCCTGGTGGTCGCCTCGCTCCTCACCACCGAGGACAGCCTGATCCACTCCACCTATCTGACCCTGCTCGACCTGCTCGGCATGAACGACCCGTCGGAGGACGGCACGACGGCCCGGAAGATCATCCAGCTGCTCTCCGGAGTCGCCGGGCTGCTCCTGCTCCCGCTGCTGCTCGCCGCCGTCCTGGAGGCCTTCGGCACCCTGCGCACCGCCTCCTCGCTGCGCCGGCCGCCGCGCGGTCTGTCGGGGCACGTGGTGCTGCTGGGGCTCGGCAAGATCGGTACGCGCGTCCTCGTACGGCTCCGCGAACTCGACATCCCCGTGGTCGTCGTCGAGGAGGACCCCGAGGCCCGGGGCATTCCGCTGGCCCGCTCGATGCATGTGCCGACCGTCATCGGCGACGTCACCCAGGAAGGCGTCCTCGAAGCGGCCAAGATCCGCCGCGCCCGCGCCCTCCTCGCGCTGACCAGCATCGACACGACGAACCTGGAAGCGGCGCTGTACGCCCGCTCGGTCAAGCCGGACCTGAGGGTGGCGCTGCGGCTGTACGACGACGAGTTCGCCACCGCCGTCTACCGCACCCTGCGCACCGCGCACCCCCAGGCCCTGACCCGCTCCCGCTCGGTCTCCCATCTGGCCGCGCCGTCCTTCGCGGTCGCCATGATGGGCCGCCAGATCCTCGGCGCGGTCCCGGTCGAGCGCAAGGTCATGCTGTTCGCGGCCCTGGAGGTGGCGGGGCACCCGCAGTTGGAGGGCCACACGGTCGAGCAGGCGTTCCGGGCGGGCGCCTGGCGGGTCCTGGCCATCGACGCCACCCCGCCCGCCGACCGCAACCCGGACCTCGCCGCGATCCCGCCGTACGACCCGGAGGGCGACGCGACACCGCCGCCCTCCGGCCTGGTCTGGGACCTGCACCCCGGCTATGTCCTGCGCGCCCAGGACCGGGTGGTGATCGCCGCCACCCGCCGCGGCCTCGCGGAGCTGCTGAGGCGGCAGCGGTCGGTGGTGCCGGGGCGGTAGGGACCGGGCTTCCCCGCCGCTCTCCCGGTCGCTACCGGAACGCGCCCATCGCCTCCCGGACCTCGTCCAGCGTGGCCTCCGCCAGCGCGTTCACCCGCTCGTTGCCCGCGCGGAGCACCGACCGTACGTACGTCAGGTCCTTCGCGTACTCCGCCCGCCGGGCCCGGAAGGTGGCCAGGTGGGTGTTGACCGCGTCGGTCACCGTCCGCTTCAGAGCGGCGGCCCCGCCGTCGCCGATCTCCGCCGCGACCTCGTGCGGGTCCCGGTCGAGGCAGAGGGCGGCCAGCAGGACCAGCGAGGAGACGTTGGGGCGGGCGTCGGGGTCGTAGGTGATGTGCCGGTCGGCGTCCGTCGTCGCGCCCTTGATCAGGCGGGCGGTCTCGTCGGCGGTGGCGGAGAGCGGCACGGAGTTGGCCCGGCTCTTGCTCATCTTCGTACCGTCCGTGCCGAGCAGCAGGGGTGCGGCGGAGAGCAGGATGTCCGGTTCCGGGAAGACCTGGCCGTACCGCTCGTTGAAGCGGCGGGCGATCGTCCGGGTGACTTCCAGGTGGGGCGCCTGGTCCCGGCCGACCGGGACGAGGTTGCCCTTGCAGGACAGGATGTCGGCGGCCTGGTGGACCGGGTAGGTGAGCATCAGCCCGCTGACCGTGGACTGCCGGGAGTGCGCGATCTCGTCCTTGACGGTGGGGTTCCGGTTCAGCTCCGCGACGGAGACCAGGCTGAGGAAGGGCAGCATGAGCTGGTTGAGCGCGGGGACGGCGCTGTGGCAGAAGACGGTGGACCGGGCGGGGTCGAGACCGAGGGCCAGATAGTCCAGGAGCAGCCCGTCGGTGTACTCGCCCAGCCGCTCGGCCGTGTCCCGGTCGGTGATGACCTGGTAGTCGGGGATCAGGACGATGACGTCCACGCCGAGGTTCTGGAGGCGGACCCGGTTGAGCAGGGAGCCGAAGTAGTGGCCGAGGTGAAGGGCGCCGGTGGGCCGGTCCCCGGTGAGGACCCGGAAGCTGCCGGGGTCCTGGGCGATACGGCGTTCCAGCTCGGTGGCGGCGGCCGGGGCGGGTGAGGTGGCGGGCGCGCCGGCGGTGGCGGTGACAGCGGGTGCGGGTGCGGGTGCGGTGCTGGTCATGGGATCGGGTCTCTCCTCGCGTGGATGGTGCGTGGAGGACGGCCCCGCCGGTGAGCGCCGCTGCGCTCCGTCTCCGTTTCCGCGCCGTACGAGGGCAGCGAAAAGGGCCGTCCATGTCGAACGGCCCTGGTTCCGTGCAGATGCTGTGGCCGCTCCTATGAGGAGCGCCACCAGTTTCGGCACGGGACGGAGGTCATGGCTTCACTATAGAGGGGTCCGCTTCCCGCCGGGGGCGTCCCGTGGAGGGCCCTTCCCGCGGGGCCTCTTCCCGCGGGGGTCTACTTCGGCGCGTGCCCGCCCACGTAGAAGAGGAGCCAGATGAACCCGGCGAACAGGTGCGTCGCGAAGACATAGACGAAGACGCGCAGGAACACTCCGCGCGCCTTCCACTCCTCGCTGTTGCTCTTCAGCTCGCTCACCGTTCCAGAATACGCCCGCCCGGGAAGAGCGTCCGGCCGTGCGGAATAGGACGGGGAGGGGCCCCGTTGTAGGGTGTAGTTCAACGTTCAACCAAATCGGTCAGGTCTCCGGAATCCCGGATCCCCGGCCGGGACTCAGGAAGGCGGACGCCATGCAGTTCGGGATCTTCACCGTCGGAGACGTCACGACCGACCCGACGACCGGCCGGACCCCCACCGAGAACGAGCGGATCAAGGCGACCCTGGCCATCGCGCAGAAGGCCGAGGAGGTCGGTCTGGACGTCTTCGCGACCGGCGAGCACCACAACCCGCCGTTCGTCCCGTCCTCGCCGACGACGACCCTCGGCTACATCGCCGCCCGCACCGAGAACCTGATCCTGTCCACCTCCACCACGCTGATCACCACCAACGACCCGGTGAAGATCGCCGAGGACTACGCCACCCTCCAGCACCTCGCGGACGGCCGCGTCGACCTGATGATGGGCCGGGGCAACACCGGACCGGTCTACCCCTGGTTCGGCAAGGACATCCGCCAGGGCATCCCGATGGCCATCGAGAACTACGCCCTGCTGCACAAGCTGTGGCGCGAGGACGTCGTGGACTGGGAGGGCAAGTTCCGTACGCCGCTCCAGTCCTTCACCGCCACCCCGCGCCCGCTGGACGACGTCCCGCCGTTCGTCTGGCACGGCTCCATCCGCTCGCCGGAGATCGCCGAGCAGGCCGCGTACTACGGCGACGGCTTCTTCCACAACAACATCTTCTGGCCCATGGAGCACACCAAGAAGATGGTCGACCTCTACCGACGCCGCTACGCCCACTACGGGCACGGCACCGCGGAACAGGCCGTCGTCGGGCTCGGCGGCCAGGTGTTCATGCGGAAGAACTCGCAGGACGCGGTACGGGAGTTCCGCCCGTACTTCGACAACGCGCCGGTCTACGGCCACGGCCCGTCCCTGGAGGACTTCACCCGCGAGACCCCCCTGACGGTGGGCTCCCCGCAGGAGGTCATCGAGCGGACACTGACGTTCCGGGACGCGGTCGGCGACTACCAGCGCCAGCTGTTCCTGATGGACCACGCGGGGCTCCCGCTGAAGACGGTCCTGGAGCAGCTCGACATCCTCGGCGAGGAGGTCGTGCCCGTCCTGCGCAAGGAGTTCGCCAACCTGCGGCCCGCCGGTGTGCCGGAGTCCGCGCCCGTCCACCCGGCGGTCGCCGCCGCCCGTGCCGCCCGAAAGGAGAGCTGACCGCCATGTTCGCCACCACACCGCTGCGCGTCGTCGCCGTGTCGGCCGGGCTCAGCCAGCCGTCCTCCACCCGGCTGCTGGCCGACCGGCTGGCCGCCGCCACCCGTGAGCGCCTCGTCGCCGAGCGGGACAGGAACGACAGGGACGACAGGGACGGCAGGGACGTCGAAGTTCGTGTCATCGAGCTGCGCGATCTCGCCGTGGACATCGCGAACCACCTGGTCAGCGGGTTCCCGTCGGCCGGACTGCGGGAGGCGATCGACGCGGTGACGGAGGCCGACGGGCTGATCGCCGTGACGCCCGTCTTCACCGCCTCGTACAGCGGACTGTTCAAGTCGTTCTTCGACCTGATCGACCCCACCGCGCTGACCGGCAAGCCCGTCGTGATCGCCGCGACGGGCGGCACGGCCCGGCACTCGCTGGTCCTGGAGCACGCGCTGCGCCCGCTCTTCGCCTATCTGCGGGCCGTCACCGTGCCCACCTCCGTCTACGCGGCGTCGGAGGACTGGGGCTCCTCGGGGGACGAGTACACCGAGGGCCTGCCGTCCCGGATCCGCCGCGCGGGCGGCGAGCTGGCCTCCGCCGTCCTGGGCCGTACGGTCTCCGGGGCCTCGCGGACGCCGGGTCTGGACGACGGGGAGGACGCGATCGTCCCCTTCGAGCAGCAGCTCGCGGACCTGCGGCTGGACTGAGGCGGGACTGAGGCTGAGCTCAGGGCGTGCCGGGGCGATCGGGGCGGGTCACACGGACCCGCCCCGATTGCCCTATTTGATTACAGTGAGACCGGACGCTGTACCGAACAGGCCGAGCGCGACCGAGCTGGAGGCAGATATGGGCAGGATCGTTGTGGGCGTCGACGGCTCCGAATCCTCGATCAAGGCGCTGCACTGGGCGGTGCGCCAGGCCGAGCTGACCGGCGCCACGGTGGAGGCCGTGAACAGCTGGGAGTACCCCGCCACCAGCTGGGCGTCGATGATGCCGGGCATGCCGGAGGACTTCGACCCGCAGGCCCTGGCCACCGTCTCCCTCACCGAGGCGCTGGAGGAGGCCCTCGGCGCTGCCGGAGCCGCCGCGGTCAGCAAGATCGTGGTCATCGGCAATCCGGCCCAGGCCCTGCTGGACCGCGCCCGGGGCGCCGATCTGCTCGTCGTCGGGGCCCGCGGCCACACCGGTTTCAAGGCCACCTTGCTGGGCTCGGTCAGCCTCCATGTCACCCAGCACGCGCCGTGCCCGGTGACGGTGGTCCGCGACTGAGGCGCGCGCCGGCCGTTTCGCGCGCGGCCCCGTGAAGCAGCGCGCGAAGGAGCTCGAAGAACCTCGAAGCAGCTCACAGCGGCTCGCGGAGAGGCTCACTGAGGGGCTCGATGCAGGTCACGGCTGCTCGCGGAGAAACAAGGGGCCGTTGTCAGTGGCTGCTCCTATCGTGTGGTCATGACCCCTGCTCTCTTCGGGCGCGACCACCCCGTCGGCGTACTCCGCTCGGAGATCGCCCGGGCCACGGACAGCCACGGCGGTCTCGTGCTGGTCACCGGCGAGGCCGGGATCGGCAAGAGCACGCTGGTCACCGACGCCGCGCACGAGGCGCGGCGGCGCGGGGCGCTGGTGGTCGGCGGTTCCTGCTGGGACTCCGACACCACCCCGGGCTACTGGCCCTGGGTGCAGGTCCTGCGCGGTCTGCGCCGGTCCGCCACGGCGGCGGAATGGGCGGCGGCCCAGGAGGCGTCGGACGGCCGGCTCGCCGTGCTCCTCGGCGATCCGGCCAAGGTCGTCACGGGCGGCTCGGACGGCCCTGGGCCCAGCACACTGTCGGCCCCGGGAGCGGCGGCCGGGGGCCCGGACTCCGGTGCGGCCCAGGGCGGCGAGCCCGGCACGGCGACGGGCACGAGCCCGCCGGGCGACGGTTCGCCCGGGCACGGCTCCCCGGGCGGCGGCTTTCCGGGCGGCGGTGCGCCGGAGGGGCCCGAGGCCTTCGGGCTGTTCGACGCGGTGACCACGGCCCTCGTCACGGTCTCCCAGAGCCGGCCGCTGGTGGTCGTCCTGGACGATCTGCACAGCTCCGACCCGGCCTCGCTGCGGCTGCTCGAATTCGCCGCCCAGCACGCCTGGTTCGAGCGGCTGCTGCTGATCGGCACCTACCGGGACGTCGAGGTGGAGGCCCCCGGACACCCGCTCCAGCAGCTGATCCTGCCGCTGGTCTCGCGCGCCGCCGCGACGCTCACGCTGACCGGCCTCGGCCGGGACGAGGTGGGCGCGCTGATGACGGTGACGACCGGCCGCGAGCCCGCACCGCAGCTGGTCGACGAGGTCCACCGGCGCACCGGCGGCAACCCCTTCTTCGTCGAGCAGACCGCCCGGCTCTGGCACAGCGGGGCCCCGGTCTCCACCATTCCGCCCGGGGTACGGGAAGCGGTCCGGCAGCGGCTCGCCCTGCTGCCCGAGCCGGTCGTCTCGCTGCTGACCAGCGCCGCCCTGCTCGGCCGGGAGTTCCGCCGGCAGGTCCTGGCCGTGGTGCACGGTGCGCCGGTCCCCCATGTCGAGCGGCTGCTGGAGTCGGCCGTCGTCGCCCGGGTCGTCGTTCCCCGCCCCTCCGGCCAGTACGCCTTCGCCCACGACCTGCTGCGCGAGACGCTGTACGCCTCGCTGGACGAGGCCGGGGCCCGCGATGCCCATGCCGCCGCCGTACGGGCCCTGGACGCGCACGGCGGCATCGGTGACGCGGTGGGGCCCGGCGAGCTGGCCCGGCACGCCCACCTCGCGGGCGGGGCGCTGGAGCGCGACCGCCGGATCGACCTGCTGCTGGCGGCCGCCCGGGACGCCTCGGGACGCCTGGCCGAGGAGGAGGCCGCCGGCCACTACCGCCGCGCCCTCGCGGTGGCCTCCGGCGAGGATCCGGACCTCCGGCGGGCCGCGCTGATCGGCCTCGACCTCGCCGGGCAGCTCCGGCACGCGGGGGAGGGCGCCGAGGCGCAGCGGCTGCTGGACGGGGCGGTCGCCCGGACCCGGGAGCTGGACGACCCGGAGCTGCTGGCCCGGGTGGCGATCACCCTCTACCGCGACGGCTCCATGGGCGGCGGCCACGACGCCTCCACGAGGGACCTCCTCCTCGGGGCGCACCGCGGGCTCACCGGCAAGGAGGGCCAGGAGAGCCTCTCCGACGACCGGCTCGCCCAGGAGCTGGCCATCCACATCATGGCGCTGGCCCGGGGCGGCTCGGACGACGAGGCGCTCGCCTTCTCGCTCTGGGCGCGCCACGACTCCGTGTGGGGCCTCGGCTCGGCGGTGGAGCGGATCGAGCTGACCGACGAGATGACCGTCATCGGCCGGCGCACCCGGCACCAGGACATGGAGCTGCACGCGACGTCGATGCGCTGGGTGGCGCTGCTGGAGCTGGGCGACCCGGCCTTCATCGACCAGTTCCGTACGTTCGTCCGGCTCGCCGAGCAGACCGAGCTGCCCCGGTTCGCCCTGGGCATCGCCGTCGACACCAGTCTGATCGCCTCCTTGCAGGGCCGGTTCGCCGAGGCGGCCACCGCGCTCCAGGACGAGGCACTCGACCCGGAGAACAACGACCACGCGGCCTTCGGCTTCATGGGGCACCACCTGCGGTGGGCGCTGCATCTGCTGCGGGGGCACTTCGCCGAGGCCGAGGAGGTCCTCGGCAGGCTTCCGGCCTCCGGGTACCCCTACCCCGGGCTGCTGGAGTCGGTCACGGCCGTGGAGCAGGGCGACGCGACGCCCGCGCTGCGCCTGATCGCCGAACAGACGGACCGCGACGGCCCCTATCCGCGGGCGTTCATGCCGCTCTGGCTCCGGCTGCTGGCGCAGACGGCCGCGGTGACGGGCGACCGGCGCCTCATCGCCCGCGCGGAGGACGAGCTGACCCCGTACACGGGCCAGTGGATCGTCTCGCTGTACGGGTGCGACATCGGCGGCCCCGTCGACCTCTGGCTCGGGTTGCTCGCCGCCGCGCGCGACGACCAGGACGCGGCGGTGGCGGCGCTCACCGAGGCCGCCGCCTCCGCGGACCGCCTCGGCGCCCGCCCCTGGGCCGTACGCGCCCGGCTCGGCCTGGCCCGCGCCCTGCTCGCCCGCTCCGGTGCGGCGGGCAGCGGTGCGGAGGGCGGCGGTGACGCGGGGCGGGCTCGGCGGCTGCTCGGCGAAGTGATCCGGGAGGCGGGCGAGTTGGACCTGAGCCACCTGGAGGCCGAGGCCTCCGCCCTCCGTACGGCCCCGCCCACCGCACCTCGCACCGTCGCCGTCCCCGACGCCACCGCCGATCCCGGGACCGACGCCTCCGCCGCTCCCGGCGCCGCCGAGTTCCGGCGGAACGGGCCGGTCTGGCAGCTGCGGTGGGACGGGGTGACCGTCCATGTCCCGGACGCCAAGGGGCTGCGGGACCTGCACAGTCTGCTGGGGCTGCCCGGCGCCGACGTCCCGGCGGTCCGGCTCCTCGCGCCCGAGGGCGGGGAGCTCGTCGTCGCCGCCGGGCAGCTCGGCGGCGACCCGGTGCTCGACGAGGAGGCCAAGCGCCGCTACAAGGAACGCCTGGCCCGGCTGGACGCCGAGATAGACCGAGCCGCCGCCCGGGACGACACCCGGCAGGTCGAGACGTACGACCGGGAGCGGCAGGCCCTGCTCGACGAGCTCCGCACCGCAGCCGGGCTGGGCGGCCGGACCCGGCGGCTGGGCGACCAGACCGAGCGGGCCCGCAAGACGGTCACCGCCCGGATCCGCGACACCCTGCGCAAGCTGGAGACCCTGCACCCCGCGCTGGCGGCCCATCTGAAGGCCTCCGTGACGACCGGGACCACCTGTGCCTACCGCCCCGAACACTCCCCCGACTGGCGCCTCTGACCCGGGCCGCTTCTCCTACTCCTGCTCCTGCTCCTGCTCCTCGACGACGACGTCGGCGACGGCACACGCCACGTTGTCGGGCCCGCCCGCCTCGCGGGCCAGGCCGACCAGCCGGCGTACGGCCTCCTCCGGACCGTCCGCCGCGACGACCGCCGCCCTCAGATCCGCCTCGTCCACCACCGCCGACAGACCGTCCGAGCAGAGCAGATAGCGGTCCCCGGCCAGCACCTCCCGCAAGCGGACGTCCGGACGGGACGCCACCGCGACCTGGGCGGACCGCGCCTCGCCGACCAGGGCCTTCAGCAGCAGCGCGCGCTGCGGGTGGGAAGCGGCCTCCTCCCGGCTCAGCGAACCGTCGTCGATCATCGACTGGACCAGGCTGTGGTCGTGCGTGATCCGGAACAGCTCACCGCCCCGCAGCAGATACGCCCGCGAGTCCCCGATGTGGACGAGCCCGAGCCGCGACCCGGTCCACAGCATCGCGGTGAGCGTGGTTCCCGAACCGTCCGGGGCCGCACAGGACGCGACCGCCTCCCGGACCGCCCGCGAAGCGGAATCCGCCGTGTCCTCCAGGGCGTTCAGCAGATCCGCGGCAGAGGGCGCACCGCCCCCGGAGCCCCACGCGGAGGGCTTGAGCGCCTCGATCGCCGCCGCACTCGCCTCGGCCCCGCCCTCCCCGAAACCGTCGGCGACCGCCAGCAGCCGTGGCCCCGCGAACGCCGCGTCCTGGTTCGCCGTACGCACCACTCCCGTATCGGTCAGCGCGGCACACCGGATCGCGAGAGGCCCCGCTCCCGCACGTCCCGCGCTCCCCGCGTTGCCCGCGTTGCCTGTGCTGCCTGTGCTGCCTGTGCCGCCTGTGCTGCCCGGTATCCGCGCCATGGCCCTGCCTTCCGCTGACAGATGGTCGACGAGGTACATCGCCAGATCGCGCCGGGCCGCCGTCTCGGCCTCCACCCGCGCCCAGTAGGCCCGGATCTCCACCGCCGCGGCGCCCGCGTCGAGCGCCACGACCCGGCCGATCCGGCTCAGCGGCATGCCGATCCTGCGCAGCCACGCCACGAGCCGGGCCTCCTCCGCCTGCGCCGGGTCGTAGTACCGGTAGCCGTTCACCGGGTCGACCAGGGCGGGCCGGAGCAGGCCCAGCTCGTCGTAGCGCCGGAGCGCCTTGGCGGAGAGCCGGGACAGCCGGGCGAACTCCCCGATCGTCACCAGCTCCCCGCTCGCGGCGCCCACCGCGCGGCCTTCGCGTTCCACCCCGTACCTCCTCGTACCGGGCGCTTCCCGCCCGGCCCCACCGATGCTGGGGCTTCCCCTGCGGGGAAGGTCAAGGATGCCCGGCGCGCGGGGGGCCGCCGTCGGTCACTTCCGGTTGTAGAGCCGCATCGTCACCACGCCGAAGACCGTCATGAGCACCCCGGCCCAGCCCAGCGACCAGGCGATGTCGGCGGCCGGCCAGTTGCCCGCCATCAGCTCGCGCACCGCCGTGGCGAGGTGGGTGACCGGGCTGTTGTTCACGAAGGCCTGGAGCCAGCCCGGCATCGTCTTCGGGTCGACGAAGACATTGCTGAGAAAGGTCAGCGGGAAGATCACCATCATGCTGACGCCCATCACCGACTTCTCGGAGCGCAGCAGCAGCCCGAACATGGTCCAGATCCAGGAGAACCCGAACGAGAACACCACCAGCAGAGCGACGCCCGCCAGCACGCCGAGCACGCCGCCCTCCGGCCGGAACCCGATGATCATGCCGATGGTGAGCATCACCGCCGACGCCAGCAGATAGCGCAGGACGTCGCCGAGCAGATAGCCGACCATCGGGGCGGGCCGCCAGATCGGCAACGTGCGGAACCGGTCGAAGACGCCCTTGGCGATGTCCGTGTTCACCGCGATGCCCGTGTACATCGTGATCATCACGACGCTCATCACCATGATGCCGGGCAGCAGGAACTGGATGTACTCCTCGGTGGAGCCGGCCAGCGCCCCTCCGAAGAGATACGTGTACATCAGGACCAGCATGATCGGGAAAGCCGTCACGTCGAAGAGCTGATCCGGCACATGCTTGATCTTCAGCATGGCGCGCCAGCCGAAGGTCACCGAAGCCGACAGCGCGCTGGGCCTCGGCGGGCGCTCGTGGCCCACCAGAAGCTCCGCGAGGCGTTCCCGGTCCGGCGCGGCGAGCTCGGCGCCCTCCAGCTCCGTCTTGGCGGTCGCGGTGCTCATGCCGCCACTCCCTTCTTGTCCGTGAGTGCGAGGAAGACCTCGTCGAGGCTGGGCTGTCCCAGCGAGAAGTTGTCGACCGTGATGCCGGACCGGGCCAGCTCGGCCAGGGCGCGCCCGGCCTGTTCCGCCGCGCCCTGCTCGGTGCGCTGTCCGTCGACCCGGGCGGTCAGCGCCACCGGGTCCGCGTCCAGCTGGACCTCCGCGTTCAGCACGAGCGCCAGCACCTGCTGGGCCTCGGCCCGCTGGCCGGCGTCCCGCAGCCGCAGATGGACGGTGCCGGCGCCGACGGAGGCCTTGAGCTCGCCCTTGGTGCCCTCGGCGATGACCTTGCCGTGGTCGATCACCGCGATACGGGAGGCCAGTTGGTCCGCCTCGTCCAGATACTGGGTGGTCAGCAGCACCGTGGTGCCGAGGGCGACGACCGCCCGCACGATGTCCCACACCTGGTTGCGGCTGCGGGGGTCGAGTCCGGTGGTCGGCTCGTCCAGGAACAGCACGTCCGGGGTGTTCAGGATGGACGCGGCGATGTCGATGCGCCGCCGCATGCCTCCCGAGTAGTTCTTCACCTGCTTTCCCGCCGCTTCGCTCAGCCCGAACCCGTCGAGCAGCTGGGCCGCCCGGTCGCGGGCCGCCGGCTTGGAGTGCCCGAGCAGCCGGCCGAGCAGGACGAGGTTCTCCGAGCCGGTGAGGTCCTCGTCCACCGAGGCGTACTGCCCGGTCAGGCTGACCCGGCTGCGGACCGCGTCGGCGTCCTTCACGACGTCCTTGCCGAACACCCGGGCCGTGCCTCCGTCGGGGCGCAGCAGGGTCGCGAGCATGCGGACGGCGGTGGTCTTGCCGGCGCCGTTGGGTCCGAGGACGCCGTAGACGGTGCCGGTGGGGACGGCGAGGTCGATGCCGTCCACCGCGCGGTTGTCGCCGAAGACCTTCACCAGCCCCGTGGTCTCGATGGCCAGTTCAGTGCTCATGATCCATTCCTTGTGGGTCGTCGGTGGGAGTCTGCGAGCTGCGGCGGGCCCGGCGGCTCACGAGACGTACGGGCGGACGGCGCGCGCCTCGCGCAGGGCCCAGCCCCACCAGCCGAGCTGGTCGAGCATCAGGCCCACGGACCGGTCCCGGCCGGTGTCGCCGGGGTGGCCCTCCAGCGGCTGCTGGAGGAAGTCGAGCGCGACCCCGTTCCTCAGGGTCACCGTGTGCAGCTCGGTGAAGACCGAACGCAGCTGCTCCACGGCGTACAGCCCGGCGGAACCGTGTCCGTAGCTCACGAAGGCCACCGGCTTGGCCTGCCACTCCTCGTACGCGAAGTCGATGGCCTGTTTCAGCGAGGCGGGGAACGAGCGGTTGTACTCCGGGGTGACCACGACGAAGGCCTCGGCCCTGGCGATCTCCTCGGTGAACTCCGTCATCTGCTCGGTCGCCCGCCCCGGGTAGTGCACGGGGAAGTCGAAATCGGCGAGATCCAGAACGGCGAGGTCCAGCTCGCTCCGGTGCCGGGCCCGCTCCATGAACCAGCGGCCGACCGCATCGCCGATGCGGCCCTCGCGGGTGCTGCCGATGATCACCGCGACCCGCAGCGGAGCACCGTCCGTCGTCATCGCCCGCTCCTCCTCCCGCGTCCCGGGCCGCCTCCCGGACCTCCCGTCCGGGCCGGGAAGCGCCCGGCCGCTTCGCTCCCTCACCTCTTGGGCGCCAGACGCGGGGGCGCGGCCGCCAGATCGAATCTGGCGGCCGCGCACGCGGTCAGCGGGAGCCCGGACGCCGGGCGGGCCTCAGGTCTCCCGCGTGTAGAAGAGGTAGAACGAGACGACGAGGACACCCGCCCCGACCGCCAGGCCCAGCGCGGTCGACCGCAGCACGCTGGTGTCGGTGAGGCTCACCAGGAAGCCGATCGCACACGCGGTCAGCGCACCGTACGCGGCCGCCCGCAGTTCGCGCGGCAGTGAGTGCTGGATCCGGCCCAGCGCGAAGCAGAGGGCCGCCAGGGCGATACCGGAGACGAACCCGAGCAGGACCTGCCCGCCGGTGCTGGGGCCGCCGTCGCGGCGGATGAACGCCGCGTAGAACCCGTAGATCACGCCGAGCACCAGGGGCAGGGCCCAGGCGAGCTGGGAGTGGTGGCGGGTGCGCGCATGCGCGCGGGCGCCCCTTCGGCCGGGCATGGCTGCGTGTGTGGCCATCGCGGACAGCTCCTTCCGTCGCCCCCGTCGCACGCCCCCGTTCCTCCAGAGCACACCCGCCCGCGCGACCCGGCAACTCGAATGGCGTACGGCCCGGGGCGGCCCGGCTCCGGACGGGATTCCCTGGAGGAGTGCGGACCTCTCCCTCGGCGACCTCGGCTTCGGCGACCTCGGCGACCTCGTCGATCTCGGCGGCCTCGGCGGCCTTCTCGGCGCTCCTGCTCGTCCTGCTCGCCGTCCTCGTACCGTTCGGCGCGCTCTCCGCCTGGGTCGACCTGGAGATCGACGACACCGACCGGTACGTCGCCGCCGTCTCCCCGCTCGCCTCGGACCCGGCGGTGCGGACCACCGTCGCGAACCTGGTCACCGAGGAGGCGATGCGGCAGATCGATCTCGGCCCGCTCCAGGACACGGTCCGGGAGTTCCTGCACGAGTCCGTGCGGTCCTTCACCTCCACCGAGGCCTTCCAGCAGGCCTGGGACACCACGAACCGGGCCGCGCACCAGGCGGTGGAGGCCGCCCTGGACGGCGACAGCGGCGAGGCCGTGACGATCGACCTGGCCCCGGTGATCGAGCAGGTCAAACAGGATCTGGTCGCTGACGGGGTGCCGTTCGCGGATCGGATCCCGGTCGAGCGGACGGAGATCACCGTGCTCGGCCCCGGTCAGGCCGACGACCTCAGGGACTCGTTCCGGTGGCTTCGCTCCTGCAGCATCTGGCCGGCGGTCGCGACGCTGGTCCTGCTCGTCCTGGTGGTGGGCATCGTGACCGTACGGCGTGGGCTGCGGGCCGGGCTGTGGGCCACCGCGATCGTGGGCGCCGGGTTCGTGCTCGGCGCGGTCCTGCTCCGGGTGCTGGTCGCGGTCGGCCGCAGCCGGGTGCTGGACGAGGTGCCGGGCAGCGACCGGGACACGGCCGCCGCGGTCTTCGACGCCCTGACCGACTCGCTGCGGACCACGGTGTGGGTGGTGCTGGCGGTCGGCGCGGTGCTGCTGGTGGGGGCGGTTTCGGCGCGGGTGCTCCTGCGGAACAGGACGTCCTCGGCCGACGTGCGATGAGGCGGTGACCGGGTGAGAGTGGGATCCGTGGCCGTCACCGGGCGACGACCGCCACCGCGACCCGAAAGAGGCGTCATGGCCGACCAAGACATCTTCGAGAACATCGACGAGCTGGTCTCCGAGGAGCGCGACCTGCGCGACCGCTCCGTGGCGAAGATGGGCCTGTCCACGGACGAGAAGGCCCGGCTGCGGGCGGTGGAGGTCCAGCTCGACCAGTGCTGGGACCTGCTGCGCCGGCGGCGGGCGCTCAGCGAGTACGGCGAGGACCCCTCGACGGCGAAGGTCCGCCCCGCCGACGAGGTCGAGGGCTACCAGAGCTGAACCAGCTCTGAACCCAGAACTGAACCAGGACCGACCGGGCCGGCGGCTCCACGGCCCGAAGCGTGCTCGTGGTGACCGCCGTCCGGTGTTTCACGTGAAACACCGGACGGTGCGCGTCAGCTCTCCGGCGGGCGCCCCTGAAGGCGTTCCATCTCCCGGCGGTCGCGCTTGGTCGGACGGCCCGCGCCCCGGTCCCGTACCGGAACCTGGATCGCGATCTCGCGGGGCGGCGGGGGCGGGCTGTTGTCGACGAAACACTCCACGGCCACCGGCGGGCCGACCCGCTTCTTGACGATCTTCGAGACGACGACCACCCGGTCCCGCCCCGCGTGCCGGAGCCGCACCTCGTCGCCGACGCGTACGGCCTGTGCGGGCTTGGCCCGATCGCCGCCGACCCTCACATGCCCCGCCCGGCAGGCTGCGGCCGCCTGGGCACGGGTCTTCGTCAGCCGGACCGACCAGATCCACACGTCGACCCGGACGCTTCCCTCCGCCTGCGGCGCGTCACCGGAAACCATGGGTCCGACTGTAATGCGGACCGGGCGGCGGGCGGGAGCCGATAAAGCCCCCGTCCGCCGCCCGCATCCGGCATCCGGCATCCGGCCGGGGCTCACACGCCGATGTCGCGCCCGTCCTTGCGCCAGACGGCGACGACCGAGGGACGGACGATCCTGCCCGGTCCGTCGGGCCAGACGCTCGCCGGCTTCTCCACGGAGGCCCCGTCGATCTCGCCCGGGTGCTGGACCGCGACCAGGACACGGCGGTCCTGGATGACCGGGCCACAGGTCTCGGCCCCGGTCGGGACGGTCAGGAACTGCTTCAGTTCACCGCGCCGGTCACCGTGGGTCGCCACGCCGAACAGCCCGTCGTGCGAGCCGAGCGCGTTGCCGTCCGTGGAGATCCACAGGTTGCCGTGGGCGTCGAACGCCACGTTGTCCGGGCAGGAGATGGGGCTGACCCGCTCCTTGGGGAAGCCGGAGAAGTACGTCGACGGGTCCTCCGGGTCGCCCGCCACGAGGAACAGCCGCCAGGCGAAGCCGTCGCCCGCCGGGTCGTCCCAGTTCTCCGCGAGCTCCAGGATCTGACCGTGCTTGTTGGCGTTGCGCGGGTTCGCCTCGTCCGCCGCGGCCTTGCCCTCCTTGCCGCGGTCCGAGTTGTTGGTGAGCGCCACATAGACCCGGCCGGTGCGCGGCGAGGGCTCGACGTCCTCGGGGCGGTCCATCTTGGTCGCGCCGACCTTGTCACCGGCGAGCCGGGTGTAGACGTACACCTCGTCGGCGGTCATGCCCGGCACGTGCGAGGTGGTGCCGGTGGCCAGCGGGATCCAGACGCCGCTGCCGTCGAACTCCCCGTCGTTCGGCAGCTTTCCGGTGCCGTCGATCTCGGTGACCGGCGAGTCGCCCGTCAGCTTGGCGACGTACAGCGTGCCCTCGTCCAGCAGCGTCAGGTTGTGCTCGCGTGCGGCCCGCGAGTTGCCCTTCTTCATCCGCCTGCTGGAGACGAACTTGTAGAGGTAGTCGAACTTCTCGTCGTCGCCCATGTAGACGACCGGGCGGCCGTCGGAGGTGAGCCGGGGCTGCGCCGCCTCGTGCTTGAACCGGCCCAGCGCGGTCCGCTTGCGCGGGGTGGAGTCCGGGTCGTACGGGTCGAGTTCGACGACCCAGCCGAAGCGGTTGGCCTCGTTGGGCTCCTTCGCCAGGTCGAACCGCCGGTCGAACCGCTCCCACTTGCGCTCGGTGGCGCCGGTGCCGATCCCGTACCGCTTGTGCATGTCGGTGTTGCCGTTGGCGAAGTACTGGTTGAAGTTCTCCTCGCCGTGCAGCGTCGTGCCCCACGGAGTGGTGCCGCCCGCACAGTTGTTGAGGGTGCCGAGCACCTTGCGGCCCGTGCGGTCGGCGGACGTCCGCAGCAGCGGGCTGCCCGCGGCGGGGCCCGTCACCCGGAACTCGCTCGTCGCGGTCAGGCGGCGGTTCAGCGGGTGCCGGTTGACCGGGCCCAGCTTTCCGGTGCGGTGCTCCTCCTGGACGACGACCACGGAGAGTCCGTGCGCCGCCCAGGCGATCTCCACCTGTTCGCGGGTCGGGTTGGCCGGATCGTAGCCGCGGAACATGAGGATCTCGTCCGTGTACTCATGGTTCGCGACCATCACCTGCCGCCCGCGCTCACCGCGCAGCGGGAGCAGGGAGAGGAAGTCGTTGTTGTAGCCGAACTGGCCCGCCTGCGCCTTCGCCGACTGCTGGTCCGGGTTGAAGGCGGGCGCGCCGCGCAGGATCGGCTCGCCCCAGCGGATCACCACGTTCTGGGCGTACCCGTCGGGGACCGTGACCTTGTCGTCCTTGTTGGGGGCGACCGGCGAGAACCGCAGGCCACGCGCTCCGGACGGGGCCGGTTTATGGGGGTGGCCCGGTTTGTTGCCGTGTCCGGCGAGCACGGCGGCCTCGGCCTGCGGGGCGCTCGGGCCGGTCAGGGCGGCGGCACCGGCGGCGGAGGCGACGGTGACCACGGCGGCGGCGCGCATCATCGAGCGGCGCGACACGGCTCCGGCGATGATGTCACCGGCGTACTCGTTGTCGCTGGTGTTGGGCGTCTCCTTGAAGCAGGCGTCGCCGCAGCGGAAGCGGCAGGTCAGCGCGGAACGCCCACCGGGATGCGAGCTGATGAACGGCAGCAGGTTGCGCACGTGGATTCCCTCCGTCTGGTGTCGTGCGTGACGGTAGGTGCGCCTCCACGCGGTCCGAGGGACTCCCGGTGAACGGCGGGTGAAGTCCGGGACACCGCTGTGCCCTTGAGGGTCGGCGGTGGACACCGTCGGGGACTCGGTCAGGGAACGGTTTCGGCTCGGTTGACGCAGCGGTGGGCCGCACCGGCGAACGGCCGGATCCGGCCGCTAACCTTACGTATCCGTCCTGGCCAGGGATGAATTCACCCAGGTCGGACATTCCCCGCACCCAACTCATGCGAAAGGCCTCGCTCATGGGCATTCGGAGCTTGCTGCGTAAGGTGTTCGGCCGCACGGAGCAGGACGAGCCGACCACGGCCACCGTCCCGCCCCAGGCCGAGCGCACTCAGCCCAAGGAGACGGAGCCGGAGACCACTTCGGCGGCCGAGCCCGCCGCGGAGCCGAAGGCGTCGATCCCGGCGCCCGCCTCGCCCGCGTCCTCCGCCCCGTCCTCCGCCGACGCGCCGTCCACGGACTCCGGCGAGTCCACGGAGCGTGACGGTTCGAAGGCCGCCGACCTGGTGGCGGAGGCCTTCGACAAGGCGGCCACTGCCGCCAAGCCGTCGCCGACCGTCCCGGCGCAGGCGTCGGCCCCGGAGGAGACCGCGAAGGAGAGCGCGAAGGAGACCCCGCAGGCGGAGAAGCCCGCGGAGCCGGAGCCGGAGCCGGAGCCTGCGGCCGCCGACGAGCCGGTGACCGCCGAGAAGCCCGCGGCCGCCGACGAGCCCGTGGCCGCCGTGGAGCCGGTCGAGGCCGAGGAGCCCGTATCGGCCCCGGAGCCGATCACGATCGACCTCGACCTCGACGAGACCCCGGAGCCGGAGACCGATCCGGTGCCGGCTGCGGAGGCCGCGCAGGCGCCGGAGACCACGCAGGAGCCGGAGACCACGCAGGAGCCGG
>MUNB01000240.1 GCA_002154345.1 Streptomyces griseus
TACGAGGCGGTATCACCGGTCTCGGCGGACCGGTGATACCGCCTCGTACCGCGTACGGGCTCAGCGGACCGGGTGGCCCGCTTCCCGCAGGGCGCCCTTGACCTCGGAGATCCGCAGGTCGCCGAAGTGGAAGACGGACGCGGCGAGCACCGCGTCGGCACCCGCCTCGATCGCCGGGGCGAAGTCGGCGAGCCGGCCCGCGCCGCCGGAGGCGATGACGGGGACGGTGACGTGCTTGCGTACCGCCTCGATCATCTCGGTGTCGTAGCCGTCCTTGGTGCCGTCGGCGTCCATCGAGTTGAGCAGGATCTCGCCCGCGCCCAGCTCCGCGGCCCGGTGGGCCCACTCGACGGCGTCGATGCCGGTGCCCTTGCGGCCGCCGTGCGTGGTGACCTCGAAGGTGCCCTCGGGCGTGCGGCGGGCGTCGACCGAGAGCACCAGGACCTGGCGGCCGAAGCGTTCGGCGATCTCGCGGATGAGGTCGGGGCGGGTGATGGCGGCGGTGTTGACGCCCACCTTGTCCGCCCCGGCGCGCAGCAGCTTGTCGACGTCGTCCGGGGTACGGACGCCGCCGCCGACCGTGAGCGGGATGAAGACCTGCTCGGCGGTGCGGCGGACCACGTCGTACGTCGTCTCGCGGTCGCCGCTGGAGGCGGTGATGTCGAGGAAGGTCAGCTCGTCGGCGCCCTCGGCGTCGTACAGCTTGGCCATCTCGACGGGGTCGCCCGCGTCGCGCAGGTTCTGGAAGTTGACGCCCTTGACGACCCGGCCGTTGTCGACGTCGAGGCAGGGGATGACGCGTACGGCGAGGGTCACCGCGCACCTCCTCGGTAGGCCTCGACCTCGACCTCGACGACCAGGCTCGGGTCCACGAAACCGGACACGATGATCATGGAGGCGGCGGGGCGTACGGCGTCGAACAACTCCTTGTGGGCGCGGCCGACCTCGTCCACGTCCCGGGCGTGCGTGAGGTACATCCGGGTGCGGACGACGTCCTCGCGGCTCAGGCCCACCTGCTCCAGCGCCGCGAAGGCGACGTCGAAGGCGGTGACGGTCTGCTCGTACGGGGAACCCGCGGAGATCTGGCCGTTGACGACCGAGGTGCAGCCGGCGACCAGGACGAGCCCGTTGGGGAGTTCGACGGCGCGCGAGTAGCCGAACTTCTCCTCCCAGGGTGCGCCGGTGGAGATCCGGCGCACGGCGGAAGCGGCGTCCGTCATACGGCGACCGCCTTGAGCGCCTCTTCCAGGGTGAACGCCTTCGCGTACAGCGCCTTGCCGACGATCGCGCCCTCGACGCCTTCGGGGACGAGGAGGGAGATCGCGCGGAGGTCGTCCAGGGACGAGACCCCGCCGGAGGCGACGACCGGGCGGTCGGTGGCGGCGCAGACGTCGCGCAGCAGGCCCAGGTTGGGGCCTTCCAGGGTGCCGTCCTTGGCGATGTCCGTCACCACGTAGCGCGCGCAGCCCTCGGAGTCGAGGCGGGCCAGCGTCTCGTAGAGGTCGCCGCCGTCGCGGGTCCAGCCGCGGCCGCGCAGGGTGGTGCCGCGGACGTCGAGGCCGACGGCGATCTTGTCGCCGTGCTCGGCGATGACCTTGGCGACCCACTCGGGGGTCTCCAGGGCGGCGGTGCCGAGGTTGACGCGGCGGCAGCCGGTGGCGAGGGCGGCCTCCAGCGAGGCATCGTCGCGGATGCCGCCGGACAGCTCGACCTTGATGTCCATGGCCCCGGCGACCTCGGCGATCAGGGCGCGGTTGTCGCCCGTGCCGAAGGCGGCGTCCAGGTCGACGAGGTGCAGCCACTCGGCGCCGGCGGACTGCCAGGCGAGGGCGGCCTCCAGCGGGGAGCCGTAGGAGGTCTCGGAGCCGGACTCGCCGTGCACGAGGCGGACGGCCTGGCCGTCGCGGACGTCGACGGCGGGGAGCAGTTCAAGCTTCGGCATTACAGCGTCTCGATCCAGTTGGTCAGCAGCTGGGCGCCGGCATCGCCGGACTTCTCGGGGTGGAACTGGGTGGCCCACAGCGCGCCGTTCTCCACGGCGGCCACGAACCGTTCGCCGTGCGTGGCCCAGGTGACCCTGGGCGCACGGATCTTGGCGTTGGTGACTTCGAGGGACCAGTCGTGCGCCGCGTAGGAGTGCACGAAGTAGTAGCGGGCCTCGGGGTCCAGACCGGCGAAGAGCCGGGAGTCCCCGGGGGCCTCGACGGTGTTCCAGCCCATGTGCGGGACGACGTCGGCCTTCAGGGGGCCGACCGTACCGGGCCATTCGTCCAGGCCCTCGGTCTCCACGCCGTGCTCGATGCCGCGCTCGAACAGGATCTGCATCCCGACGCAGATGCCCATGACCGGGCGGCCGCCGGAGAGCCGGCGGCCGATGATCCAGTCGCCGCGGGCCCGCTTCAGCCCGTCCATGCAGGCGGAGAACGCGCCGACGCCGGGGACGAGGAGCCCGTCGGCGTTCATCGCGCGGTCGTAGTCGCGGGTGATCTCGACGTCCGCCCCGACACGGGCGAGGGCGCGCTCGGCGGACCGGACGTTGCCGAAGCCGTAGTCGAAGACGACGACCTTCTTCTGGTTCTCACTCATGACGTACCTGTCCTCAGTCCCACAGGCCCTGGATCCGCAGGATGCCCGCCACCAGGCACATCACGGAGCCGATCGACAGCAGCACGATGACGCCCTTGGGCATCCCCTGCTTGGCGAAGGAGTAGACGCCGCCGGCCAGGAAGAGGCCGACGACGATCAGGATGGTGTTGAGGCCGGTCACAGGGCGCCCTTCGTGGAGGGCAGGATGCCGGCGGCGCGCGGGTCGTGCTCGGAGGCGTACCGCAGGGCGCGGGCGAGGGCCTTGAACTGGCACTCGACGATGTGGTGGGCGTTGCGCCCGTACGGGACGTGGATGTGCAGGGCGATCTGCGCCTGGGCGACGAAGGACTCGAAGATGTGGCGGGTCATCGTCGTGTCGTAGGCGCCGATCATCGGGGCCATGTTCTCCGGCTCGGTGTGCACCAGGTAGGGGCGGCCGGAGAGGTCGACGGTGACCTGGGCGAGCGACTCGTCCAGCGGGACGGTGCAGTTGCCGAAGCGGTAGATGCCGACCTTGTCGCCGAGGGCCTGCCTGAAGGCGGCGCCGAGCGCGAGGGCGGTGTCCTCGATGGTGTGGTGGGTGTCGATGTGCAGGTCGCCCTCGGTCTTGACCGTGAGGTCGAAGAGGCCGTGGCGGCCGAGCTGGTCGAGCATGTGGTCGTAGAAGCCGACCCCGGTGGCGACATCGACCTTTCCGCTGCCGTCGAGGTTGATCTCGACGAGCACGGACGTTTCCTTGGTGGTGCGTTCCACGCGGCCTACGCGGGGGCTCATGCGTCGTGCTCCTTCTTGAGTTCGCGTACCGCATCGAGGAACGCGTCGTTCTCTGCCGGGGTGCCCGCGGTGACCCGCAGCCAGCCCGGTACGCCGTTGTCCCGGACCAGGACGCCCCGGTCGAGGATGCTCTGCCAGACGGCGTGGCTGTCGTCGAAGCGGCCGAACTGGACGAAGTTGGCGTCCGAGTCGGTGACCTCGTAGCCGATGGCGCGCAGCTCGGCCACCAGCCGGTCGCGCTCGCTCTTGAGCTGCGCGACGTACCCGAGCAGCGTATCGGTGTGCTCCAGGGCGGCGAGCGCGGTGGCCTGGGTGACGGAGGAGAGGTGGTACGGGAGCCGCACCAGCTGGACCGCGTCGACGACGGCCGGGTCGGCGGCGAGGTAGCCGAGGCGGAGCCCGGCCGCGCCGAACGCCTTGGACATGGTCCGCGAGACGATCAGGTTGCGGCGGCCCTCGATCAGCGGGAGCAGCGATGCGTGGTGGCTGAACTCGCCGTACGCCTCGTCGACGACGACGATCGAGGGACCGGCGGCCTGCGCGGCGTCGTACAGCGCGAGGACGGTCTCCGCGTTCACCGCCGTTCCGGTGGGGTTGTTGGGCGAGGTGATGAAGACGACCTCGGGGCGGTGCTCGGCGATGGCGGCGCGCGCGGCGTCCACGTCGATGGTGAAGTCCTCGTTGCGCGGCCCGGAGATCCAGCCGGTGCCGGTGCCCCGGGAGATCAGGGCGTGCATGGAGTACGAGGGTTCGAAGCCGATCGCGGTGCGGCCGGGCCCGCCGAAGGTCTGGAGCAGCTGCTGGAGGACCTCGTTGGAGCCGTTGGCGGCCCAGACGTGGGACGCGGTCACCGCGTGTCCGGCGGTCCGCGAAAGGTAGCGGGCCAGCTCGGTGCGGAGTTCGACGGCGTCCCGGTCGGGGTAGCGGTTGAGGCCGCGGGCGGCCTCGCGGACCCGCTCGGCGATGCGGTCGACGAGCGCTTCCGGGAGCGGGTACGGGTTCTCGTTGGTGTTGAGGCGTACGGGGACGTCGAGCTGGGGTGCTCCGTACGGGGACTGGCCGCGCAGTTCGTCGCGGATGGGGAGCTCGTCCCAGGGGTTACGGGGGGTGGTGCTGCCGTTCGTCACTGCTGCGGAACCTTCCAGCCGAACCGTGCCTTGAGCGCTGCGCCGTGGGCGGGGAGGTCCTCCGCCTCGGCGAGGTTCACGACATGGTGGGTGACCTCGGCGAGCGCGTCGCGGGTGTAGTCGACGATGTGGATGCCGCGCAGGAAGGACTGCACGGAGAGGCCCGAGGAGTGGCAGGCGCAGCCGCCGGTGGGCAGGACGTGGTTGGAGCCGGCGCAGTAGTCGCCGAGCGAGACGGGCGACCAGGGGCCGACGAAGATCGCTCCGGCGTTGCGGACGCGGCCGGCGACGGCGGCCGCGTCGGCGGTCTGGATCTCCAGGTGCTCGGCGCCGTACGCGTCGACGACCGTGAGGCCGTCCTCGATCGAGGAGACCAGGACGATCGCGGACTGGCGGCCGGCGAGCGCGGGCTCGATGCGGTCCTTGATGTGCTTGGTCGCGGCGACCTGCGGGACCAGCTCCGCCTCGGTGGCGGCGGCCAGCTCCGCGGAGTCGGTGACCAGGACGGCGGCGGCCATCGGGTCGTGCTCCGCCTGGCTGATCAGGTCGGCGGCGACGTGCACCGGGTCGGCGGTGGCGTCGGCGAGGATCGCGATCTCGGTGGGCCCGGCCTCGGCGTCGATGCCGATGCGGCCCTTGAGGAGGCGCTTGGCGGCGGCGACGTAGATGTTGCCGGGGCCGGTGACCAGGTTGACCGGGGGGCAGTCCTCGGTGCCGTACGCGAACATCGCGACGGCCTGGGAGCCGCCGGCGGCGTACACCTCGTCGACGCCGAGCAGGGCGCAGGCGGCGAGGATCGTGGGGTGCGGAAGGCCGCCGAAGTCCTTCTGCGGCGGGGAGGAGACGGCGATGCCCTCGACGCCGGCCTCCTGGGCCGGGACGACGTTCATCACGACGGAGGAGGGGTAGACCGCGCGGCCGCCGGGGACGTAGAGCCCGACGCGCTCGACGGGCACCCACTTCTCGGTGACGGTGCCGCCGGGGACGACCTGGGTGGTGTGCGTGGTGCGGCGCTGCTCGCGGTGGACGAGGCGGGCGCGGCGGATCGACTCCTCCAGCGCGGCGCGGACGGCGGGGTCCAGTTCCTGAAGGGCCTTCGTCAGGGCCTCGGCGGGCACCCGGACCGACTCGATCCGGACACCGTCGAGTTTCTCCCCCCACTCGATCACTGCCGCGGAGCCACGATGGCGTACGTCCTCGCAGATGGGCCGCACCGTCTCCAGGGCGGCTTCCACGTCGAACTCGGCACGGGGCAGCAGGTCGCGCAGGGCTCCACCCTCGGGGAGGGTGTCACCGCGCAGATCGATTCGAGAGATCACACGGCAATTCTCTCAGACCGTCCGGAGCGTCCGGTCGCCCGTATCACTGGCTGATACCGGTCGCTCGCACCACTGGCCGATACGCGTCTCGGCCATGTCCGGCTGTCACTGCTGACCACTGGCTTCACGGCGTCACACCAGGGAATAACGGCACTACAGCATGTGTGCACGGAGGGAGCGGCCGTGACCGAGCCGCACGAAGGCGATATCCCGGACGGCCTCAGCGCAGCGGAGCTGGGCATGTGGCAGTCCTTCCGCAACGGGACCACCTATGACTTACGCAGCTACGACACGACCCAGAACGATCCGTTCACCCCGCAGGCGTGGGGGCCCGAGCGGAGCGTCGGCGCGCGCACGGTGGCACGGCTGCTGCTGAGCGGTCCGCCCGCCCGGCCCGGCCGGGTGGCGGCGCTGAAGCTCCGGGGGGTGCGGATCACCGGAAAGCTGGATCTGGCGGGTGGCCGGGTGGCTCCGTACGTGGAGCTGACCGGCTGCCGCTTCGAGCAGGAGGTGGTGCTCCCGGAGTGCCACTTCACGACCTTGCGGCTGGTGGGCTGCGCGCTGCCCCGGCTGGAGGCGGCGCGGCTGCAGACCGAGGGCGATCTGCATCTGCCGCGCTGCCGGATCGACCGGGGCATCCGGCTGACCGACGCCCAGATCGGCACGGACCTGCTGATCAACCAGCTCAGCGTCGGCCCGGACCGGCACGGGCGGGCCGTCGTCGGGGACGGCATGACGGTCGCGCAGGACCTGCAGGCCGAGATGGTCGAGACGCTCGGCGAGCTGAGTCTGCGCGGCACGAAGGTGGGCGGTTCGCTGAGCCTGCGCGGCAGCCGGCTGCGGGCCGCCGAGGACCGGCGCGCGCTGAACGCCCCGCAGCTGACGGTGGAGCGCACGCTCTACATGACCGAGGCGTGGGTGAGCGTCGACACCGGGAACCAGGGCACCACTCCCCCGTACGGCGTGGTCTACGCCCCGACCCCGGCGCGCGGCACCCGCTCGCAGATCTTCGAGTGCCGGGGCGGGGTGCGCCTGGACGACGGGCGGTTCGGGGACGCGGTGGACCTGCACAAGGCGCGGTTCGTCATGACCCGGCAGGAGGAGCTGTCGATGCGCCGGATCGTGACGCCGGAGCTGCGGTTCAACGCGGAGCGCCCGGAGGAGGGCCGGGTCGTCCTGAACGGCGCGAAGGTGGTGACCCTGATCGACCTGTCGACGAGCTGGCCGGGCCCCGGCGGTCTGGCGATGGGCGGCTTCGTCTACGAGAACCTCGTCCCCTACGGCCACTTCCCGCTCTCCCGGCGCCTGGAGTGGGTGCAGGCCGCGACGCCGGAGTACGTCCCCGAGCCGTACGAGCGGCTGGCCACGGTGATGCGCAGCAGCGGCGAGGACGCGGACGCGCGCGAGGTGCTGCTCGCCAAGCAGCGCCGCCGCCGTGAGACGCTGCCGCCCGCCGCGAAGGCCTGGGGGTATCTCCAGGACTGGACGGTGGCGTATGGCTACCGGCCGGGACGGGCGGCGGTGTGGATGGCGGTGCTGTGGGCGGCGGGCACGGCGGCCTTCGCGCAGCACACCCCGCCCGCGGTCAAGGACGACGAGTCTCCGATGTGGAATCCCGCGCTGTACGCGCTGGATCTGCTGATCCCGGTGATCAACCTCGGACAGGACGGCTACTGGCGGATGGAGGGCGCCTGGCAGTGGGCCGCGGCCAGTCTGGTGCTGGTGGGGTGGGTTTTGGCCACCACAGTGGCGGCCGGGGCCTCCCGGATGCTGCGCCGGGGGTGACCGCAGGGGCGTTCCCTTGCGGCCGCGGGCGGTCGGAGCCGAGGTTCCGGCCGTCCGCCCCGGGGGGCCACAGGGGCTGACGGGCCGCACGGGAGAGCGCAATCAAGCCAACCAACACCCATTCCTTTGCCTTTTCTTGACCCGGCCCGATACAACCCATTCACTCGGCACAGAAGCTTCACAGCACACCCCTGGCGCGGCCCCCACCAGGCCTTTTCAATGGTCTGCACCATGGCCTTCCTTCGCGCTCTGCTCAGTACCGCGCGCATGATCCGGCACAGCCCTCCGCTGTCCGCCGGACTGTCCGCGGATGACGCGGTGCTGCTCGACGCCCCCGACGAGCGGCTCTCTCCCGCGCTGGTCGCCGCTGCCCTGGGCGACCACGAACCGGCCGCCAAGCTGCTCGCCGCCACCCGGGACACCGCCGACTGGGAGAACCGGGACCGCTATCTCGGCCGGCTGGTCACCTTCGCCCGCAGCCGGGACGGCTGGCTCGACCAGTGGCTGGCCGCCGCCCCGCGCGATCCGGACGCGCTGCTGGTCAAGGCGGAGCTGGCGGTCCGCCGGGCCTGGGAGTCGCCCGCCCGCGCGGAACGGCTCCGCGAGGTCGGCCCGCTGATCACCGCCGCCGCCGAGGCGGACCCGCACGACCCCGTGCCGTGGCGGCTCGCCCTGGACCACGCACGCGGCACCCACGCCACGCACACCGCCTTCGAGTCGCTGTGGGAGCAGGCCGTACGGCGCTCCGCGCACCACTACGGCTGCCATGTGGCGGCGCTGCGCTATCTGTCGGCCGCCTGGTACGGCTCGCACCGCGAGTGCTTCGACTTCGCCGAGCAGGCCGCGGCGGACGCCCGGCCCGACTCCCTGGTGCAGGCCCTGCCGGTCCGGGCGGCCTTCGCGCTGCTCCTGGACACCCAGGCGGCCGGCCGGACCACCTCCGTACTGGAGGAGCGGATCGACGCGGCGGCCGACCTGGCGATCGGGCTCTCCGCCGCCTACCGGCCCGGCGACCCGTGGCCGGCCGAGGTCCGCAACCTCCTCGCGTACGTCCTGCTCACCCGGGGCCGCTGGGCGGAGGCGCTGCACCAGTTCAACCTGATCGGGCTGCACGCGACGTCGTTCCCGTGGTCGTCGGTGTCCGACGACGCGCTCGGCCGCTTCCTGGACGCGCGGGACGGCGCACGGCTCCAGGTGGCCTCGCTGACCCCGTTGCGCAACCGGGCCGACCACGGCCGCCCCCGGGGCCATTACGCTTGAGCGTTGTGACCACCGCCCGCCTTCCCCTTTTCCCGCTCAACGCGGTGCTGTTCCCCGGCCTGGTGCTGCCGCTCAACGTCTTCGAAGAGCGATATCGCGCCATGATGCGGGAGCTGCTGAAGAGCGACGAGGACGAACCTCGCCGCTTCGTCGTGGTCGCGATCCGCGACGGCCGCGAGATCGCCCCGACGGCCACCGGCATGCCGGACACGGTCGCGGCGGCCCCGCCCGCCGAGCGCGCCCCGGCGGAGGGCTTCGGCCCCGATCCGATCCAGACCTTCCACCGGGTCGGCTGTGTCGCCGACGCGGCGACGATCCGCGAGCGCGCCGACGGCAGCTTCGAGGTCCTGGCCACCGGCACCACCCGGGTCAGGCTGCTGTCGGTCGAGACGAGCGGCCCGTATCTGACCGCCGAGGTCGAGGACCTGGCCGAGGAGCCGCCCGGCGAGGACGAGGGCGACGAGGCCGGAGCCCTGGCGGAGGGCGTTCTGCGGGCCTTCCGCGCCTACCAGAAGCGGCTGGCCGGAGCGAGCGAACGCTCGCTGGCGACCGGCGCCGACCTCCCCGACGACCCGTCGGTGATCTCCTACCTGGTCGCGGCGGCCACGGTCCTGGACGTCCCCACCAAACAGCGGCTGCTCCAGGCCCCGGACACCGCGACCCGGCTGCGCGAGGAGCTGACGCTGCTGCGCAAGGAGACCGCGGTCATCCGGCATCTGCCCTCGCTGCCCGCGACGGACCTGACGCGGGCCCCCACCCACCCCAACTGACAAGGACCGGCCCGCGTTGGCGAAGAAGCCCAAGAAGCAGCAGTCGGGCGGCACCCCCGCCACGGTCGCCCTGACCGCGGCGGGCACCGCCTTCACGGTCCACGCCTACGACCACGACCCGGCGAGCCCGTCCTACGGCGAGGAGGCGGCCGAGGCCCTGGGCGTCTCCCCCGACCGGGTCTTCAAGACCCTGGTGGCGGACGTCGACGGCGCTCTGACGGTGGCGGTGGTCCCGGTGGCCGGCTCCCTGGACCTCAAGGCCCTGGCCGCCGCGGTGGGCGGCAAGCGGGCCGCGATGGCGGACCCGGCGGCCGCGGAACGCACCACGGGGTATGTCCGCGGCGGCATCTCCCCGCTGGGCCAGCGCAAGCGCCTGCGCACGGTGCTGGACGCGTCGGCGCGCGCGCACGCCACGATCTGCGTGTCGGCGGGCCGGCGGGGCCTGGAGGTCGAGCTGGCGGCGACGGATCTGGCGGAGCTGACGGGGGCGACGTTCGCGGAGATCGCGCGCGCCTGATAGATGTCCTCAATCGCCGGACGGGCTGGAAAATCCAGCCCCTCCGGCGTTTGAGGAGCGGGGTCCGGGGCGGAGCCCCGGTTTCGGGAAGGGGCGGGTAGGGGAACAGGCCCGCCGCAGGCGCCCCTACGCCGGCCCACCGCTCCCCGCAGGCGGCGCCGGAGCCCCGGAATCCGGCTCCCCGTAATACTTCGCGTACCCCGACCCCACCCAGTCCGGCTCCACATCCCGCGGCCCGAACGCCGCCGTGAGCAGCAGATGGATCCCCATCGCCGCGAACGGCCAGGCCATCATCGCCACCCACACCGCGTGCAGCTCCAGCGGCGCGTCGAACGTGACGCCCTGACCGGCCTCCCGGGCCCGGCCCACCACATCGGACGACGGCCCCAGCCAGATGCCGACCCGCCACGCCAGCAGCGAGCCGAGCACCGCGCCCAGCGCCAGGCCCACGACCACGAGGACGCCCCCGCGGCGCAGCCGCCAGAAGACGGCGGCGGCGGAGAGCACCCCGAAGCCGATGGCCAGCAGGACGAACGTGCCGTCCGCGCCGATCGCCTCCTCGCCCTCGCTGTTCTTCAGGAAGACGGCCGTGTCGTCGGAGACCAGCGGCACACGCGGCGCGAGCCACAGCCACAGCAGCCCGAGCGCGAGGCCCGCGAGCGCGACCAGGACCACGACGACGGCGGCCTGACGGAGCTCGGTGGCCGTGTCCGGGTCGTCCGGCGAGCCCTGGAAGGGCGCGAGGTGGGAGCCCGAGGGCGGGGCCTGCCACGGATCGTGGGGGCCGGGCTGGTGAGGCGGCGTCAGAGGTGCGGTCACCTTGCCATCGTGCCAGGCCACCCTGTGAGGCGCCTCACCGGCTACCGTACGGCGGCCCGCCGGTACGCCCACGTCGCCACCGCCAGCGAGAGAACCCCCACCACCGCGCAGATCCCGAGGAAGAACGCGATGATCCCCCAGTCCGGGCGGGCGTCGAAGGACCGGGCCAGCGCCTCGACCCCGTACGTCGAGGGCAGCAGATCGCGCGCCCATCCCACCGGCTCCGGCAGCCGCTCGGCGGGCAGCACCCCGAGCAGCAGGGCGGCCGACATGCCCAGCTGCCCCAGCAGGGTCGCCAGCTCCGGGCGCGGGGCGAGCAGCCCGAGGGCCGCGCCGAGACCGGCCAGGGCGGCTCCGGAGAGCGGCACGACGGCCACCAGGACCCACAGATGAGTCAGCGGCAGCTGGAACAGCACGCTTCCGGTGATCGCGGTGAAGATGGTGCCGGGCACGGTGAAGGAGGCGTACGCGCCGGCCGCCCCGAGCACCACCGCGGCGGGCGGCACGGGCAGCGTGGCGTAGTGGTCGAGCCCGCCGGACGCCCGCAGCTGCCCGAAGTACTGGGCGAGCAGGTTGAGCGCGACGAACGCGACGACCAGAACGCTGGATCCCGCGACCACCGCGCGGGCCTCCGCGCCGCCGTCCACGACGCCCCGCATCAGGACCATGATCCCGACGGACTGGAAGGTCGCCACGAAGAGCAGCGGGATCCGGGCGACCCGCGCCCGGGAGAGCTGGGCGCGGTAGACGGCGGCCAGCGAGGGCAGCAGCCGGGCGCGCGGGGCGAGGGGCTCGGCGACGGTACGGGCGGGGGCCTGGCCGGACGGGCCGGCCCCGGGCCGGACGCGCGACGGTACGGTCCTGGCCGGAATGATGCTCGTCACCTCAGGCCGCTCCCCTTAGACACGTCCACCAGGTCAAACCCGTCCGGCACGTCCCACACGTCCGGACCGTCCACCCTGTCGAGTACGTCCGCCGCGTCCGCGGCGTTCACGTTCCCCACGCCTGTCCTGTCCCTCACGCCTTCACCAGCCCCTTGGTCGCATTGGCCGCGTCTCCCCCGAGCGCGAGATAGACATCTTCCAGGCTGGGTGTGGCCAGGGTGAAATCGTCGAGCGCGGCGAAGGCCGCGCCGCCCGTCACCGCGGCGACCGCGGCCCGCGCCTCGTCGGGGCTCAGCCGCAGCACCCAGCGCCGCCCGGACTCCTGGGCGGACGGTCGCAGCGCCGCCACCTCGGGGACGTCCAGCGGGGCCCGTTCGCGCCACATCAGCTCGACGCGCACCTCTCCGGCGACCTTCTCCTTGAGCCCGGCCGGGGTGTCGCAGGCGATGACCCGGCCGCGTTCGAGGACGGCGACCCGGTCGAGGACGGTCTCGGCCTCGATCACGTTGTGGGTGACCAGCAGGACCGTGGCCCCGCGCTCGGCGCGGCGGCGGTCGACGGCGGCCCAGACGGCGCGGCGGGCGACCGGGTCCATGCCGGTGGTCGGTTCGTCGAGGACCAGGACGGGCCGGTCGCCGACCAGGGTGGCGGCGAAGCAGGCGAGCCGGCGCTGACCGCCGGAGAGCTTCTTCAGGGGCCGCCCGGCGATCTCGGTGAGGCCCAGCTCCTCCAGGACGGCGTCGCGCTCGGCGCGGGCCTCCCGTACGGCGAGGCCGCGCAGCCGTCCGGTGGTCTCGGCGGCGAGGGAGACGGTCAGTTCGTCGAGGGCGGTGGATTCCTGCCCGAGGTAGCCGATCAGCCGGGACGCCCGCTCGGGGTGGCGTACGAGGTCGTGGCCCAGCACCTCGACGCTGCCGGAGTCGGGCCGCATCAGTCCGGTGAGCTGACGGACCAGGGTGGTCTTGCCGGCGCCGTTGGGGCCGAGCACACCGAGGACGGTGCCTTCGCGGACGTCGAGGTCCACGCCGTCCAGTGCCTTGGTCTCGCCGTAGTGCTTGACCAGCCCCCGCACCTCGACGGCGTTCCGGCCGCTGCTGGGGTTCTTGTCGATGCTTTCCATGTCCACCAGCAGACCAGCGCCCGCCGACAGCTCACCGACAGCCCGCCGACACGGCCCGGCACCGGCCGCCGCGCAGGCGACAGCCCGCCGATGGGGGATGTCGGCGGGCTGTCGGTGGTGCGGGAAATGGCAGGCGGGACCCGGCGGGTCAGTGGAAGGTGTGCTCCGGCGCCGGGAACGTACCGCCGACGACCTCGTCCGCGAACTCCTTCGCCGCGTCGCCGAGGACCTGGCGGAGATTCGCGTACTGCTTGGTGAAGCGCGGCACCTTGCCGCCGGTCAGCCCGACCATGTCGGTGTAGACCAGCACCTGCGCGTCGGTCGCGGAACCGGCGCCGATCCCGACGGTCGGGATGTGCAGCGTACGGGTGACCTCGGCGGCCAGCTCGGCGGGCACCAGCTCCAGCACCACGGCGAACGCGCCCGCGTCCTGGACGGCCTTGGCGTCGCGCAGCAGCTGCTGCGCGGCCTCCTCGCCGCGGCCCTGCACCCGGTAGCCCATCGCGTTGACGGACTGCGGGGTCAGACCGATGTGGCCCATGACCGGGATCCCGGCCTCGACCAGCAGCCGGATCTGCTCGTGGGACCGCTCGCCGCCCTCCAGCTTGACCGCGCCGACGCCCGACTCCTTGATCAGCCGGGTGGCGTTGCGCAGCGCCTGGACGGGGCCTTCCTGGTACGAGCCGAAGGGCAGGTCGGCGACGATCAGGGCCCGCTTGGTGCCGCGTACGACGGCGGCGGACAGCAGGGCGATCTCGTCCATCGTGACGGGCACGGTGGTCTCGTAGCCGAGGTGGACATTGCCCATCGAGTCCCCGACGAGCATGACCGGGATCCCGGCCTCGTCGAAGACGGACGCGGTCATCGCGTCGTAGGCGGTGAGCATGGGCCACTTCTCGCCGCGCTCGGTGGCGGCGGCGATGTCGTGGACGGTGATGCGGCGGGTGGACTTCCCGCCGTACAGCGCTTTGCCGCTGTCGGCGGGGGAGGACTGGCTCCCGCCCGCGGGGGAGGACTGATTCTGCGCAGCCTGAAGCGACATGGCCAACGGCTCCTTCGTCATCTCGAGGCGCCCTGACGGCGTCCCCGGATCCCTTCCATGGTGGCATCCCGCCCGGCCACTCGGGAAGTGGGCCCGCACACGGCGCCCCGGAGGCCATCGGGTAAAGCTTTAACAATACGAGACGGTCTCGTATCGAAATGGGTCTAGGATCGTCCCATGTCCATACCGTCCGGCGCTCCTGCCGCGCCCGCCGTGCCTCGTGTTCCCGAGGCGATCCACCGCCGCCGCTGGTGGATCCTCGCCGTCCTCATGTTCAGCCTGCTCATCGTGGTGCTGGACAACTCGATCCTGAACGTCGCGGTCAAGACGATCGCGAGCCCCGCCCCCACCGGCATCGGAGCCACCCAGAGCGAGCTGGAGTGGGCGATCAACTCCTACACGCTCGTCTTCGCCGGGCTGCTGTTCACCGCCGGTCTGCTGGGCGACCGCATCGGCCGCAAGAAGGTCCTCCTCGCCGGCACCCTGGTCTTCGGCCTCGGCTCCGCGCTGGCCGCCTTCTCCGCCTCGCCCGGTGAGCTCATCACCTGGCGGGCGCTGATGGGCTTCGGCGCGGCCTTCGTGATGCCCGCCACCCTCGCCGTCCTGATGAACGTCTTCGAACGCGACGAGCAGCCCCGGGCCATCGGCATCTGGGCGGGCAGCGTCGGCCTCGGCATCGCCATCGGCCCGATCACCGGCGGACTGCTCCTGGAGCACTTCTGGTGGGGCTCGATCTTCCTGGTGAACGTCCCCGTGGTGGTGATCGCCCTGGTCGCCATGGCGATCCTGGTCCCCGACTCCCGCGACCCGAAGCCCGGCAAGGTCGACCCGGTGGGCGTCGCGCTGTCCATCGTGGGTCTGGTCCTGCTGGTGTACGGAATCATCCGGGGCGGCGAACTGGCCGACTTCACCGACACCACCGTCCTGCTCTCCATCGTCGGCGGGCTCCTGGTCCTGGCCGGATTCGTCTGGCACGAGAAGCGCAGCAGCCACCCGGCCATCGACATCTCGTACTTCCGCGAGCCGGCGTTCGCCGCCGCCGTCGCCGCCATCGCGCTGGTCTTCTTCGCGCTGATGGGCGTGACCTTCTTCGCGGCCTTCTACCTCCAGAGCGTGCGCGGTTACACCGCCCTGGAATCGGGCCTGCTGATCGTTCCGCTCGCGGCCGCCCAGATGATCTTCGCGCCCCGGGCCCGGCTGGTCGTCGACCGCTTCGGCGCCCGCGCGGTCTGCACGGTCGGCATGCTGCTCGTCGCCGCCGGACTCGCCGCGTTCGCCCTGTTCGACGCCGGTACGCCGGTGTGGGTGATGTGCCTCGTCTTCTTCGTCCAGGGCACCGGGATGGCGCACGTCATGCCGCCCGTCACCGTCGCCGTGATGCAGGCACTGCCCCGCGAGAAGGCCGGTTCCGGTTCGGCCATCAACAACACCTTCCGCCAGGTCGGCGGCGCGCTCGGCATCGCGGTGCTCGGCTCGGTGCTCTCGACCGTCTACCGGGGCGACATCGAGGGCCACCTCGGCGCGGTACCGGCCGGGGCCAGGGAGGTGGCGGGCGAGTCCATCGAGGCCACGCTCGGCGTCGCCGAGAAGCTCGGCCCGGTGGCCGGAAAGCCTCTGGTCGCCGCCGCCAACGACGCGTTCATCGGCGCCATGCACGTGACCGCCCTCGGCTCGGCGGCCGTCGCCCTGATCGGCGCCGTCGTCGTCGGCCTGTTCCTGCCCGGCCGGACCCCCGCGGAGACCGCGGCCCCGGCGGACCCCCGGCCCGCGGAGAAGCAGCCGGTCCGCTGACGCCGCGGTGAGGTCCGTCGCCCCGCGTACCCCGGGTCGGCGAGAATCGGGGCGACGTACGTACGCGAGACGTCAAGCGGACGCACGGCGGACGTACGGCACGCGTACGGCGGACGTACGAGGAAGAGCGGCGCGGTGGAGAGGCGGCTTCAGGTGCAAGGCCAGCAGGGCCAGGACGACGACCGGGACCGGTACGGGGCACGGGGCGAGGGTGAGCCGCCGGCCGGGGCGGCGGATCCGGAGCCCCGCCGCGGCCGGCCCCGTTCCGCCGCGGCGGAACGGGCGATCCTGGACGCCGTCATCGCCCTCCTGGAAGCGGGCGAGCCGCTGGCGGGCCTCTCCATCGAGCGCATCGCGCGCACGGCGGGCGTCGGCAAGGCCACCATCTACCGCCGCTGGTCCGGCAAGGAGGAGCTCTTCGTCGACGTCGTACGCGACATGGAGCCCACCGACCCGCCCGTCTCCGGCACCGCCGGACTCGCCGATCTGCGCGTGATGCTGGAATCGCTGCGCACCCGGGGCCTCGCCCAGCGTTCCTCGGTGCTCCTGGTCAACATCTTCGCCCAGATGAAGAGCCACCCGAAGCTGTGGGAGGAGTACCACGGCACGGTGATCGCCCCCCGGCGCGTCGCGATGCTGGAGGCGGTGCGGCGCGCCGTGGCCGCCGGGGAACTGCGCGACGACCTCGACGTGGAACTGATCGACGACCTCTTCGTCGGCCCCATGCTCGTCCGCACGGTCCACCGCCCCGACGCGTCGCTGCCCGACGACCTCGCGGACCGCATCATCACCGCGCTGCTGCAGGGCCTCGCCCCGACAGCACGTGCTTGATCAGGGCGGGCGCGACCGGTACGAGTGTGATCGTTCTGTCACAAGGCGCCCGGGCCGGCCCCGGCCCGGAACCTCTCGTCCCGTCCCCGCCGTCCTGCACGTCGAAAGGCCGACGCCGGGATCGACGGCGGGGTCGACGGCGAGAATGCCGCCGCTCATCACCTAGGGTCGAGAGCGCGGCGATGTGCAGGGCAAGGCAGTGAGGACAGCGCGATGGTGCAGGCGTACGGAGCGGACACGGGCAACGGCAGCGCGGAGCAGCCGGAAACCGGCGGGTCCCGCTTCCGGGGCCTGCGGGACAGGCTGACGTCCGACCGGGGCATCTGGCGGCGCGGGATCGTGCTGGCCCTCTGCTCGGTGCTGCTGACCCTGCTGATGGTCGTCCACGCGCGGATCCCCAACCGGGTCGGCAACCTCGGCAGCCTCATTGAGACGTTCCTGCCGTGGGTCGCGGTCTTCATCCCGGTGCTGCTGGTCCTGGCCCTGGTGCGGCGCTCCGCGACCGCGCTGATCGCGCTGCTGCTGCCCGCCGTGGTCTGGCTCAACGTGTTCGGCGGCCTGCTCACCGACAAGTCCGGCAGCGGCGGCGACCTCACCGTCGCCACCCACAACGTCAACGCCGGCAACCCCGACCCCGACGGCACCGCCCAGCAGGTCGCCGGTTCAGGGGCGGACGTCGTGGCCCTCCAGGAACTCCCGGGCAAGCAGGTCTCCACGTACGAGAAGTCGCTGGCCGGCCGCTACCCGTACCACTCGGTCCAGGGCACCGTGGGCCTGTGGAGCAAGTACCCGCTGGCCGACACCAAGCCCGTCGACATCAAGATGGGCTGGACCCGGGCGATGCGCTCCACGGTCAGGACGCCGCAGGGCGAGGTCGCGGTGTACGTGGCCCACCTGCCGTCCGTCCGCGTGAAGCTGCACGCCGGATTCACCGCCAACCAGCGCGACAACAGCGCCGACGCGCTCGGCGAGGCCATCGCCGACGAACGGGTCGAGCGCGTCGTCCTGCTCGGCGACCTGAACGGCACGATGAACGACCGTTCGCTGAACGCGGTCACCTCCCAGATGCGTTCCACCCAGGGCGCGGCGGGCGACGGCTTCGGCTTCAGCTGGCCGGCGTCCTTCCCGATGGCCCGCATCGACCAGATCATGGTCAAGGGGGTCGAGCCGAAGTCGTCCTGGACGCTCTCGGCGACCGACAGCGACCACCTCCCGATCGCGGCCCGCGTGGAGCTGTGACGTACGGCTGCAGGGGACTGGACCGCTGTGACTGCCAGGCCGGACCGGCGCAACGAGCCGTTCACCTGCCGGTAGACGCCCCGGCATAAACATCTGCGAGAATTTGTTCCGGTAACTTACATATAGGCGGTGTGAGCCGTCGCCCAGCACTCCCGGGTGCCGAGGCGACGGCTCCCGGCCGTGCGCCCCCGCCCTCCCCGCGTCGCGAAAGGTCCCTTCTCCATGCCCCTGGCTCTCCTCGCCCTGGCCGTGAGCGCCTTCGGCATAGGCACGACGGAGTTCGTCATGATGGGCCTGCTGCCCAACGTGGCGGACGACCTGGGCACCTCCGTGCCGACCGCCGGATACCTCGTGTCGGCGTACGCGATCGGCGTCGTCCTCGGCGCGCCGCTCCTCGCCGGCCTCGGCTCCCGCGTCCCGCGCAAGAAGATGCTGCTGCTCCTGATGGCGCTCTTCACCGTCGGCAACCTGGCCTCGGCACTCGCCCCCGACTTCGGCTGGCTGCTGGCGGGCCGCTTCCTCGCCGGACTCCCGCACGGCGCGTTCTTCGGCGTCGGCGCGGTCGTGGCCACCCGGCTGGTCGCCGAGGGCCGCCAGGCGCGGGCGGTGGCCACGATGTTCCTCGGCCTGACGGTCGCCAACATCGTCGGCGTCCCCGCCGCCACCCTGCTCGGCCAGCACCTCGGCTGGCGGGCCACCTTCCTCGTCGTGGCGGCGATCGGCCTCACCGCGATGGCGGCCCTGGCCCGTCTGGTGCCGGCCGTCCCGGTCGAGGCCCACCAGGACGTACGCCGCGAACTCCGCGCCCTCGGCAACCGCCAGGTGCTCCTCGGCCTGCTCACCGCCGTCTTCGGCTTCGCCGGGGTCTTCGCGGTGTACTCGTACCTCTCGGCGATGACCACCAAGGCGATGGGCTTCGGCGAATCCTCGGTCACGGTCGTCCTCGCCCTCTTCGGCATCGGGATGACCCTGGGCGCCCTGGCCGCGGGCCCCCTCACGGACCGGGCCCTGCGACCGACCCTGTACGGCTCGCTCGGCGCGTTGGCGGTGATCCTGGTGGCCTTCCCGTTCACGGTGCACGTGCAGTGGGCGGCGCTGGTGATGGTGGTGCTGCTGGGCGGAGTCGGCTTCATGACGACGACCCCGCTCCAGATGCTGGTGATGAACAAGGCGAAGGACGCCCCGACCCTGGCCTCCGCCTCCAACCACTCGGCCTTCAACCTGGCCAACGCGGGCGGCGCCTGGCTGGGCGGCGTGGCCATCGCGGCAGGCTGGGGCTGGACGTCCCCGGCGTTCGTGGGCGCGGTACTGGCGGTGGCGGGCCTGGCGATAGCGGCAACGGCGGGGTATTTGGACCGGGGCGACGGAGGAAAGTCCCGAGTGGTGGCCAACTCCACCCAGCCCAGCCCCCAC
>MUNB01000241.1 GCA_002154345.1 Streptomyces griseus
CGGGCCCGGGCCCGTACGGAACCGAGAGGGTGAACGCAGTGAACTTCCGCGACCTGGTGTACAGGCTCTACGCGCGCCGGGTGGAAGGCCGCCTGGACCACGACCAGGTGCCGAAGCACATCGGGGTCATCCTCGACGGCAACCGGCGGTGGGCCAAGGCCTCCGGCGGATCGGCCGTGCAGGGCCACCAGGCCGGTGCGGACAAGATCTCCGAGCTGCTCGGCTGGTGCGACGAGACCGATGTCGAGGTCGTCACCCTCTGGATGCTGTCCACGGACAACTTCGACCGGCCCGAGCACGAGCTGAAACCGCTGCTCGGCATCATCGAGAACACCGTGCGCAACCTCGCCGCGGACGGGCGCTGGCGCGTCCACCACGTCGGCACGCTCGACCTGCTTCCGGCCGAGACGCAGACGGTCCTCAAGGAGGCCGAGGAGGCGACGTCCGGTATCGACGGAATAATCGTCAATGTCGCAGTCGGCTACGGCGGCCGCCAGGAGATCGCGGACGCGGTCCGCTCGCTGCTCCTGGAGCACTCCGAGAAGGGCACCAGCTTCGAGGAGCTGGCCGAGGTCGTCTCCACCGACCTGATCTCCGAGCACCTCTACACCCGGGGCCAGCCCGACCCGGACCTGGTGATCCGGACCAGCGGCGAGCAGCGGCTCTCGGGCTTCATGCTCTGGCAGAGCGCCCATTCGGAGTACTACTTCTGCGAGGTCTTCTGGCCGGCCTTCCGCAAGGTCGACTTCCTCCGGGCGCTGCGCGACTACGCCGCCCGCCACCGCCGCTACGGCGCCTGAACGGCCCCGCCGCACGCGTACCGCCCGATGACTCCTCTATATAGGGGAGTCATCGCGTATATGAGGGGGCCATCGCGCGTCCACCGGGACTTCTCCACACCGTGTCATATGCGGCGGCATGGCTTCGCGCGATAAAGGGAATACCCCTGTCAGGTCGACGTCCGGTCATCAACCAGGCGGATGTCGTGTCCAAGTGAGCGGCGCCAAGACCGCTCGCCCGGGAGGCCCTTTGCACACGAAGGACCGTACACAGCGTGCGGCCGACGCGGAGGCCGTGGTCCGGCCCGCGCAGTGGGGCCCGATCCCGGTCCGTCCTCTCCCTTCGGGAAGCTCCGCGACCGTTCGTCGCACTCCCCGACCTCGTCCGAGGGGGTACGTCCTTCCGTGGTGACCAGCACTAAGCGCCGCATGCCCGACAGGCGCACCTACGTTCTCGACACCAGCGTCCTGCTGGCCGACCCAGGCGCCATGGCCCGCTTCGACGAGCACGAAGTCGTGCTGCCGATCGTCGTGGTCACGGAACTGGAGGCCAAACGGCACCATCCCGAGCTCGGCTACTTCGCCCGGCAGGCCCTGCGCCTGCTGGACGACTTCCGGGTCCGGTACGGCCGGCTGGACGCCCCGATCCCGCTCGGGGATCTGGGCGGGACGCTCCGTGTCGAGCTCAACCACTCCGATCCCGGCGTCCTGCCCGCCGGCTACCGGTTGGGGGACAACGACTCACGGATCCTCGCGGTCGCACGCAACCTCCAGGCCGAGGGGTACGACGTCACGGTCGTCTCCAAGGACCTGCCGCTCCGCATCAAGGCCTCCTCCGTGGGCCTCCTCGCCGAGGAGTACCGCGCGGAGCTCGCCATCACGGACTCCGGCTGGACCGGTATGAGCGAACTGTCCCTCGCCGGGGAACAGATCGACCTGCTGTTCAGCGAGGAGACGCTGTACGTCCCCGAGGCCGCCGAGCTGCCCGTGCACACCGGCCTGGTCCTCCAGTCCGAGCGCGGCAAGGCGCTCGGCCGGGTGACGGCCGAGGGCAATGTGCGGCTCGTGCGGGGCGACCGGGAGGCCTTCGGCATCCACGGGCGCAGCGCCGAGCAGCGGATCGCCCTCGACCTCCTCCTCGACAGCGACGTCGGCATCGTGTCGCTGGGCGGACGCGCGGGCACCGGCAAGTCGGCGCTGGCCCTCTGCGCGGGGCTGGAAGCGGTGCTGGAGCGCCGGCAGCACAAGAAGGTGATGGTCTTCCGTCCGCTGTACGCGGTGGGCGGCCAGGAGCTCGGCTATCTCCCCGGCAGCGAGGCCGAGAAGATGAGCCCCTGGGCGCAGGCGGTCTTCGACACGCTCTCGGCGGTCGCCGGGCGCGAGGTCATCGAGGAGGTGCTCGGGCGCGGGATGCTGGAGGTCCTGCCGCTCACCCACATCCGCGGCCGCTCGCTGCACGACGCGTTCGTGATCGTCGACGAGGCGCAGTCGCTCGAACGGAACGTCCTGCTGACCGTGTTGTCCCGAATCGGGGCGAATTCGCGTGTCGTGCTCACCCACGACGTGGCCCAGCGGGACAACCTCCGGGTCGGCCGGTACGACGGAGTCGTCGCCGTCGTCGAGAAACTGAAGGGTCATCCGCTGTTCGCCCACGTCACGCTCACGCGGTCGGAGCGTTCGCAGATCGCCGCGCTGGTGACCGAAATGCTGGAGGAAGGCCACATCTGACCCGCATGCCCCATTGATGCCGCCCGGCGAGCCAAGGAGCTTAGCCGGGCGGCATTGTGCTGCGCCGTCATTTCCGGAAAACCGGTGGCCCAAACGGGGTGTGACCTTTCCCACGCAACACAGAATTGCCTCCTGGCGTCCCCGTCCGGCAGAGTCTTGCTTCCGTCAGGCCCCGCATACGGCACTTGGGCACCTCCAGAGGCGCCACGCACCACACAACTCAACACGAGACGCCCGTATGCCGCCCGCGAGCACCACGCGGCAGCCTCCTCACCGGGGTTGCCCATCGGGCCCGTGCCTCCCGTGACCCACGCAGTAGGGAGGCCAGCGCCAGGGGCACGAACGCGCCCGCGAGGTCACCTAAGCGGGCGATGCTGGAAGGACACCATGTGAGCCGGATCTCGGTCCGGGGGTTCGCCGTGGCATCTGCCACCGCGGTCACCACCGTAGGCGCCGTCGTAGGCGTTGCTGCGGGCGGCACTCCTGCCGCCGACGACAACAACTTCGAGGCGGCCGCAGCCGACACCACGCTGCTCGCAGACATCCCCGCGGGCCAGCAGGCCGCGGTCCAGACCGCTTCGCTGACGCAGCAGGCCGATGCCCAGGCATCCGCCGCCGACGCCGCCGCGAAGAAGTCGGCCGAGGAGTCGGCCCGCATCCAGGCCGCCAAGGACGCCAAGTCCAAGAAGCAGGCGGCCGAGGACCGGGTCGAGGCCGAGCGCAAGGCGGAACAGAAGAAGAAGGACGACGCCGAGCGCGCCAGCCGTTCTTCCGTCCGCGACGCCTCCTCGTTCTCCGCGCAAGGCTCGTACAGCGTGGCCGAGGTCCAGGCGATGGCCCGTCAGATGGTCCCCGCGGACCAGTTCCAGTGCTTCAGCAACATCGTGAACCACGAGTCGACCTGGAACTACCGCGCGACCAACCCGTCCTCCGGGGCGTACGGTCTGATGCAGGCGCTCCCGGGCCACAAGATGTCGTCCGCCGGCGCCGACTGGCAGACCAACCCGGCCACCCAGATCAAGTGGGGTCTCAGCTACATGGACGGCCGTTACGGCAGCCCGTGCGGCGCCTGGTCCTTCTGGCAGGCCAACAACTGGTATTAGAGGGAGCGGGCGAAGTCCACGGACCGCCCTCTCAACCTCGCGAGGCCCCTCACCGTCCAGACGGTGGGGGGCCTCGCGCGTGTACGGTCGCATCCCGGTGTGCGGTGAGCGCCGACAGCGCTGGGCGGCGAAGATGGGGGAAGGAAAGCAAGCATGTCGAAACTGCCGGGCTGGCTGGGCCGCTTCGGTTCCGAACTGACGGAGCTGGGCGCGCGACTGGAGGAGCGACGGGCGCGCGCCGTCGACGACGACGGACCCCTCGTGCTCCGAGGTGACCCCGCCGTCGCCGAGGCCGACGACCCCGGGCAGGTGCCCGCGCCGCCCAGTTACGCCCCCTCGGTCGCCGCCAAGCCGGATCCGGTCGCGGCGATCCCGTGGGGGATGCGGGTCGCCGCCGAGGCCGGCTGGCGGCTCCTCGTCCTCGCCGGGACGCTCTGGGTGCTGATGCGGGTGATCAGCGCGGTCCAGCTCGTCGTGCTGGCCTTCGCCGCCGCGCTGCTCGTCACCGCGATGCTCCAGCCGACCGTCGTCCGGCTCCGGAGGTTCGGGCTGCCGCACGGGCTCGCCACCGCCGTGACCGCCGTCCTCGGGTTCGTCATCATCGGCCTGGTCGGCTGGTTCGTGGTGTGGCAGGTGATGGAGAACCTCGACACGCTCTCCGACCGGGTCCGCGACGGCATCGACGAGTTGAAGCGCTGGGCGCTCGACAGCCCCTTCCACGTCACCGAGTCGCAGATCAACGACCTCGCCAAGAACCTCAACGACACCATCGGCACCAACACGGAGGAGATCACCTCCGCCGGGCTCCAGGGCGTCACCGTGATGGTGGAGTTCCTCACCGGGCTGCTGCTGGCGATGTTCTCCACGCTCTTCCTGCTCTACGACGGCCGGCGCATCTGGGAGTGGTCGCTCAAGCTGGTGCCCGCCGCCGCCCGCCCCGGGGTCGCCGGCGCCGGACCGCGCGCCTGGCGCACCCTGACCGCGTATGTGCGCGGCACGGTGCTCGTCGCCCTGATCGACGCGATCTTCATCGGCTTCGGCCTCTACGTCCTCAATGTGCCGCTCGCGGTGCCGCTGGCCGTCTTCATCTTCCTGTTCGCCTTCATCCCGCTCGTCGGCGCCGTGGTCTCCGGAGCGCTCGCGGTGGTCGTCGCCCTGGTCACCGAGGGCGTGTGGACCGCGCTGTGGGCGCTGGTGGTGGTCCTGGCGGTGCAGCAGATCGAGGGCCACATCCTGCAGCCGTTCATCCTCGGCCGCGCGGTGCGGGTCCATCCGCTCGCGGTGGTCCTCGCGGTCGCGACCGGCGGGCTGGTCGCGGGCATCGGCGGCGCGGTGGTCGCCGTACCGCTGGTCGCCGTGATCAACACGGTGGTCGGCTATCTGCGCTCGTACGGCGAACCGGGCTCCCCGGGCGAGAGCGGCGGGCACCACGGGGCCACCGCCCTGTCGATGACCCCCGCACACGCCACGGCCGCCCCGGCGGCGCCACCGGCTTCCCCCGGTCCCGAGGACGCGCCGGGCGAACGCCCGCGGGAGAACCGGCCGCCGCAGGAGTAGCGGAGCGGCACGGAACGCGAAAAGAAGAGCCCCGGGGACGGTCGGTCGTCCTCGGGGCTCTTCTCGTATCAGGGGTGGTGCGGTGTCACTGCTCGGCGAGTACGGCCTCGGCGTCGAGGGTCACACCGACCGCCTGGATCACCGAAGCGACCTTGACGGCTTCCTGAATGGTCTCACGGTCCACGCCGGCCTTGCGCAGCACCTGCTCGTGGGAGTCCAGGCACTGGCCGCAGCCGTTGATCGCGGAGACGGCGAGCGACCACAGCTCGAAGTCGACCTTCTCCACGCCCGGGTTGCCGATGACGTTCATCCGCAGGCCCGCGCGGAGCGTGCCGTACTCCGGGTCCGACAGCAGGTGCCGGGTCCGGTAGAAGACGTTGTTCATCGCCATGACGGCGGCCGCCGACTTCGCCGCGGTGTACGCCTCGGCGGAGAGGTTGGCCTTCGCCTCGGGCTCCAGCTCGCGCAGTACCTTCGGCGAACGCGAGGCGATCGCGCAGGCCAGCACGGTGCCCCACAGCTGCTGCTGCGGGAGGTCGCTGTTGCCGATGACCGAGCCGAGGTTCAGCTTCAGGTCCTTGGCGAAGTCCGGTATGGCGGACTTCAGTTCGTCGAGAGCCATGTCGGTATCAGCTCACTCGCCCGAGAGGAGCGCGACCGGGTCGAGGGTGTTCTCGCCCTTGGTCCAGTTGCACGGGCACAGCTCGTCGGTCTGCAGGGCGTCGAGGACCCGCAGGACCTCCTTGGGGTTACGGCCCACGGAACCGGCGGTCACCATCGTGAACTGGATCTCGTTGTTCTGGTCGACGATGAAGACGGCGCGCTGGGCGAAGCCGTCCTCGCCCTCGATGCCGAGGTCACGCATGAGCTCGTGCTTGGAGTCGGCCAGCATCGGGAAGGGCAGGTCGGTCAGGTCCGGGTGGTCCTTGCGCCAGGCGTGGTGCACGAACTCGGAGTCACCGGAGAAGCCGAGGACCTGGGCGTCACGGTCGGCGAACTCCTCGTTGAGCTTGCCGAAGGCGGCGATCTCGGTGGGGCACACGAAGGTGAAGTCCTTCGGCCACGCGAAGACGATCTTCCACTTGCCCTCGTAGGTCTTGTGGTTGATCTGCTCGAACTCCTTGCCGCTCTCCAGCGAAACGCAGGCGGTCAGGTCGAACTCGGGGAACTTGTCACCGACAGTGAGCACGCGCTCTCCTTGCAACGTCTGGAATTCCCTTTTTGGGGGTCTTCCTGAGGGTTGGACGGGCTCCACCTTGGCACAGAGTGCATTGATCACGGAAATAGCTACACTCGGTCGAGATGATCGGAGGTGCCTATCAGTGGCGCAGGTAAATCAGGCCATACGACCCAGGCAGTCCGGTAAGTCGCCCGGCAAGCAGCCCAGTCTGTCGCAGCTGCGCGCCTTCGCTGCCGTGGCGGAGCATCTGCACTTCCGGGACGCCGCGGCAGCAATCGGGATGAGTCAGCCGGCACTCTCCGGAGCGGTGTCCGCCCTGGAGGAGGCACTGGGTGTCCAGCTCATCGAGCGCACGACGCGCAAGGTGCTGCTCTCGCCCGCGGGGGAGCGGCTCGCGGTGCGGGCCGGGGTGGTGCTGGAGGCGGTCGCCGCGCTGATGGAGGAGGCGGAGGCGGTCCGCGCCCCGTTCACCGGAGTCCTGAGGCTCGGCGTGATCCCGACCGTCGCCCCGTATCTCCTGCCCACCGTGCTCCGCCTCGTCCATGAGCGCTACCCGGACCTCGACCTCCAGGTCCACGAGGAACAGACCTCCTCGCTGCTCGAAGGGCTCGCCGCCGGACGGCTGGACCTGCTGCTGCTCGCCGTGCCGCTCGGAGTGCCGGGCGTCACCGAGATCCCGCTCTTCGACGAGGACTTCGTGCTGGTCATGGAGCAGGACCACTGGCTCGGCGGCCGCGCGGACATCCCGCGCGACGCACTGCGCGAACTGCCGCTGCTCCTCCTGGACGAGGGGCACTGCCTGCGCGACCAGGCCCTGGACATCTGCCGCGAGGCGGGCCGCACCCGGGGCGCCCCGGTCACCACGACCGCCGCCGGGCTCTCCACCCTGGTCCAGCTGGTCGCCGGCGGACTCGGTGTGACGCTGCTGCCCCGGACCGCCGTGACCGTGGAGACCGGCCGCAACGAGGCGCTGGCCACCGGGTACTTCGCGGACCCGGCGCCCACCCGGCGGGTCGCGCTGGCGATGCGGACCGGGTCGGCGCGGGGCGGCGAGTTCGAGGAGTTCGCCGCCGCGCTGCGCGAGGCGATGAAGCCGCTGCCGGTGCGGCCGGTCGACGCCCCTCCCGTATGAACGCATGCGGGTGCGGCCGGACGTTCGCCCGGCCGCACCCGTGTGGTTCCCGCTCCCGCTACTCCGTCCGCAGCCCGTCCGGCCGCATCAGCCGCCACAGCGAGGGCATCGACGCCGCCGTCACCAGCAGGATCAGCCCCGCGCCGACCCCCGTCAGCGGCAGGAACAGCCACCAGTCGGAGACGGACTCGGCGATCATCCAGGCCAGCACGGCACCCAGCCCCAGCCCGCCCGCGACCGCGACCACCAGGCCGAGGAAGACCGGGACGGCGGTCTGCCACAGCACCGACCAGCCCATCGTCGTACGCCGGGTGCCGAAGGCGACCAGCACCGACAACAGCCGCTTGCGCTCGCGCAACTGCTCCACCTGGGAGACCAACATCGAGGCGGCGATCAGCAGCAGCACCACACTCGCCCCGACCTTGAGCCCGGTCTGGATGCTGTCGTACTGGCGGTCGCGCTCCACCGAGTCCAGGGTGACGAAGCGCATCCCGGGATCGATGCGGGCCGCCGTGTTCCGTACGTACTCCGCGACGTCCGGCACGCTCCGGTCGACCCGGATCTGGGCGGTGATCTGCGCGCCGGGCAGCGTACTCGCGTCGACCGCGCCGGTGGTGGCCATGATCCCGTAGTGCGTGTCGCCCATCGGGTCCTTGCGGCCCTGCACGGTCGGGGAGCCGGCGGGCAGCGTCCACCGCAGCGGCTTGCCCTCACCGGTGCCGACCTCGACGACCTTGCCCTTGCGGGCCGTGCGGTCGACCCAGGCGGACATGTCCTTGTCGCCCGGCGGGTGGACGACGAAGGTGTCGCCGTCCTCGCAGGAGGTGATCCGGGCCAGCTCGCGCAGGGTGTCGCAGGTGCCGACGGTCAGCGAGGTGGTGGGCGGGATGTCGTCGTCCGTGTAGACGCCGGGCTTGGAGGCGTACGCCTGCACCGAGCCGATCACCACCTCCACGCCCTCGGTGGCGCGGAACTGCTCGATGGCCGAGGTGGCCGCCTCGCCGGTGACATGCTCCGAGTACCCGGCGAACTGGGCCCGCGTGGGGTCCTGGCCGGTCGCCCGGTTGAAGTCGGCGTTCATCGCCGCGAACAGCATCTGGAGGGCGATCGCCCCCGCCACCGCCACCGTGACCCCGCTGACCGCGCGGGACGCGGCCCCGCTGCTCAGCTGGAGCCTGCGCACGGCCAGTTGCCAGGGCACCGGACCGCCGCGCAGCCGCCTCACGCAGGCCTCGACCAGCCACGGCAGCAGCAGGGCGAGACCGACCAGCACCAGCACGGCCCCGGCCGCGATCGGGAACGGCTTCACGGGCTCGTACGCGTACTCGTCGACCCGGCCGGTGAACCCGAGCAGCGCCAGACCCGCGACGGGCATGAGCAGCCGCCACCAGAGCCGGCGGCCCCGGCTCTTCCCTCGGCGTACGACACCGAGCGGCTCGATCACCACCGAGCGCATCGCGACCAGCGTGACGAGCACGGCGGTCAGCGGCACCGCGACCGTGATCAGCAGGGCGAGCAGCGGATCGGGCACCACGTCGGCCGGGAACGCGCTGACGTCCCAGACCTCCACCGAGCCGACGAACTCCCGTCCCACCAGGAAGAAGACCAGCCCGATCAGCAGCCCGAGCACCGCCCCGAACAGGGCCTCCCCGGCGGCGACGCGCCGGGTGGTACGGATGTCCGCGCCGACCAGGCGCAGTGCGGCGAGCCTGCGGTCGCGCCGGTCGCCGCCGAAGCGCACGGCGGTGGCGATGAAGATGGCGACCGGCACCAGCAGCACCACACAGACCATGACGGTCAGCACGACCAGCAGCGGCGGGAGCGGGTCGGCCTCGCGGTGGGCCCCGTATCCGGAGACCCGTCCGGCGCCGGCGGCGGGCGTCAGGGTGTCGTTGCCCGCGTAGTAGAACAGCTCGCCCGGCGAGCGCAGGCCGGCATCGCCGATCGTGCCGGTGATGTCGTACGGCAGCCGCTCGCGCAGCAGTTCGTTGCCGGGCGCTTCGAGCAGCTCCTTCAGAGCGGGGGAGACCACCATCTCGTCCGGCCCGGGGAAGCGGGCCACCCCCGGAGGGCGGACGGGCGCCGAACCGTCGGCGCGCAGCAGCCGGCCGGCGATACTCCGGTCGCGGTACTCCGTGTCGGTGTCGAGCCGCAGTACCGAGGTGTCCGACTTCGCCGAGTCCGCGGTGGAGGCCTTCACCTCGCTGCGGGCCTGCTCGCGTGCGTTCCGCTCGTCGAGCAGATGCGGTACGGAGGAGGCGAGCAGCAGCAGAGCGACGCCGAGGCCGACGCCGACGGCGGTCAGCAGCGTACGGATCCAGCCCTCGCGGCCGCCCGCGGCGGCGAACCGGATGCCGAGGCCGAGGTCCCGGAGGGTGGCCGCGCCGCGCGAGGGCGGCTTCGGGCTCTCCGGCGCGGCGGGCGGGGCCGTACGGGAGTCGAGCAGGGTCATGCGGAGTGCTCCAGGCTGCGGGCCCGGCCGTCGCGGACGGTGACGTCACGGTCGGAGTAGGCGGCGACGCGGGCCTCGTGGGTCACCAGGACCACGGCGACGTTGGCGGACCGGGCGGCCTCGGTGAGCAGCTCCATCACCCGCTCGCCGTTGAGCGAGTCCAGCGCGCCGGTCGGCTCGTCCGCGAAGATCACCTTCGGCGAGGCGGCCAGCGCACGGGCCACGGCGACCCGCTGGCCCTGTCCGCCGGAGACCTCGCCGGGGCGCTTGGCGCCGAGGCCGTCGACCTCCAGGCGCTCCATCCACTCCAGCGCGGTGCGCTCGGCGGCCTTGCGCTTCACGCCGTTGAGCCGCAGCGGCAGGGCGACGTTCTCCACACAGGTCAGCTCCGGGACGAGCTGGCCGAACTGGAAGACGAAGCCGAAGTCGCTGCGCCGCAGGGCGCTGCGCTCGGCGTCGGACATCGCGGACAGCTCGCGGCCCGCGTAGGTGATGGTGCCGGAGTCGGGCGTGATGATCCCGGCCAGACAGTGCAGCAGGGTCGACTTGCCGGAGCCGGACGGGCCCATCACGGCGACGACCTCGCCGGGGTGCACGGAGAACGACGCGCCGTCCAGGGCGGGCGTCGAACCGTAGGTCTTGCGCAGATCGTGCGCGGCGAGCAGGGAGCCTTCGGGAATCACGGAGCCACCACCTTGGCGAGCTGGTCGAGTCGGGCGGCGGTCAGTTCCAGCCAGCGCAGATCGGCTTCGAGGTGGAACAGGGCGTGGTCGCAGATCAGCTGGTCGGCGAGGTCGCCCTTGCGCTTGCGGTCGGTCAGGATGCGCATCATCCGCAGATGCTCCGAGCGCTGCGAGTCCAGCAGGTCGGCGGCGCTGCGGTCGGTCAGGAGCGCCAGGACGACCTTGGTGTAGAGCGTCGACTGGAGGTAGGGCTCCGGCTTCTCGGGCTGGGCCAGCCACCGCGAGACATCGGTGATCCCGGCGTCGGTGATGGCGTACCGCTTGCGCTCGGGACCTCCTTCGCTCTCGACGCCGTCGACCTCGACGAGTCCGTTCTTCAGGAGCCGGGACATCGTCGAATAGACCTGGCCGTAGTGCAGCGGGCGGTCCTGGCCGAACTTCTCGTCGAAGGTCCGCTTCAGGTCGTAACCGTGTCGGGGGCCGGACTCCAGGAGCCCGAGGAGGGTGTGACCGATAGACATGAGGAGCACTCTACACGGTGTGTATACCTGCTGTGTATACGCGTCCGGAAAGCGACCCCGGCCCGGAGGGGCGGGCCGGGGTCGCGGTGTCGGCGGTGCGGGGGCGCGGTGCCGCGGAGGGCGCTACGGAGTCTCCTGGGCGCCGGTTCCGGGCGGGGTCTCCGGCTCCTCCGGCGGCTGCTTGGGCGGCCGTCCCCGGCGGGCGATCGGCCGTGCCGCCCCCGGCAGCCGGCCCGCCTCCGCGAGCGCCCGCCGCAGCAGGAACTCGATCTGCGCGTTGGCGCTGCGCAGTTCGTCGGAGGCCCAGCGGGCGAGTGCGTCGTGCACCGCGGGGTCCAGCCGCAGCAGCATCTGCTTGCGCTGCGGCGGCCCGCCCGCCGGTTTCCGCCGGGGAGGCGTCTCGTCGGTCACTGGTAGAGCGTGCCCGTATTGAGGACCGGCTGGGCGCTGCGGTCACCGCACAGCACCACCATCAGATTGCTGACCATGGCCGCCTTCCGCTCGGAGTCCAGCTCCACGATGTCCTGCTCGGCGATCCGGGCCAGGGCCATCTCGACCATGCCCACCGCGCCCTCGACGATCTGCTGGCGGGCCGCGACGACCGCGCCGGCCTGCTGGCGCTGGAGCATGGCGGAGGCGATCTCGGGGGCGTACGCGAGGTGGCTGAAACGCGACTCGATGATCAGGACGCCCGCGGCCTGCACCCGGGCGGTCAGCTCGGCGGCCAGCTTCTCGGTGATCTCCTCCGCGTTGCCGCGCAGCGAGAGGCCGTCCTCCTCGTGGGCGTCGTACGGGTACTCGATCGCGATGTGCCGTACGGCCGCCTCGGTCTGGGTGGCGACGAACTCCAGGAAGTCGTCGACCTCGAAGAGCGCCTGGGCGGTGTCCTCGACCTTCCACACGACGATCGAGGCCAGCTCGATCGGGTTGCCGTAGGCGTCGTTGACCTTGAGGACGGCGGTCTCGTGGTTGCGGACGCGGGTGGAGATCTTGCGGCTGGAGGTCAGCGGGTTGATCCAGCGGAGCCCGTCGGCGCGGATGGTGCCGACGTACCGGCCGAAGAGCTGGATCACCCGGGCCTCGCCCGGAGCGACCATCTTCACACCGCTCATGCAGAAGAACGAGGTGATCACCAGGAGCACGCCGAGGATGAGGAGCGGGACGCCGAGGGCGTTGTTGCCGTTCGCGCCGGTGACCCCGCCGACGATGGCGAGTCCGACCCCGGCGAACACCCCGAGAACCGTCAGGAGCAGTCCGAGGCCGCCCGGGATGGAGTGTGCGGTGACCTCCCTGACCTGCGGTGCCGGCATGTCGGGAGCGTCGACGGCGAGATCCGCCGCGGCGGTGTCCGGGCGGTGGTCGTCGTGGTGTGCGGTCATGGGATCCCCCGTTCGGCGCGGTATCGCACCGCGCTAGCAATGTGATTACACATTAATGGTTTTCGCAACCTTGTCCACCCCTGGGGAGTCGGTTCCTAGGGAACGGGTGCTGATTCTCACGTCCGTAAAAGGCCGGATCGCTTGTCTTTTGTCCCTGCCGTCGGTGTTAGCTGGCAGGTCTGAACGGACTGAGGAAACCGAGCGAGCCGGTCGAGCAGAGAAGCGGGAGCAACACACCAATGGGTCGAGCGGATGCGCGACGAGCCCAGGCGCAGGAGTCGCGCCGGGCCGCGAAGAGCGGCGGCATACGCAGACTCTTCACGTGGAAGAAGTTGCTGGGCACGTTCTTCGGGATCGTCCTGCTGGGCATGGGCGCCTTCGGCGCGCTCTACCTGTACGTCGACGTCCCCGCCGCCAACGCCATGGCGGAGCGGCAGAGCAACGTCTACAAGTACAGCGACGGCACGGTCCTCGCCCGGACCGGCAAGGGCGTCAACCGCCAGATCGTCGACCTGGCCGAGGTGCCGAAGAACGTTCAGCACGCCTTCGTCGCCGCCGAGAACAAGACCTTCTACAAGGACCAGGGCGTCGACCTCAAGGGCACCACCCGCGGTCTCCTCAACACCCTCAGCGGCAAGGGCAAGCAGGGTGGCTCGACCATCACCCAGCAGTACGTGAAGAACTACTACCTGACGCAGGACCCCACCGTGAGCCGCAAGCTCAAGGAACTGGTGATCTCGCTCAAGGTCGACCAGCAGGAGTCCAAGGAGACGATCCTCGCCGGGTACATCAACACCGCCTACTACGGACGCGGCGCGAGCGGCATCCAGGCGGCGGCCCAGGCGTACTACGGCATCGACGCCCAGGACCTGAACGTCTCCCAGGGCGCCTACCTCGCCTCCCTCCTCCAGGCCCCCAGCCAGTACGACTGGGCCACCGCCAGCGACACCGGCAAGAAGCTGGTCAAGGAGCGCTGGGCCTACACCCTGCGGAACATGGTCGAGATGGGCTGGCTCACGGACGCCGAGCGCACCCAGCAGAAGTTCCCCTACCCGGACAAGCCCAAGGCGGCCCCGGGCATGGAGGGCCAGACCGGCTACCTCGTCGAGGCGGCCAACAAGGAGCTGGAGAAGCAGGGCGTCTCCGCCGCGGACCGTGAGGCCGGCGGCTGGACGTTCACGCTCACCATCGACAAGAAGCGCCAGAAGGCGCTGGAGAAGTCGGTGGACGACCAGCTGGAGTCCAAGCTCGACCGCGAGGGCAACAAGGTCGACGCCACCGTCCAGGCCGGCGCCACCTCCGTCGACCCGAAGACCGGCAAGGTCGTCGCCCTGTACGGCGGCGAGGACTACGTCAAGCACTACATCAGCAACGCCACCCGCCAGGACTACCAGCCCGCCTCCACCTTCAAGCCGCTGGTGCTCGCCTCCGCCCTGGAGAACGAGTCGAAGACCCAGGACGGCCGGCTGATCGGGCTCAACACCGTCTACGACGGCACCAGCAAGCGGCCCGTCGTCGGCAGCGACACCCCGTTCAGCCCGCAGAACGAGGACGGCCAGGACTACGGGCCGATCTCCGTTCAGAAGGCCATGAACAGCTCGGTCAACTCCGTGTTCGCGCAGATGATCGTGGACGTGACGCCCGCCGCCACCAAGGAGACCGCGCTCGCCCTCGGCGTACCGGACAAGAACTTCCCCGAGCGTCCCGCCGTCTCGCTCGGCACCATGAACGCCTCGACCTGGGACATGGCGGGCGCGTACGCCACGCTCGACAACCACGGCCAGAAGGTCACCCCGCACATCCTCCAGTCCGCCGAGCACCGCGACCGCACGGTGAACCCCGAGAAGCCCAAGCGGGAACAGGCCATCAGCCGCGCCTCGGCCGACACCGTGACCAAGGCGCTCACCGGGGTCGTCGACGCCGGGTCCGGCAGAGCGGCCAACACCTCCGCCTACGACGCGGCGGGCAAGACCGGCACCTCCGAGGACAACAAGTCGGCCTGGTTCGCCGGCTACACCCCCGAGCTCACCACGGTCGTGGCCCTCTTCGGCGAGGGCGACGGCGGTCGCAAGCAGGTCTCCCTGACCGGTACGGCCAACTCCGGCCGCGCCAACGGCGGCGGCTTCCCGGCCCGCATCTGGGCCGACTACACCCTCGGCGCCCTCGGCGGCGGCTCCGACAAGACGTTCGACCTCCAGGACGTGGAGCGCGGCGAGGCGCCCGCCCCGCCGACCCCGTCGGACACCCCGTCGGACGACCCCACCC
>MUNB01000242.1 GCA_002154345.1 Streptomyces griseus
CGGGTGTCGGACCACAGGTATCAGGTGCCGGTGTCAGACGGAGGTGACCGGAAGTCCCGCGGCCCGCCACGCCTGGAAGCCACCGATCAGGTCGGTGGCCCGGTGCAGGCCCAGCTGCCGCAGCGAGGCGACCGCGAGGCTGGAGGCGTAACCCTCGTTGCAGATGACGACGATCCGCAGGTCGTGGCCGACCGCCTCGGCGGCGCGGTGGCTGCCCTGGGGGTCGAGCCGCCACTCCAGCTCATTGCGTTCGACGACCAGCGCGCCCGGGATCAGTCCGTCCCGGTCGCGGAGGGCCGCGTACCGGATGTCCACCAGCAGGGCCCCGGCCTCCGCCGCCGCGGCGGCCTCCGGCGGGCCGATCCGGTCGTAGCCGGCCCGGACCCGCTCCAGCAGCTCGTCGATGCCCACCGGAGCAGTGCCCACCGGTGCCGAAACCCTTTGCACCGCGGCGTTCCGGTCCGCGCTCACTGCCAGTCCTCCGGGCGCTCGGTCTGCTCCAGGCGGAGCACCGCACCGGTGCGGCTGAACCGGCGGATCCGCGGCAGCGGAGGGTAGTAGGCGTGGACGGAGACCGCGTGGGCGTCGGTGGACTCGTTGAGGACCTCGTGGACGTGGTTCTGACCGAACGCCCGGCCCTGACCGGTCGCCAGCACCCTCGACCGGTCCACCCCCTCCGTCAGCTCCAGCGTCTTCCAGCCGTCGGTGGGCAGCCGCACGGCCAGCGAGTGCTCCTTGAGGGCGCCCGACGCGGTGGTGAACGCGCCGAACGAGTCGGCGTGATCGTGCCAGCCCGTGCCGGTGCCCGGCGGCCAGCCGATCAGCCACGCCTCGCTGCCGCCCGGCCCGTCGAGCCGGATCCAGGTGCGGCCCTCCGGATCGAGGGGGAGCGAGGCGATGAGGGCCTCGTCCCGGGCGGTGTCGCGGACGAAATCCATCAGCTCCGCGACCGTCGGCGCGGCGGCGGAGGACCCGGTGGCGGAGGACCCGGCAGGGGCGGACCCGGTGGCGGCCACCGGGGCGGAAGGGGAAGGAACGGAGACAGCCGTGGGCACGGCGGAGTGAGGGGAAGACACGAGGACCGTCCTGAGAGTTCGCATGGGAGCCCGGCCGTGCGGAAAGGCAGCACGGACCGGCAGAGGGAAGCGATTCAGCAGGACGGGCGACACACGCAGCCCGCGTAACGGACGAGGTCCATATGGACCCTCCGCCACAGGCGCACATCGGTGTCGGTCATGATCTGGAGTACACCATGCGCGCCTGTGCCGGTCAATCGGTCAGGTGATCGCGGCGGTCCCGTCGGCGTGCACGCGTGCCCGGGGCGGCCGCTCGTGGTCCGCGCCCCGCTCGCCCTCGCCGTCCTCCGGTCCCGCGGTCTCCCGCGTACCGCGCGGCGCACCACCCAGCGCGGCCTGTGCCGCGGTGTACAGCTCCGCGGGCCGTACGCCGCCGAAGGCCGCCACCAGATGCCCGTCGGGCCTGACCAGCAGCACGGTGTGGGCCGAGGCCCCCGGATAGCTCTCGGTCACCAGCAGCTCCGTGGGCCCCGGGAGCGCCGCGACGGCGTCCGTGAGGCGGGGCATGACGCCCGCGGTCCGCCAGTGCCGCCGGTCCCAGACGCCGGTCCCCGGTGCGACCAGGATCACCAGCGGCTTGCCCTGCCCGAGCCGCTCCCGCAGCCGCCCCGTCGTTCCGTCCGGCGCCGTCACCGTCACATCGGTGACCGGCGCACCGGGGGGCGTACCGACGACGGTGTGCGCCTCGGCGTGCGGAGGCGCAAGGGGGGAGTGCGAGTACGAAGGGGGCGCACCGAGGGCTCCACAGCCCAGATGGCCGTCGGAGAGCAGGGTGTCGTGACCGCGCGCGGCGCCCGGGACCAGGGTCCGCAGGCCGCCTCCGCCGCGCAGTATCGGCAGCGACTGGTCGGCGGCGCGCAGCCGGGCGGCCACCGCGGCCCGGCGCTCCGCCTGGTAGCTGTCGAGCAGGTGCTCGGCCGGGCCGTGGTGCCAGGCGTGGGCCAGCTTCCAGGCCAGGTTCTCGGCGTCCCGGAGACCCTCGTCGAGCCCCTGCGTGCCCAGCGCGCCGAGCAGGTGCGCCGCGTCCCCGGCCAGGAAGGCGCGTTGCTTGCGCCAGCGCCGGGCGAGCCGGTGGTGGAGCGTATGGACACCGGTGTCCAGCAGTTCGTACGCCGGGGTCTCGCCGCACCAGCCGGCCAGCGTGTCCCGGATGCGGGTGATCAGGGCTTCGGGGGTGACCAGTTCGCCGCGCGGCGGCAGCAGCCAGTCCAGCCGCCAGACGCCGTCCGGCAGCGGCCGGGCGGAGATCTCGGCGCCCCCGGTCCGCCAGGGAGGCTGCCGGTGCGACACGGCCTCGTCCGGCCAGGGCAGTTCGGCCCGGAGTGCGGCGACGGCGTGCCGCTCCACCGCCGTACGGCCGGGGAACCGGATGTCCAGCAGCTTGCGCACGGTCGACCGGGCGCCGTCGCAGCCGACCAGATAACTCCCGCGCCACCAGGTCGATCCCGGCTCCCGGGTGTGCACCGTGATGCCGTCGGGGTCCTGCTCCAGCGTGTCGATCCGGCTCATCGGCACCAGCTGGACCAGCGGCGCCTTGTCCACCGCCGCACGCAGCGCGCCGCTCAGCGCGTGCTGCGGAACATGGAGCGGCGAGGTAAGGAGCCCGGGGAGCGGTTCCTCGGCCTCCTCGTGCCCGCGGCCCCCGCTCAGCGGCACGTCCCGGACCAGCTGCTTCCGGCGCATCGAACGCCACCCGGCCCAGCGCAGCCCGACGCGGTCCAGCTCCCGGCAGCCCAGGCGACCGACCAGGTCGGCGGTGTCCTCGCGCAGCACGACCGTGCGGGCGGGACGGGGTTCCTCGGCGCCGGGGCCCTCGTCGAGAACGACCGAGGGGACGCCCTGGGCGGCGAGGGCCAGCGACAGCGTCAGGCCGACGGGCCCGGCGCCGACGACGATCACCGGGTCCACGGCGCGTACCCTCCGGCCCGTACGGTCATGCGGAACGTGGCATAGGAAGCCGGGTGCGTGATCACAGAACGTATGCAACCCACTGGTGGTGCTTGCGTCAAGTGACCGAGGCAGCGACGCGTGCGCCGCTGCCTCGAATGCTCCTGCCGGGAGGGGTCGGCAGGACCCCGGGGTGGTCAGCCCTTCGTCACTCCGGCCCCACCGGCACCGCCGTCCGTCGGGCCTGCGCCCCCTGCGCCCCCCAGGTCCGGTCCGGGCACGGCGTCCACCGTGGGGATGCCGGCGGCCGGGGCGCCGGGCGCCACCTTGATGCCGGTCTTGGCGCGGCGGCCGCGCTTCTCGATCCAGGTCGCCAGCGCCGAGAGCAGCAGACACATCGCGATGTAGATCGTGCCGATCACGACGATCGTGGAGACGTACGGGTACTGGCCGTTCACCTGGGTGTTGGAGGCGATCAGACGCGCGGTCTGGAGCAGCTCCGGGTACAGGATGATGAAGCCGAGCGAGGTGTCCTTGAGGGTCACCACGAGCTGACCGATGATCGTCGGCAGCATGGACCGGACGGCCTGCGGCATCAGGACGCTGACCATGACCTGCGTCTTGCTCATGCCGAGCGCGTACGCCGCCTCGCTCTGCCCCTTGGGCACCGAGTTGATGCCGGCCCGCAGCACCTCGGCCTGGACGCAGCCGTTGTAGACGGACAGGCCCGCCGCGAGCGCCCACATCGAGTAGTCGGTGAGGAAGCCGACCCAGATGGCGTAGATCGTGATCAGCAGCGGCAGCGAGCGGAACAGCTCGATGAAGGTGGTCGCCGCCCAGCGGATCGGCTTGTGGTCGGAGAGCCGGCCCACCACCAGGAGCACACCGAGGACCAGCGAGCCGATCGCGGCGAGACCGAACGCCTTGAGCGTGGCGATCAGGGCGTCGGCGATGTTCTGCCGGATGCCCGCGTAGTTGAAGATGTCCCACATCTCGGGGGCGAGGTGCCCCTTGTCGGCGAGCCGCACGATGCTGGCGCCGATCAGCGCCGCGATGGCGAGGGTGCCGACGACGGCGTAGATCCGGTTGCGGACGACGGCCTTGGGACCCGGGGCGTCGTAGAGAACGCTGGCGCTCATCGGGCGACCTCCATGCGACGCTCCAGCAGCCGGAAGAGGCCGCTGATGGTAAACGTGACGACCAGATAGCCGAGGGCCACCCAGATGAAGACGGGGACGATGTCGTAACCCTTGTCGCTCATCAGCTTCTGCCAGCCGAACAGTTCGGCGACGCTGAAGGCCCCGGCGATCGCGGAGTTCTTGGTGAGCGCGATGAAGATGCTGCTCAGCGGCGGGATCACGGTCCGGGTCGCCTGGGGGAGCACCACGATCTGGAGCGTCTGGGCGAACGTCATACCGATCGAGCGCGCGGCCTCGGCCTGTCCCAGCGGCACGGTGTTGATGCCGGAGCGGACCGCCTCGCACACGAACGACGAGGTGTAGAAGCCGAGCGCCAGCGAACCGAGGACGAACGGGCTCATCCCGGGGAAGAGGATCTCGGGCACGACGAAGAAGAAGATCAGGAAGAGCAGCGTCAGCGGGGTGTTGCGCATCAGCGTCACCCAGGCGGTGCCGAAGTACCGCAGCGGCGGCACCGGCGAGACCCGGAATCCGGCGATGAGCACACCGAGGACCAGGGCGATAACCGAGCTGACGGCGGTGATCGACACGGTTCCTATGAAGCCGTCGCGGAACTCTGGGAAATTGTCGAGCAGTACGTTCATGAGGTCTCCGCGTCGGCGGTCAGCGGCATCAGGGCAGGGGAAGGGGCGCCCCGTACGCCCGTCGGCCCCGGGGAGAGGGCCACGGCGGCGGCGTACGGGACGCCTGGGTCACTCGCGGGGCGTCGTGACGGGTGTCGGCGCTCGGGCGCCCGGCGGTGCCGGGCGCCCGACGGCGTCAGTAGCGCTCGATGGCCGGCGGGTCGACGTACTCCGAACCGGACAGGCCCAGCGTGGCCTCGTAGATCTTCTTGTACGTGCCGTCCTTGACGCGCTCCTCCAGCGACTTGCTGATGGCCTCGCGGAGGACCTTGTCGTCCTTGTTCAGGCCGATGCCGTAGGGCTCGTCGGTGAACGGCTCGCCGACGACCTGGAGCTTGCCGGAGTTGGCCGCGGCGTAGCCCTTGAGGATCGAGTCGTCCGTGGTGACGGCGTCGATCTGCTTGGTCAGCAGCTGCTGCACGCAGTCGGAGTACTTGGCCAGCTCGACGACGCTCGCGCCGTACTCCGGCTTCTTGATCTCCTGGAGCGGCGTGGAGCCGACGATCGAGCAGACCTTCTTGCCCTTCACCGACTCCTTGCCGGTGATCGACTTGTCGTCCTTGCGCACCAGGAGGGCCGCACCGGCCTTGTAGTACGGACCGGCGAAGCCGACCTGCTTCTTGCGCTCGTCGTTGATCGTGTAGGTGCCGACGTAGTAGTCGACCTGGCCCTTGGAGATGGCCGTCTCACGGACGCCGGAGTCGACGGTCTTCCACTCGATCTGCTTGTCGGAGAAGCCGAGGTCGGCCGCGACCATCTTGGCGATCTCGATGTCGAAGCCCGAGCGCTCCTTGGTCGACTGGTCCTCGAAGCCGAGGAACGGCTGGTCGGCCTTGGCGCCGAGAACCAGCTTGCCGCGCTCCTTGGCCTTCTTGAAGACCGGGGAGTCCAGGGCGACGTCCTTGGCCACGGTGTACGTGGGCAGCGCGGGGGCCTCGGAGGAACCCGGCTTCGTGCCGCCCGGTTTGTCACCGGCGGAGCCCTCCTTGCCACCACACGCGGTGGCGGTCAGGGCGAGGACGGCGATGGCCGCGACGGCGGCGGACTTACGGAGCTTCATGTGAACAATCCTTAAGTTCGTAGGTCGTTGTCGTCAGTGGTGAAGGATCTTCGACAGGAAGTCCTTGGCCCGGTCGCTGCGCGGATTGCTGAAGAACTGCTCGGGGGTCGCCTCTTCGACGATCTTCCCGTCGGCCATGAACACGACGCGGTTGGCGGCGGAACGGGCGAAGCCCATCTCATGGGTGACGACGATCATCGTCATCCCGTCCCGGGCCAGCTGCTGCATGACCTCGAGGACCTCGTTGATCATCTCCGGGTCGAGAGCCGACGTGGGCTCGTCGAAGAGCATGACCTTCGGGTCCATCGCCAACGCCCGTGCGATCGCGACGCGTTGCTGCTGGCCACCGGAGAGCTGCGCCGGGTACTTGTCGGCCTGTACGCCGACGCCCACCCGGTCGAGCAGTGTCCTGGCCTTCTCCTCCGCCGCCTTCTTGTCGGCCTTGCGGACCTTGACCTGGCCCAGCATGACGTTCTCCAGCACCGTCTTGTGTGCGAAGAGATTGAACGACTGGAAGACCATGCCCACGTCGGCGCGCAGCCTCGCCAGCTCCTTGCCCTCCTGGGGCAGGGGCTTGCCGTCGATCGAGATCGCTCCCGAATCGATCGTCTCCAAGCGATTGATCGTGCGGCACAGCGTGGACTTGCCGGACCCGGAAGGCCCGATGACGACCACGACCTCGCCACGGGCGATGGTCAGGTCGATGTCCTGGAGCACATGCAGCGCGCCGAAGTGCTTGTTGACGTTGCTCAGTACGACCAGGTCGTTCGCCGCGGGCGCGGCATCCTCGGCGTCCTTGGTCACTGAAACTCCGCTCATCGGCTTCTTGCTCCGTCCTCCTCGGTTGAAGCAGGACACTAATGACGCAGTGCGACCAACGTCATTACATCTGAGCGGAAATTGAGCATAACGATCCGGCGGCAACCGGACACTCCGCGTGAACGGGACGTCACGCGCCGCCCCGGGGCGTACCGGGTGCATAACGGAAACCCTGCTGTAACCGGCAGGCTCTTGACTGGTGTGCCGCTCATCGGCGTGGATGCCTTGAGCAAGGAAGACGCGAAGCGTCGATGAACGGAAGGTCTCGCAGACGATCTTCCGGGTGAAGCGGCGTGAAACGTGAGATAACACCTGGTGACACCGTGCAACGGTGGCGCGAAGGAACCCGAGGAGCCGGACGGCCCCGGGAGACGCGGAGAGGAGGGCCATGAGACTGCTGCTCGTCGAGGACGACGACCATGTCGCGGCGGCCCTGTCCGCCGTGCTCGCCCGGCACGGATTCCAGGTCGTGCACGCCCGCAACGGCGAGGAGGCCCTGCGCGCGCTGCTGCCCGCCGAGAAGGAGCCCTTCGGGGTGATCCTCCTCGACCTCGGCCTGCCCGACCAGGACGGCTACGAGGTGTGCGGAAAGATCCGCAAGCGCACCGCCACCCCCGTGATCATGGTCACCGCCCGCGCCGACGTGCGCTCGCGCATCCACGGACTCAACCTGGGCGCCGACGACTACGTCACCAAGCCGTACGACACCGGCGAACTGCTCGCCCGTATCCACGCGGTCGCCCGGCGCACCACCAGCGGCGAGGACACCGCGCCGACCCCCGTCGCCGCCCTGCGGCTCGGGCCGGTCGCCATCGAGCTGCCGACCCGCCGGGTCAGCGTCGACGGCGAGGAAGTCCAGCTCACCCGCAAGGAGTTCGACCTGCTGGCGCTCCTCGCCCAGCGTCCCGGCGTCGTGTTCCGCCGCGAACAGATCATCAGCGAGGTCTGGCGCACCAGCTGGGAGGGCACCGGGCGCACGCTGGAGGTCCATGTCGCCTCCCTGCGCTCCAAGCTGCGGCTGCCCGCCCTGATCGAGACCGTACGGGGCGTCGGCTACCGGCTCGTCGCGCCGTCCGCGTAACCGGCGGGTACGTTTCCCCGGTGCGCTCCCGTCTGCTCCCGCTGCTCATCGTCCTGATGGCCGCCGTCCTGCTCACCCTCGGCCTGCCGCTCGCGGTCAGTGTGGCGGCGGCCGAACAGCAGCGTCTGGTGATCGACCGGATCGACGACACCGCACGGTTCGCCGCCCTGGCACAGGCCATCACCGACACCTCCCCGGACAGCGAGGAGCGCCGCCGCACCCTCCAGACCGACCTGGAGGTCTACACCTCGGTGTACGACATCCGCGCCGGCGTCTTCTTCCGGGACGACCGGGCCCTGGCCAAGGCCCCCAGCTTCTGGAGCCTGCCCGCCGAGGGCGAGGGGCGTACGGCTTTCGACGAGGCGCTGCTGGGCCGCCGCTCGCACGACCCGCCGCAGGTCTGGCCCTGGCGCGACGGCCGGGTCGTCGTCGCCTCGCCCGTGGTGCGCGACGGCGATGTGGTCGCCGTGGTCGTCATCGACTCGCCCACCGGCGAGATGCGGTCGCGGACCCTGCGGACCTGGCTGTTCATCGGCCTCGGCGAGGCGCTGGCCCTGCTGGTGGCGGTCGGCGCGGCGGTCCGGCTCACCGGTTGGGTCCTGCTGCCGGTGCGGACCCTGGACGCGGCCACCCATGACATCGCCGGCGGCCGCATGCGCTCCCGGGTCGCCGCCTCCGCCGGGCCGCCGGAGCTCCGACGCCTGGCGCGCTCCTTCAACGAGATGGCGGACAACGTCGAGGACGTGCTGGAGCAGCAGCGCGCCTTCGTCGCCGACGCCTCGCACCAGCTGCGCAACCCGCTCGCCGCCCTGCTGCTGCGCATCGAGCTCCTCGCCCTCGAACTGCCCGAGGGCAGCGAGGAGATCGCGGCCGTGCGCACCGAGGGCAAGCGGCTGGCCCGGGTCCTCGACGACCTCCTGGACCTCGCGCTGGCCGAGCACGCCGAGGCGGACCTCCAGCTGATCGACATCGTCCCGCTCACCGCCGAACGGGTCGCCTCCTGGCGGCCGATGGCGGAGCGGGAAGGGGTGGCCCTCACCCTGGACGGGGCCCCGGCGGCCACCGCCTGGGCCGACCCCATCGCGCTCTCCAGCGCCCTGGACGCGGTGATCGACAACGCCCTGAAGTTCACCCCGGCAGGAGAGGACGTCACCGTCACGGTCGCCGCCGGAGCCGTCGCGGCGACCGTCGTCGTCGCCGACCGGGGCCCCGGCCTCACCGAGGCGGAACTGGAGCGCGTCGGGGACCGCTTCTGGCGCAGCACCCGCCACCAGAACGTCAGCGGATCGGGCCTGGGCCTCTCCATCTCCCGGGTGCTGCTCGCGGCGGGCGGCGGTTCGATCGCGTACGAGCACCACCCACCGCACGGCCTGCGGGTGACGGTCTCACTGCCCCGCGAACGGCCGGGCGGCTGAGCCGTCAGTCCCGCGTCAGGAAGCCTCGCGCCCTCGCCGAGGAGCGCTCACGGCTTCACCGAGCGGTAGTAGTCCTTCGCCCCGTCGTGCACATCCAGCGGATCCGTGTAGATCGCCGTCCGCAGATCCACCAGCTGCGCCGCGTGGACCTCGCGGCCGATCCGGTCCCGGCTGTTGATCACCGTCCGGGTGAAGGCCTCGGTCATCGCCGCGTCCGTCCGGTCGGTCGTGACGAGCAGATTGGCGACGGCGACCGTGGGCACCGACTGACCCTGCTGGGCCTCCGGATAGGCGTCGGCGGGCATCATCGCCGACCGGTAGAAGCGGGTGGGGCCGGTCGCCGCCTGCAACTTCGCGACCAGGGCCGCCTCCAGCGGCACCAGCCGGATGTCGAAGCGATGCGACAGCTCCTGCACGGCCGCGGTCGGCAGCCCGCCCGACCAGAAGAAGGCGTCGAGCCGGCCCTGGGTCAGCCGTACGGGCATGGTGTCGATGCCCACCGGCACCGGTGTGATGTCCTCGGCCGGATCGAGCCCCGCCGCCGCCAGCAGCCGGTCCGCCACCAGCCGCACCCCGGAGCCCTGCTGGCCGACGCCCACCCGCTTGCCCCGCAGGTCGGAAGGGGTGCGGATGTCGGAGTCGCGGGGCACGACCAGCTGGACGTAGTCGTCGTACAGCCGGACGCAGCCGCGCAGCCGCTGGGCCCCCGGCCGCCCGTCCCGCAGATAGGTCGCCACGGCGTCGGCGGTGGCGATGGTGAAGTCCGCCTCGCCGGTCGCCACCCGGGCGAGGTTCTGCTGCGACCCCTCGCTGGTCCGCAGCCGTATGGACACCTCCGGCATGTCCTTGGCGAGCGCGCCCTCCAGCCGCTCCCCGTACCGCTGGTAGACGCCGCTGGGCACCCCGGTGGAGAAGGTGAGCGACCCGCTCGGGTCACCGTCGTTCCCCTGGGGCTGGAGCCACCACGCGAGCAGCCCGAGCACGACGGCGAGGACGGCGCCCGTCTGCAGGGTGCGCCGGCGGCCGAATCGGGACAGAGCGTGGAACATGCGCGCGATCCTGCCAGCTCACCCACCCCCCTGGCCAGGCTTCCCCGTGAGGCCCGGCCCACAGCGGACGGCCCAGGGGAGGGGCGGCACGAGGTTGCGGAAGGCTACGGGAGGGGCCTGCCCGGCAACCGCCTACCCTTGTCCCATGAGCAGCGGCAACCGGAGCGAAGCAGTGGACGTCCAGAAGAGCTACGAGGTGCGCACCTACGGGTGCCAGATGAACGTCCACGACTCCGAACGGCTGTCGGGTCTCCTGGAGGGCGCCGGTTACGTCCGGGCGCCCGAGGGTTCCGACGGCGACGCCGACGTCGTCGTCTTCAACACCTGCGCGGTGCGCGAGAACGCCGACAACAAGCTGTACGGGAACCTCGGCCGCCTCGCGCCCATGAAGACCAAGCGCCCCGGGATGCAGATCGCCGTCGGCGGCTGTCTCGCGCAGAAGGACCGCGACACCATCGTCAAGCGGGCCCCCTGGGTCGACGTCGTTTTCGGCACCCACAACATCGGCAAACTGCCGGTCCTCCTGGAGCGCGCCCGCGTCCAGGAGGAGGCGCAGATCGAGATCGCCGAATCGCTGGAGGCCTTCCCCTCCACGCTCCCCACCCGCCGCGAGTCCGCCTACGCCGCGTGGGTCTCCATCTCCGTCGGCTGCAACAACACCTGCACGTTCTGCATCGTCCCGGCCCTGCGCGGCAAGGAGAAGGACCGCCGCACCGGCGACATCCTGGCCGAGATCGAGGCCCTGGTGGCCGAGGGCGTCTCCGAGATCACCCTCCTCGGCCAGAACGTGAACGCGTACGGCTCCGACATCGGCGACCGCGAGGCCTTCTCGAAGCTGCTGCGCGCCTGCGGAAAGATCGAGGGCCTGGAACGCGTCCGCTTCACCTCGCCGCACCCCCGCGACTTCACCGACGACGTCATCGCCGCCATGGCCGAGACGCCCAACGTGATGCCGCAGCTCCACATGCCGATGCAGTCGGGATCGGACACCATCCTGAAGGCGATGCGCCGCTCCTACCGTCAGGAGCGCTTCCTGGGAATCATCGAGAAGGTGCGCGCCGCGATGCCGGACGCCGCCATCTCCACGGACATCATCGTGGGCTTCCCCGGCGAGACCGAGGAGGACTTCGAGCAGACGATGCACGCCGTCCGCGAGGCGCGGTTCGCCAACGCGTTCACCTTCCAGTACTCCAAGCGCCCCGGCACCCCCGCCGCCGACATGGACGGTCAGATCCCCAAGGAGGTCGTCCAGGAGCGTTACATGCGCCTGTCCGCCCTCCAGGAGCAGATCTCCTGGGACGAGAACAAGAAGCAGGTCGGCCGCACCCTGGACGTCATGGTCGCGGAGGGCGAGGGCCGCAAGGACGGCGCCACCCAGCGCCTCTCCGGCCGTGCCCCCGACAACCGGCTGGTCCACTTCACGCAGCCCGAGAAGGCCGTGCGCCCCGGTGACGTGGTGACCGTAGAGATCACCTACGCCGCCCCGCACCACCTGCTCGCCGAGGGCACTCCGCTCGCCGTACGGTCCACCCGCGCGGGCGACGCCTGGGAGAAGCGCACCACCGAGGCGGCCGCCAAGCCCGCCGGAGTGATGCTCGGCCTCCCCGGCATCGGCGCCCCGGACCCGCTCCCGGCCGCCGCGGCCCCGGCCTGCGGCATCGGCTGACGGCCCCGGGCCCGGCATCGGCCGGCGCTCCGGGCCTGCGAGGTCCGGGCCCGCGACACCGGCCGACGGTCCCGCGCCGCCGAGGTCCCGGCCGACGGGCCCGCGGCCCGGGGCCGGTGGCTCCGGCATCGGCCGGCACCCCCGGCAAGTACGCTGACCGGCATGCTTGTCGCCGCCGCCGTGTGCCCCTGTCCGCCGCTCCTGGTGCCCGAGGTCGCCGCCGGGGCCTCCGCCGAGCTCGACGCCGCGCGGGACGCGTGCCTCGACGCCGTGGGGGTGCTCGCCGCCTCGCGCCCGGACCTGCTCGTCGTGGTGGGACCGGGCGACGACCGCTCCGCCGGGCGCTACCCGGCGGGAGCGCACGGCACCTTCCGGGGCGTCGGCGTGGACCTCGATGTGACGCTCGGCGACGCACCGGGGGACACGGCGGTCCCGGACCGGCCGCTGCCGCAGTCCCTCACCGTGGGCGCGTGGCTGCTGGGCCGGGCCCGGTCGACGGGCGCGCCCGTCGAAGGGCTCGCCGTGGCCGAGCGGGAGGCCGCCGAGGAGTGCGCATCGGCCGGGCGGGCCCTCGCCGGACGGGCCGAGCGGGTCGCGCTCCTGGTGATGGGCGACGGCAGCGCCTGCCGCACCCTCAAGGCGCCCGGCTACCTCGACGAGCGGGCCGCCGCGTTCGACGCGGGGGCCACCGAAGCGCTCGGCTCCGCCGACCTCGACGCCCTCGCGGCGCTCGACGCCACGCTCGCCCACAAGCTCAAGGCGGCCGGACGGGCCCCCTGGCAGCTGCTCGGCGGCGCCGCGCGGGACGCCGGGCTCGCCGGACGGCTGCTGTACGAGGGCGCCCCGTACGGCGTGGGCTACACCGTCGCCGCCTGGTCCTGAACAGACCGGCGGCGGGTACGGAGCACTCGGCTCCGTACCCGCCGCCGGGGTACTGCCACCGCGTCAGGAGGCGGGCGGCGGAGGCGGAGTGCCGCCGTCCTTCTGCCCCAGCTTGTCCACGGCCTCCTTGGCCTTGCGCGTACCCGAATCGATCTTGTCGCTGTACTTGCCCTTGGTCTTCTGGTCGACCGTGCGCGCGGCCTTGTCGAGGCCCTGCTCGATCTTGCCCCCGTGCTGCTGCGCGAGGTCGCCGACCTTGTCCTTGGCCGGACCCAGCTTGGCCTTCAGGTTGTCCAGGAACCCCATTGGGTCACCTTCCGTGCAGTGAGGACTGTTCTCGGGAGCGTTCTCCCGCCCCCATTGTCCGTCACCTGTCCGTTCCTGCCGTTTTTACTCGCCCTGGAGCGCCCGCAGGCGTTTTCCGAGCGCGTCCTTGACGTCGCTCTCCGCACCCGGCGGCGCCCCCTGCCCCGCCCGACGTGTTCGGGACGGCCCGGATATTTGGGAGACTGTCCGGGTGACCCCTCCCGCTTCCGCCCCCCGCGTCATCACCGTCGTAGGCCCCACCGCAGCCGGAAAATCGGATCTGGGGGTCTTCCTGGCCCAGCGGCTGGGCGGTGAGGTGATCAACGCCGATTCCATGCAGCTCTACCGGGGGATGGACATCGGCACCGCGAAACTGACGCTCCCCGAGCGCGACGGCGTGCCCCACCGGCTGCTGGACATCTGGGACGTCACCGAGGCCGCCAGCGTCGCGGAGTACCAGCGCCTGGCCCGCCTGGAGATCGACCGGCTGCTCGCCGAGGGGCGCACCCCCGTCCTGGTCGGCGGTTCCGGGCTGTACGTGAAGGGCGCCATCGACGCCCTGGAGTTCCCCGGTACGGACCCCGAGGTCCGCGCCCGCCTCGAAGCGGAACTGGCCGAGCGCGGCTCCGGCGCCCTGCACGCCCGCCTCGCCGCCGCCGACCCGGACGCCGCCCGGTCCATCCTGGCGAGCAACGGCCGCCGCATCGTGCGCGCCCTCGAAGTCATCGAGATCACCGGCAAGCCCTTCACCGCCAACCTCCCCGGCGACGAGCCGGTCTACGACGCCGTGCAGATCGGCGTCGACGTGGAACGCCCCGAACTCGACGAGCGCATCGCGCTGCGCGTGGACCGGATGTGGGAGGCCGGACTCGTGGACGAGGTGCGCGCCCTGGAGAAGTCCGGGCTGCGCGAGGGCCTCACCGCCTCCCGGGCCCTCGGCTACCAGCAGATCCTCGCGGCGCTCGCGGGGGAGTGCACCGAGGACGACGCGCGGGCCGAGACCGTACGCGCCACCAAGCGCTTCGCCCGCCGTCAGGACTCGTGGTTCCGCCGTGACCCGCGTGTCGTGTGGCTCGGCGGCGGACACCGTGACCGGGGGGAACTCCCGCACCGGGCGCTGACGTTGGTCGAACGAGCGGTCACAGCCTGATCACGTGATGGCATCGGGAAGCTCCGGCCGTCAATTCGGCACCCGTGATCGTGCCATCATCGAGCATCGATCCACCAGTGGAGTCCGAGTTGGGAGGGCGCGTGGCGATGGAGGCCGGCCCTCGCGACACGGAGCAGCGCGACACAGAGCACGAGGTGCCGTCACAGCGGGAGACCGCGGGACGGCTGAGCCCGGACGGGCCCGACGAGCAGGACGTGACCCCCGAGGTCGAGGTCGAGCTGCGGCCCACCCGCAAGCTGCGGATCTGGCAGCTCGCGCCCATCGTCATGCTGGCCGCGGTCGGCTCGCTGATGTTCGCCTTCCCGCTCGCCTTCGAGTTCGGTGACGGCGGCGCGATCGTCGCCATGCTGGGTCTCCTGATCAGCTGCTGCGCGGCCGGCTGGGGCATGATGGCGGCCCGCCGCGTCGGCCACACCTGGCCGGGCCTGCCCTCCCGCGGCTCGGGCGACCGCCCCGACTGGCGGGTGATCGCGCTGTACGCCGCGACCGGCGTCGCCCTGGTCGCCCTCGCCGTCTGGCGCGTGGCCCGGCTGCGCTGACGGCGGCGCGGCCCGTGCGACCGGGCCGCTCGTGCGGGTTGTCGGCGCCGCCTCGTACAGTTGGCCTGTGAGCACCTCGCAGATCGCCTTCCTCAAGGGTCACGGCACCGAGAACGACTTCGTGATCGTCCCGGACCCGGACAACGCCCTCACGCTGCCCGCCGCCGTCGTCGCCCGGCTCTGCGACCGCCGGGCCGGTATCGGCGGCGACGGTCTGCTGCACGTCGTGCGGTCCGCAGCGCACCCCGAGGCACGGGACATGGCGGAGACCGCCGAGTGGTTCATGGACTACCGCAACGCGGACGGCTCGATCGCCGAGATGTGCGGCAACGGCGTGCGCGTCTTCGCCCACTACCTCCAGCGCGCCGGCCTCGTCGAGGAGGGCGACCTCACCGTCGCCACCCGGGGCGGCCCCAAGCGGGTGCACCTCGCCAAGAACGGCGACATCACCGTCTCCATGGGGCGCGCCGTGCTGCCCGACGAGAGCGTCACGGTCACCGTCGGCGACCGCAGCTGGCCCGCCCGCAACGTCAACATGGGCAACCCCCACGCGGTCGCCTTCGTCGACGACCTCGACCAGGCCGGCGACCTGTTCACCGCCCCGCCCATCAGCCCCGAGGCCGTCTACCCCGAAGGCGTCAACGTCGAGTTCGTCGTCGACCGGGGCCCGCGCCACGTCGGTATGCGCGTCCATGAGCGGGGCTCCGGCGAGACCCGCTCCTGCGGCACCGGCGCCTGCGCGGTCGCCGTCGCCACCGCCCGCCGTGACGGCGCCGACCCCGCCGGGACCGGCCTCCCCGTGACGTATCGGGTGGACCTCCCCGGCGGCACCCTCGTCATCACCGAGCACCCCGACGGCTCGATCGACATGACCGGCCCCGCCGTGATCGTCGCCGAGGGCGTCATCGACCCGGCCTGGCTCGACGCAGCCACCGACTAGGCCCTTTCGACCGTCCCGAAGCAGCCACCCGGCCGGTTTCGCTCGAAACGGTGATCGGCCGGAGCTTCGCTCGAATGGGTGATCCGTTTCACGCTGGGCGAGAGCTGGACTGCGCCACGTGGTGGGCTCGATAGCATCAAGCACCGGCCCCGAGGCGCATCCGGACCTCGCCCCGCCGGCCGAGTCGCCGGAGGTGCCCATGAGTGCAGAGGCCGCCGATCCGGGCGCTCCCCTTCGCAGGCGGAGCCGCCCCCGGATCGATCTGCGCAGACTGGGCCGGGTGGCACTGCGCGGCCCGGTCTCCCGCGACCGGCTGCCCGACGCCATCGGCCATGTCGCCGAGGCGCACCGCGCCCACCACCCCGACGCCGACCTGACCATCCTGCACCGGGCCTACGTCCTCGCGGAGTCCTCGCACCGCGGCCAGATGCGCAAGAGCGGCGAGCCGTACATCACGCACCCGCTGGCCGTCACCCTGATCCTCGCGGAGCTCGGCGCGGAGACCACCACCCTCACCGCCTCCCTGCTCCACGACACCGTCGAGGACACCGAGGTGACGCTCGATCAGGTGCAGGAACAATTCGGCGACGAGGTCTGCTATCTCGTCGACGGTGTCACCAAACTGGAGAAGGTCGACTACGGCGCCGCCGCCGAACCGGAGACCTTCCGCAAGATGCTCGTCGCCACCGGCAACGACGTCCGGGTCATGTCGATCAAGCTCGCGGACCGGCTGCACAACATGCGCACCCTCGGTGTGATGCGCCCCGAGAAGCAGGCCCGGATCGCCAAGGTCACCCGCGACGTCCTCATCCCGCTCGCCGAACGGCTCGGCGTGCAGGCCCTCAAGACCGAGCTGGAGGACCTGGTCTTCGCGATCCTGCACCCCGAGGAGTACGAGCACACCCGCGCCCTGATCGCCGCCGCGGCGGGTCCGGACGCCCCCCTCGACACCATCGCCGACAACGTACGCCACACCCTGCGCGACGCCGGCATCAGCGCCGAAGTCCTCATCAGGCCACGCCACTTCGTCTCCGTGCACCGGGTCCGCCGGAAACGCGGCGAACTGCGCGGCACCGACTTCGGCCGGCTGCTCGTCCTGGTCGGCGAGGACGCCGACTGCTACGCCGTCCTCGGGGAACTGCACACGTGCTTCACCCCGGTGATCTCCGAGTTCAAGGACTTCATCGCCGCCCCCAAGTTCAACCTGTACCAGTCGCTGCACACCGCCGTCGTCGGCCCCGAGGGCGCCGTCGCCGAAGTCCTCATCCGTACGCACCGGATGCACAAGGTCGCCGAGGCGGGCGTCGTCGCGCTGGGCAACCCGTACGCCCAGGACCACGCCGCCGCCCAGCACGCCGAGCCGTCCGACGAGCGTGCCGACCCGACCCGGCCCGGCTGGCTCTCCCGGCTGCTGGACTGGCAGGAGTCCGCCACCGACCCCGACACCTTCTGGACCACCCTGCGCGACGACCTCGCCCAGGACCGCGAGATCACCGTGTTCCGCACCGACGGCGGCACCCTCGGACTGCCCGCCGGGGCCAGCTGCGTCGACGCCGCCTACGCGCAGTACGGCGACCGGGCCCACACTTCCATCGGCGCCCGGGTCAACGGCCGCCTCGCCACCCTGAGCACCGTCCTCAGCGACGGCGACACCGTGCAGCTGCTGCTCGCCCAGGACACCGCGTCCGGCCCCTCGCCCGACTGGCTCGACCATGTGCGCACCCCCGCCGCCCGGATCGCGATCACCGGCTGGCTCACCGACCACCCCGACGAGGCGAAGCCCGCCCCCTCGATGATGACGTCGGCGGACGCGGGCGCACCCGGTCCCGCCGGCCTCGCCCCGGAGCGCGACGCCCAGGTCACCGCACCGGCGCGCACCCGTTCCGGCCCCCGCGCCACGGGCGTCGTCGTCGAAGGGGCGGGCGGCCCGGTGCGCCTGGCCGGCTGCTGTACGCCGGTGCCCCCCGACGAGCTGACCGGCTTCGTCGTCCGGGGCGGCGCCGTCACCGTGCACCGCCGCGAGTGCCCCGCCGTGGCCGCCATGCAGGAGATCGGCCGCGACCCGGTCGGGGCCCGCTGGGCGGACGCCGAGGGCCGGGAGTCCGACGCGGGCTGCCGGGTCACCCTCGTCGCCGAGTCCTTCGGCCGCCCCCGGCTCCTCGCCGACCTCACCGAGGCCATCGCGACCGCCGAGGCGGCGATCGTCTCCGCCACCGTGGAACCGCCCAGCGAACAGCGGGTCCGCCACACCTACACCCTCCAGCTCCCCGACGCGGCGGGCCTTCCCGCCCTGATGCGGGCCATGCGCGAGGTCGCCGGGGTCTACGACGTCAGCCGCGCCCAGCACCCGGCCCCGGCCGGCTGAAGGGTTCCAGCAGGCTGAACGGTTCAGCAGGCTGAACGGTCCAGCGGGCCGACCGATCACGGGCGGCCGACCGATCACGGGCCGCCGGGCGGCCATGGGCGGCCGAGCGGCCACGGTCCGGGCGTTCTCGTTCGGGTGGTGCGGCGCGCGGCTCCCCGGCCGGGTGGTGCCGCGCTGATAGCGGTAGTGCATGCCGCACCTGACCCGCCGCCTGCGCGCCGCCCTGCTGGCGACCGCCTCGGCCACCCTCGTCGCCGCCACCCTGCCCGCACCCGAGCCCCTGGGCATCGGCGACCGGCTCTTCCCCGAGCTGGGCAACCCCGGCTACGACGTCCTCGCGTACGACATCGCCCTCACGTACCACGGCAGCAACACCGAACCCCTGGACGCCGTCACCAGCATCAAGGCCCGCACCACCGCCCCGCTCGACCGGATCAACCTCGACTTCGCCCGGGGCACCGTCCGGGGCGTCGAGGTCAACGGGCAGAGCGTCGACTTCGGCAGCAAGAACGAGGACCTCGTCCTCCAGGCCCCCCGCCGCCTCCCCGCGGGCGTACCGCTGAACATCACCGTCCGGCACACCAGCGACCCGAGCGGATCCGGCGAGGACGGCGGCTGGGTCCGCACCGCCGACGGGCTCGCCATGGCCAACCAGGCCGACGCCGCCCACCGTGTCTTCCCCAGCAACGACCACCCCTCCGACAAGGCGTACTTCACCTTCCGGATCACCGCCCCCGAGAAGCTGACGGCCGTCGCGGGCGGCCTGCCGGTGGGGAAGACCCGGCACGGGGCCACGACCACCTGGACCTACCGCACCGAGCACCCCATGGCCACCGAGCTGGCCCAGGTCTCCATCGGCAGCTCCGCCGTCGCGCACCGCACCGGACCGCACGGGCTGCCGGTGCGCGACGTCGTCCCGGCCGCCGACCGGAAGAAACTGGAGCCCTGGCTGAAGAAGACCCCGGCCCATCTGACCTGGATGGAGGAGCAGGTCGGCCGCTACCCCTTCGAGACGTACGGGGTGCTCGTCGCCGACAGCCCCATCGGCTTCGCCCTGGAGACCCAGACGCTCTCCCTGTTCGGGAAGTCCTTCTTCACCGAGCCCGGCTACCCGCAGTGGTACGTCGAATCGGTGATGATCCACGAACTGGCCCACCAGTGGTTCGGCGACAGCGTCTCGCCCGCGAGCTGGTCCGACCTGTGGCTCAACGAAGGACACGCCAGCTGGTACGAGGCCCGGTACGCCGAGGAGAACGGCGGCGGGACCCTGGAACGGCGGATGCGACAGGCGTACGAGCTGTCCGACGGCTGGCGCGCGGACGGCGGCCCTCCGGCGCACCCGGACGGCCCGGCCCCGGGGCAGAAGCTCAGCCTGTTCCGCCCGGTCATGTACGACGGCAGTGCGCTGGTGCTCTACGCCCTGCGCCAGGAGATCGGCGAGGCCGCCTTCGACCGGCTGGAGCGGACCTGGGTCCGGGTGCACCGGGACTCCACGGCGACCACCGCGGACTTCACACGGCTCGCCTCCGGCATCGCGGGCCGTGATCTGACCGCCTTCTTCGACGGCTGGCTGTACGGGAAGAAGACCCCGCCGATGCCCGGGCACCCGGACTGGAGCAGCGCGAAACCCGCGTGACGGGCCCGGTGGGGGCGTGCCACTATCGACGCGTCGGCGCGGCGGACCGCACCGGAGTTCCCGGAAGGGAATCATCCGGGAAGATCACACGTTGTGACTGGCGTAAAGACTTCTATCGACGTAAGGATCCAATGACCTCCTCTTCTTCCCTTCCCCAGGACGCGCAGGACGCGCAGAGCGCCACGGAGAACACCACCGAGAGCCTCACCGAGGCCCGCCGGGCCGACGCCCTGATGGAAGAGGACGTCGCCTGGAGCCACGAGATCGACGGAGCACGGGACGGCGCACAGCTGGACCGCTCCGAGCGTGCCGCGCTGCGCCGCGTGGCCGGTCTCTCCACGGAGCTCGAGGACGTCACCGAGGTCGAGTACCGCCAGCTGCGCCTGGAGCGCGTGGTGCTGGTGGGCGTCTGGACCTCGGGGACGGTGCACGACGCGGAGATCTCCCTCGCGGAGCTCGCCGCACTCGCCGAGACGGCGGGCGCCCAGGTGCTCGACGCGGTGTACCAGCGGCGCGACAAGCCCGACCCGGCCACCTACATCGGCTCGGGCAAGGCGCTGGAGCTGCGTGACATCGTGCTCGAATCCGGTGCCGACACCGTCGTCTGCGACGGTGAGCTGAGCCCCGGCCAGCTGATCCACCTCGAAGACGTCGTCAAGGTGAAGGTGGTCGACCGGACCGCCCTGATCCTCGACATCTTCGCCCAGCACGCCAAGTCCCGGGAGGGCAAGGCGCAGGTCTCGCTCGCGCAGATGCAGTACATGCTGCCCAGGCTGCGCGGCTGGGGTCAGTCGCTCTCCCGTCAGATGGGCGGCGGCGGTTCCAGCGGCGGTGGCGGCATGGCCACCCGTGGTCCCGGTGAGACCAAGATCGAGACGGACCGGCGACGGATCCGCGAGAAGATGGCGAAGATGCGCCGGGAGATCGCGGAGATGAAGACCGGCCGCGAGATCAAGCGGCAGGAGCGCAAGCGCAACAAGGTGCCCTCCGTCGCCATCGCCGGCTACACCAACGCGGGCAAGTCCTCGCTGCTCAACCGCCTGACCGGGGCCGGAGTCCTGGTGGAGAACGCCCTGTTCGCCACCCTGGACCCGACCGTCCGCCGGGCCGAGACGCCGAGCGGCCGTATCTACACCCTGGCCGACACCGTCGGATTCGTCCGGCATCTGCCGCACCACCTCGTCGAGGCGTTCCGCTCCACCATGGAGGAGGTCGGCGAGTCCGATCTCATCCTCCACGTGGTGGACGGCTCCCACCCGGTGCCGGAGGAGCAGCTCGCCGCGGTGCGCGAGGTCATCCGGGACGTCGGCGCGGTGAACGTACGAGAGATCGTCGTGATCAACAAGGCGGACGCGGCGGACCCCCTGGTCCTCCAGCGGCTGCTGCGCAACGAGAAGTACGCCATCGCGGTCTCGGCCAGGACCGGCGCCGGAATCGACGAGCTGCTCGCGCTCATCGACGCCGAGCTGCCCCGCCCTTCCGTCGAGATCGAGGTGCTCGTGCCGTACATCCAGGGGGCTCTGGTCTCCCGGGTGCACGCCGAGGGCGAGGTGCTCTCCGAGGAGCACACCGCCGACGGCACCCTGCTCAAGGCCCAGGTCCACGAGGAGCTGGCCGCCGAGCTGGGGACCTTCGTCCCCGTCGCGCACTGACGGCCGTACGACAGCCGAAGGCCCGGCCCCCTCTCTTCCGGGAGAGGGGGCCGGGCCTTCGGCGTACGGCCGGTGGCCGGGACTACCGGCCGGCGAACTTGTCGCTCATCATCGTGAAGGTGCGCCGGGCGTCCTCACCGAGCTGAGGACCGGCCAGCCAGCCCGAAGTGACCGGGCCGATCGAGGTGTTGGACACCAGCATCGACTTCCCGTCAGGACCGGCGACGAACCAGCCGCCACCGGAGGAGCCACCGGTCATCGTGCAGCCGATCCGGTACATGGTCGGGGTGCCCGGGGCGATCGAGAGCCGGCCGGGACGGTCGACGCACTGGTGCATCAGCAGACCGTCGTACGGCGGACCGGCCGGGTAGCCCCAGGCGCCCATGCCGCTGATCTGCTGGACCTGCGGAGCGTCGAAGGAGACCGGCAGCGCGTTGCCCACCGTCTCCTCCAGCGACTTCGTGCCCTTCTCGGGCTTCACGTGCAGGATCGCGTAGTCGTACGGCGCGCCCGCGCCGCCCGTCGGGCCGCCGCCGGAGATCCACTCGCCGGAGGACGCGGCCCAGTCCGCCCAGTAGGTGCCGTAGGGGGCGATCTCCTGCGGCTGCGCGGTCCGCAGCTGCGCCGCGTTCTTGCCCTGGTCGTTGTACGAGGGCACGAAGACGATGTTGCGGTACCAGCCACCGCCCGCGCCCGCGTGCACACAGTGTCCGGCGGTCCACACGAGGTTGGACCGGCCCGGGTTCTTCGGGTCCTTCACGACCGTGCCCGAGCACACCATGGAGCCCTTGGGGGAGTCGAAGAAGACCTTGCCGACCGGGGCGGCGTGCCGGTGGTACGGGGTCTTCTCCGGCTCGGCCCGCACCGGTGCGGGCTCCGGGTCGCTGACGTCCTGGCCCGCGGAGAGGTCACCGGCCGCCATCGTCTTGGCGGGCTCGTCGGCCGAGGCCATCCGGTCCGGCTCCCACAGACCCTCGATGACCGGGTTGACGAAGTCCTCGGCCTTGCGGAGCCAGCTGTCCTTGTCCCAGTTCTTCCACCCCCCGTCCTTCCACTTCTCCGGGTCCACCCCGTGCTTCTCCAGGGCGTCGCCCAGATCACCGGCCAGGCCGCCGCCAGGGCCCTTGTCGGCCGCCCCGTCGGAGGCGGACGGCTTGGCGGCGGAGGCGGCGTCCTCGTCCGGGCCGCAGGCCGTGGCCGTCAGTGTGAGCGCCGCGACGAGGCCGGTGGCGGCCAGCAGCGGACGTATCGATCGCATGGAAGAGATCCCCCTGAACCAACTGAGTCGTACGGTGGCGCGCGGGCGCACGATGCGCGGAAGCGCGGTGGTGCGCGGGCGCGGTCGAGCATTGTGTCATGTGCTTGTCACGCCGGGTGCCGGAGTCGGCCGCCGGTCGTCCGTGGCCCCCGGCAGTCGACTGCCGGGGGCCACGGACGTACATGCTGCGGCGGGTCCTACTGACCCGCGTACTTCTCACTCACCGCGCGGTAGATGCCCTCGGCCTCCTTGCCGAGCCGCGGACCGGCCAGCCAGCCCGCCGTGACCGGGCCGATCGAGGTGTTCGAGACCAGGGCGGGCTTGCCGTCCTGCCCCGCCGCCACCCAGCCGCCGCCGGAGGAGCCACCGGTCATCGTGCAGCCGATGCGGTACATCGTGGGCTGGTCCTGGAAGACGGAGAGCCGGCCCGGCTTGTCCTTGCACTGGAGCAGCTTCTGGCCGTCGTACGGCGGCGCGGCCGGGTAGCCGGTGGCCGTCATGTCGGTGATCTGCGGCACGGCCGGAGCGTTGAACTCCACCGGCAGCGCCGAACCGACCGTCTCCTCCAGCGACTTGCCGCCCGCACCCTTCTCCGGCGTCACGTGCAGCACCGCGAAGTCGTACGGCGCGCCCTGGCCGCCGACCGCGGCGCCCTGCTCGATCCACTGCTCGGAGGTCTGGGCCCACTGGCCCCACCACACGCCGTACGGAGCGATCTTCTCCTTGGGCGCGGTCTCCAGCTGGTCCAGCGACAGGCCGTCGTTGTTGTACGCCGGGACGAAGGCGATGTTGCGGTACCAGCCGCCCTTCTTGCCCGCGTGCACACAGTGCCCGGCGGTCCACACCATGTTGGACTTGCCGGGGTTCGCCGGGTCCTTCACCACGGTCGCGGAACAGACCATCGAGCCCTGCGGGCCGTCGAAGAGCAGCTTCCCGGACTCCGGGGCGTTGTCGTGGTACGGCGTCGCGACACCGGCGGCCTGGACCGGGGCCGGCGTCGGGTCCGTCACACCGTCGTCGCCCGAGATGTCGTTGTCGACCGGGTTCTCCGGGGGCTTGTCGGCCTCGCGCATCCGGTCCGGGTCCCACAGACCGTCGATGATCGGGTTGACGAAGTCCTTGGCCTCACGCAGCCACTTGTCCTTGTCCCAGTTCTTCCACTCACCGTCCCGCCACTTGTCGGGGTCGATCCCGTGTTCCTTGAGACGGTTCTTGAGGTCGTCCGGAATCGTGACCTTGCCGTCGGAGGACTGTTCGGCGGAGGCGCTGGGCGTACCGCCCGCGTTGTCCTCCTCCGGGCCGCACGCCGTGGCGGTGAGCGCCAGCACGGCGGCGACGGCGGTCGCGGCGAGCGCGGAGGAGGGCATGCGCCGTGCGCGCCTCCCGCGCCGTGCGGTATCGGTCGGGCGAATGGGTCGCATCTCGTGATCCCCCTGGGACTTCGTCACTCGGTACTCGTGCTGCATTGCGGACACTTCGGGCGCCGGAGCAGGTGCTTCCGCGCCGCTGTGCGGCCCCCACTATGCCGGTGCCGATGGTGACGGTACGCGGCAGGTCCGCGGTTCCGTCGCCGCGAGGATGTTCCGATTTACCCGTGATCCATCGCGGACGGCGTCGTTGGTACGTACGGGGGACACCAGGACAGCGTTCACGCCCTTGGTGCGTCCGCGCGAAAACGTACCGACGTGCAACGCAACTGTTACCGCAGGAGGATCAAGAGCCGTGTCCGTGACCGAACCCGCACCGGTGGCGACGCCCTCCGCGCACGAGGGCATCCTCCGCCGCCAGTCCCTGCGCGAATCGGCGGCCCGCACCTACGCACGGTCCCTGCCGATCGTCCCGGTGCGCGCCCGGGGGCTCACCATCGAGGGCGCGGACGGACGGCGCTATCTGGACTGTCTGTCGGGAGCGGGCACCCTGGCGCTCGGACACAACCACCCCGTCGTGCTCGAAGCCATCCGGAAGGTCATCGACTCCGGCGCCCCGCTGCACGTGCTGGACCTCGCCACCCCGGTCAAGGACGCCTTCACCACCGAGCTGTTCGCCACCCTGCCGCCGCAGTTCGCCGACAACGCCCGCATCCAGTTCTGCGGCCCCGCCGGCACCGACGCCGTCGAGGCCGCGTTCAAACTGGTCCGCGCCGCCACCGGCCGCACCGGCCTGCTGACCTTCACCGGCGCCTACCACGGCATGACCGCCGACGCCCTGGCGGCCTCCGGCGGAGCCACCGACGTACGGGTCACCCGGCTGCCCTTCCCGCAGGACTACCGCTGCCCGTTCGGGACCGGCGGCGAGCACGGCGCGACGCTCGCCGCCGGTCCCGAACG